>NZ_CP109432.1:7317033-7631662 GCF_036227065.1 Spirillospora sp. NBC_01491
CCCGGCAAGTCCGCGATCGGGGTGGAGATCCCCAACGTCGACAAGGACATCGTCAGCCTCGGCGACGTGCTGCGCTCGCCCGCCGCGACCAGCGAGCACCACCCGATGATCGTCGGGCTGGGCAAGGACGTCGAGGGCCGCACGGTGGTGGCCAACCTGGCCAAGATGCCGCACATCCTGATCGCCGGCGCGACCGGCGCGGGCAAGTCCACCTGCATCAACGGCCTGATCACCTCGGTGCTGATGCGGGCCACCCCGGACGAGGTGCGGATGATCCTGGTCGACCCCAAGCGGGTCGAGCTGACCATGTACCAGGGCATCCCGCACCTGATCACCCCGATCATCACCAATCCCAAGAAGGCCGCCGAGGCGCTGGAGTGGGTCGTCGGCGAGATGGACCGGCGCTACGACGACCTGGCCGCCTCGGGGTTCCGGCACATCGACGACTTCAACAAGGCGGTGCAGGCGGGCAAGCTCACCGCGCCCCCCGGCAGCGAGCGGGTCTACACCCCCTACCCGTACATGCTGGTGATCGTCGACGAGCTCGCCGACCTGATGATGGTCGCGCCGCGCGACGTCGAGGACTCGGTGGTGCGGATCACCCAGCTCGCCCGCGCCGCCGGCATCCACCTGGTGCTGGCCACCCAGCGCCCGAGCGTCGACGTGGTGACCGGCCTGATCAAGGCCAACGTGCCGTCCCGGCTGGCGTTCGCGACGTCCTCGCTGGCCGACAGCCGGGTCATCCTCGACCAGCCCGGCGCCGAGAAGCTGGTCGGGCAGGGTGACGCCCTGTTCCTGCCGATGGGCGCCAGCAAGCCGATGCGGTTGCAGAACGCGTTCGTCGCCGAGAAGGAGATCAGCGGGATCGTCGGCCACTGCAAGGGGCAGATGGAGGCGGCCTACCGCGAGGACGTCACCGACGTCGCCGGCCCGAAGAAGGAGATCGACGGCGACATCGGCGACGACATGGACCTGCTCGTCCAGGCGATCGAGCTGGTCGTCAGCACCCAGTTCGGGTCCACCTCGATGCTCCAGCGCAAGCTGCGGGTGGGGTTCGCCAAGGCCGGCCGGCTGATGGACCTGATGGAGAGCCGCGACATCGTCGGGCCGAGCGAGGGCTCCAAGGCGCGCGACGTGCTCGCCAAGCCCGACGACCTCCCGGGGGTCCTGGCCGAGCTCCGCGGCGGCTCCTGAGCCCCCTGGACGGTCCGCGGCGGCGCCCGGTCGTACCGGTCGACCTGGGGCGTTCCGCGCCGCCGTGGCGGAGCGGGACCGGATCGGGCATGGTGGAATGATGCGCAATCTTGCCCTGTTTCGAACGTGTTGTCTGTCGCTCAGCGGGCATTGCGGTTTCTAGACTGGTGTCGCTGGAGTGTGGGGTTGGGCATGGTCGCTCTCAAGGGAGGCTCGGCGTGAGCATCGGTGAGACCTTGGCGAGAGAGCGACGGCGGGCCGGTCTCACGGTCACCCAGGTGAGCCTTCAGACCAGGGTCCGCGAGACCGTCATCCGCGGGATGGAGAACGACGACTTCTCCGTGTGCGGCGGCAACTTCTACGCCCGCGGCCACATCCGCAACATCTCCCGGATGATCGGCATCGACCCCGAGCCGCTGGTCCGCGACTTCGACGAGTCGCACGGCGGCGCGCCGCAGCCCGTCTCGGCGCTCGAGCCCGAGCATCCGGTCGCGTTCCGCGAGCGCCGCTCGCCGAACTGGAGCGCGGCGATGGCCCTCGCGTTCGCGCTGGTGGTCATCTACGGGGTCGTCCAGGTGTTCGGCGGCGGAGGCGGGCCCGAGCGGCGCACCGCCCGGCAGGTGGCCGGCACCCCGGGCCCGGCGGGCGCCGCCAACCCCGTGGCGCCCGCGCCGAAGAAGAACGACCCGGTGGTCGAGGCGCCGCGCAAGAACGTCGAGGTGCGCCTCAAGGCCAAGCGCGCCACCTGGGTCAACGTGCGCGGCGACAAGGGCCGGACGTTGTTCAGCGGCACCATCCGCCGGGGCGACGCCCGGAAGTGGAAGGCCCGCAAGAAGCTCATCATCCTGATGGGCAGCGGCGGCGGCATGAAGGTCACCGTCAACGGCAAGGACATCGGTTCGCCCGGCAAGGGCGGCCGGGTGCTGCGGCTGAGCTTCACCCCGCGCGACCCCGAGACCGCCTGAACCAGCCCGAACCCGCCTGAAACCCGCCGCGAAGGCGTGGCCCACGGTCGGTCCGGGACGCCGGGACCATTACCTTAGGGGCATGTCTGCACGCCGCAAGGTCTCCCTCGTCACGCTCGGATGCGCCCGCAACGAGGTCGACTCCGAAGAGCTCGCCGCCCGCATCGAGGGCGCCGGCTGGGACCTGACGGCCAGCTCCGAGGGCGCCGACGTGGTGGTGGTCAACACCTGCGGCTTCATCGAGGCGGCCAAGAAGGACTCCATCGACACGCTGCTGGCCGCGCACGACTCGGGCGCCAAGGTCGTCGCCGCAGGCTGCATGGCCGAGCGGTACGGGGCCGAGCTGGCCGAGGCGCTGCCCGAGGCCGACGCCGTGCTCAGCTTCGACGACTACGGCACGATCGGCGACCGCCTCGACGACGTGATGGCGGGCCGCGAGCACCGGCCGCACGTCCCGCGCGACCGCCGCACCCTGCTGCCGATCAGCCCGGCCGAGCGGTCCGCGTCGGCGCCGCAGGTGTCCATTCCCGGCCACGGCGAGGTTCCCGGCCACGGCGACCTCCCCGAGGGGACGGCCCCGGCGAGCGGCCCGCGGGTGCTGCGGCGGCGGCTCGGCGGCGGCCCGGTCGCCCCGCTGAAGCTGGCGTCCGGCTGCGACCGCCGGTGCACCTTCTGCGCCATCCCCGCCTTCCGCGGCGCCTACGTGTCGCGGCCCCCGGCGGAGGTGCTGGAGGAGGCCCGCTGGCTCGCCGGGCACGGCGTCCGCGAGCTGGTGCTGGTCAGCGAGAACTCCACCTCCTACGGCAAGGACCTGGGCGACCTGCGCGCCTTGGAGAAGCTGCTCCCCGGCCTCGCGGGCGTCGACGGCATCGAGCGGGTGCGGGTCAGCTACCTCCAGCCCGCCGAGACGCGGCCGGGCCTGATCGAGGCGATCTGCGCGACGCCCGGCGTCGCGCCCTACTTCGACCTGTCGTTCCAGCACGCCAGCGGCCCGGTGCTGCGCTCGATGCGGCGGTTCGGCGACCGCGAGCGGTTCCTCCAGCTGCTCGACCAGATCCGCGCCCAGGCACCCGAGGCGGGCGTGCGGTCCAACTTCATCGTGGGGTTCCCGGGCGAGTCCGAGGCCGACTTCGACGAGCTCGCCGCGTTCCTCACCGACGCCCGGCTCGACGCGATCGGCGTCTTCGGCTACTCCGACGAGGACGGTACCGAGGCCGCCCACCTGGACGGCAAGGTCGACCCGGCCGATGTCGCCGCCCGCGTCGAGGAGCTGACCGCGCTCGCCGAGGAGCTGTCCGCCCAGCGCGCCGAGGACCGGATCGGCACCGAGGTCCGCGTCCTGCTGGAGGAGAAGGGCGAGGACGGCGGCTTCGAGGGACGCGCCGAGCACCAGGCCCCCGAGGTCGACGGCACCGTCACGGTGCACGGGGAGGGGCTCGCCCTGGGCGACATCGTCACGGCGAGGGTGACCGGCAACGACGGCGTGGACCTGGTTGCGGACGTGTCATGACCGCCGGCACCCCCGACTCCGCCGCCGGTCCGCCCGATCCGTCCCCGCACCCCGCCCCGCCCAGCGTCTACAACATCGCCAACGCCCTCACCCTGATCCGGATCGCGCTGGTCCCGGTGTTCGTGTGGCTGCTGTTCCTCGACGGCACCGCGATGCGGCTGGCCGCGTTCGTGGTGTTCGCGATCGCCTCGATCACCGACAAGATCGACGGTGATCTGGCCCGCAGCCGCGGGCTGGTCACCGACTTCGGCAAGATCGCCGACCCGATCGCCGACAAGGCGCTGACCGGCGGCGCGCTGATCAGCCTGTCGGTCCTCGGCGAGCTGTGGTGGTGGGTGACCGCGGTGATCCTGGTCCGCGAGGTCGGGATCACGCTGCTGCGCCTGGTGGTGATCCGGCACGGGGTGATCCCGGCCAGCAAGGGCGGCAAGCTGAAGACGGCGCTCCAGGTCTTCGCGATCGGCTTCTTCATCCTGCCCGGCCCGCTCGACCCGGTCCGCTGGGCCCTGATGGCCGCCGCGCTCGTCGTCACGATCGTGACCGGCGTCGACTACCTCGTCCAGGCATGGCGCCTGCGCGGCGCCCGCCGGGACCGTCCGGCGGCCTGAGCGGCGCCGGCCGCCCGAGGAGCACCCCTCCCGCCCGGGGCGGGAGCGGTAGATTCGGCGGCGTCCTGGCGGTTCGGATGGAGGGGGCGCGGTGCGGGTCGAACTGCTCACCGTCGGCGACGAGCTGCTGCTCGGCGACACGATCAACGGGAACGCGGCGTGGCTGGGCCGGCGGCTGGCCGATCACGGCGTCGAGGTGACCCGCAGCGTGGTCGTCGGCGACGAGACGGACGTGATCGTCCAAGCCGCCGGGGCCGCGCTGGAGCGGGCCGACGCCGTGATCACCACCGGCGGGCTCGGGCCCACCTACGACGACCTCACCCGCGACGCGCTGGCCAAGGCGGCCGGGGTACCGCTGATCCGCGACGCCGCGCTGGAGCGGCGGCTGCGTGAGCGGGCCGCCGCGTCCGGCCTGGAGTTGGAGCCGATGGCCCTGCGGATGGCCGAGGTCCCCGAGGGGGCGAGTCTGCTCCGCAATGCGGCGGGCAGCGCCCCGGGGCTGCGGGTGGAGCTGCCCGGCGGGGTGGTCTACGCGCTGCCCGGCGTCCCGTTCGAGATGCGGACCATCATGGACGAGGTGGTGCTGCCGGAGCTGGCCGCCCGCGCGGGCCGGCCGGAGGTCGCGCGGCGCACGCTGCGCACCGCCCGGCTGTGGGAGTCGGTGATCGCCACCCGGCTGGCGCCGGTGGAGGCGATGCCCGGCGTCAAGCTGGCCTACCTGCCCGATCCGGCCGAGGTGAGGATCCGGATCACCGCCGTCGGCCCGGACGCCCGGACCCTGCTCGCGGACGCTGAGGCGGGCGTGCACGCGGCCCTCGGCGACGCGGTCTACGGGGAGGGGGCCGAGGGCCTCGACCGGGTGGTGCACCGGCTGCTGGCCGAGCGGTCGGCGACGGTCGCCGTGGCCGAGTCGCTGACCGGCGGGCTCATCGGGGCCGAGCTGACCGCCATGCCCGGCTCGTCGGCGACCTACGCGGGCGGCGTGGTCGCCTACGCGACGGAGCTGAAGCACCGGCTGCTGGGCGTCCCCGAGGCCCTGCTGGCCGAGCACGGCGCCGTGCACCCGGAGGTGGCCGCCGCCATGGCCGAGGGCGTGCGGGACCGTCTCGGGGCCGCCTACGGGCTCGCGGTGACCGGTGTGGCGGGTCCCGAGCCCCAGGACGGGCATTCGGTTGGGACGGTTTATGCCAGTGTGGCCGGACCGGGAGGTCTGCTGACGGTGACCGCACCGCGACTCCCCGTGCCCGGGGCCGGGTCCGAGATCCGCCCGGTGATCCGCAGAATGACCGTCGTGCACGCCCTTGAGCTGCTTAGACGGACTCTGCTGGGTCTTGACGTGGACGACGCGGCGCGCGAGGGTCGAGGCGTTCGGGAAGAGACGGGCTGATTACAGCGTTACGTTCCGAGCGAACACGAAATCAACGGTCTGCCGCGCCCACCGCCCGGCCGGGTACGGTGGAACCGGCAGATGGTCCGAACTGAGGGAGGGAGCGAGACGATGGTCCTGCTTCGCCAGCTGCTCGGTGACGTACTGCGGCAGCTGCGGCTGCGCCAGGGACGCACCCTCCGTGAAGTGTCCGCGGCGGCACGGGTTTCCCTCGGCTATCTCTCCGAGGTAGAGCGGGGTCAGAAAGAGGCGTCTTCGGAGTTGCTCGCCTCGATCTGCAAGGCCCTGGGAGTGCCGCTGTCGCACGTTCTGCGTGGGGTCGCCGACTCATTGGCGCTCGCCGAGCTTCAGCACGAGCCCGTCATGGCGGGCGCGCCACCCGAGCATGAGCGCATCACCACCGAGAGCATTCCGGCCACCCCCGAGGAGATCACCGGCGAACTCCGGCCCGACATGGTGGCGGCCTGACGCTCATTTGACCCGAAGACTCTCATTTGACCCAAAAGAGACCGCGGGTGTGCGCGGGCTCACGAGTGAGGTCGGCATAGGAGGGGATCCTTCTCCGTTGTAACGGTCACACCGGAACGACGCGGAAGGAGCCCCTGATGGCGGCGGTCAAGAGCACGCTCACCGAGGCGGCGCGCAAGACCACGGGCGAGGCGCTCCAGGGCGCCCTCGTCGACCTGATCGACCTCTCTCTGGTGGCCAAGCAGGCGCACTGGAACCTGACCGGGCGCAACTTCAAGGTGGTGCACGAGCACCTCGACGAGGTGGTCGACCTGGCCCGGCAGGGCGCCGACGACGTGGCCGAGCGCGCCGTGGCGATCGGGGTCAACCCCGACGGCCGCGCCCGCACGGTCGCCGACCGCACCGCGCTGCCGCAGCTCGAAGCGGGCTACCTCGCCGACGACAAGGTCGTCGCCGCGGTCACCGACACCCTCGCGCAGATCATCGGCCGGTTCCGCGAGCGGATCGCGGCGACCGACGAGCCCGACCCGGTCACCCAGGACCTGCTGATCGGCCTCACCGCCGGCCTGGAGAAGCAGCACTGGATGTTCCAGGCGCAGACCTGACGGGTCCCGCCCGAGCCCGCTGATCCCGTCCTGATCCCGCCGCCCGGCGCGCGCCCGGCTAGGGCGGCCTGACGATCTGGGCGGGACGGTCGAGCCAGACCGCCTGGCCGGCCGGACCCGCCGTCAGGCCGAAGCGCTCGCGGCACGGCCGTCCCCAGGACACCCAGGCGAAGTAAGCGGCCTCCACCTCGTCCCACAGGCGCCGGGCCCCGTACTGGAGGACGGTGTGGTCACCATCGCCCGGCACGAAGTCGGCCGCGGCCCAGGCGGGGTCGGCGCCCTGGTTCTCGATCGCCCAGATCCGGCACGAGCCGTCCGGCGCCGTCGCGATCTGCGACCGGACCCCCGGTACCTGCGCCGCGATCGCGACCTCGGCGCCGGCGGAGTCGCTCAGCGTGGCCCGCGGGTCCAGGCGGGTGGTCGAGGCGTCGGCGTCCGCGGACGGCCCGGGCACGCCGGACGGGCGGCGCTGCGAGCGCAGCATCATGAAGCCCGCCGCGCCGGTCAGCCGTCCGGTGGCCGTCGCGTCACCGGTGACGGTGAGCCGCGCGACGTGCCCCATGCCCCAACCGGGCGACCACGGGAACACCAGCACCCCGCCCGGCCTGGACTGCCCGGCCCACGCGGCGGGGACGCGCTCGACCCCGCAGGTCACGTGCACCCGGTCGTACGGCGCGCCGTCCGGGGCGCCGTCCGCGCCGTCGCCCGCCAGCAGCCGCGGCGACAGGCCCGCGGCCTCCAGGTTGGCGGCGGCGCGGGCGCTCAGCGCCCCGTCGATCTCCACCGAGGTCACGTTCGGCGCGCCGAGCCGCCAGGCCAGCAGTCCGGCGGTCCAGCCGGTCCCGGTGCCGATCTCCAGTACCCGGTGGTGGTCGAGCGGGCGCAGCGCGTGCAGGAAGATCACCACGACGCTCGGCGAGGAGCACGAGCTGGTCCAGGTGCCGGCCCCGTCCGCCGCGCCGTCGTCCACCTGCGCGGCGATCGCGGCGTCGGAGTAGACCGCGTCCCACCAGGCGTCCGGATCGGCGTCCCGGTCGATCGCGAAGCTCTCGTACCGCGGCCGGTCCGGCACCACCAGGGCCGACGGCGGCGCGAACAGGTGCCGGGGGACCGCGTGCAGCGCGGCGCGCCACCGCTCGTCGGTCAGCCGCCCGGCCCGCGCGAGCGCGTCCGCCAGCCGGTCGACGCGGTCGCGCAGGTCCCCGGGCGCCTCGGTGGTCATCCCCCCACTCTGCGCGGGGGGCGCCGGGGACTCAACGTGCGGGGTCGGCGAGTCGGCCGGGCCGCCCGGTGAGATGCTCGAGGACGGTGTCGGCGAACTCCCTGGCCAGGGGCGTGAGCGCGTCCCACTGGCGGGCCGCCCAGCCGGCGGTGAGCGGCGGGAGGCCGGGGATCGGGACCAGCCGCACCACCGCGCCCATGCCGAGATTCCAGCCCGGCAGGGCGGGCAGGATCGCGTGGCCGAGGCCGAGCTCGGCCAGCAGCAGGGCGGTGTCCCAGTCGGCGACGCTGGTGCTGGACGCGAGCCGCACGCCGTGCAGGTCCAGGTGCCGTTCCAGGTGCAGGCGCGAGGTGGAGTGCGGGGGCAGCTCGATGTGCCGGATGCCCGCGAGGTCCTCCAGCGCGATCGACGGGCGGTGCGAGATGGGGTCGTCGGTGCGCGCGGCGAGCACCCACGGCAGCTCGCAGGAGGGCCGCTGCTCCACCCCGTCGAACGGCGGGCCGATCGTGACCCAGGCCAGATCGGTGTCGTGCGCCCGGACGGACTCCAGGCAGCGGCGGCTGGACCCGGCGGTCTCGAACTGGAGCGCGGCGTCGGGATGGCGGGTCCGGAAGCCGGCCACGCCCCCGGCCATGAAGTGCCGGACGGTGGTGGCGCCGGTGGCGATCCGGACCGTGCCGCCGACGCCCCGGCGCAGGTCGTCCAGCCGGCGGAGCGCGGTGCCGATCCCGGCGATGCCGTCGGCCGCCGCGCGGTGCAGGATCCGGCCCGCCCCGGTCGGGGCGACACCCCGGGGGAGCCGTTCGAGGAGGGGGAGCCCGGTCTCGCGCTCGAGCCGCTTCACGTGCTGGCTGACGGCCGACTGGCTACAGGACAGGTCGCGGGCCACGGCGCTCAGGTTGCCGGACTCGCAGACGGCGACGAACACGCGTAGATCGTCCAAGGTCATACCGGCCAAGGTATTGCTTGGGTCTCATCAAGGAAAGCCGAGAATTGACTTGGGTGGCGAGCCGTCGCAGGATCGGCGTACGGGCGCAGGATCCGGCGACCCGGCAAGGCGGCGACCCGTCCGGGTCCGGGGGACCTGGGCGCCAGGGCATCTGCCCGGACGGGCGTCGACCGCCCGGGCAGATGCCCTGGCGCGTTCAGCCCGCCTTGGCGGCCAGGGTCCGCGCCCCGGTGCCGATGCCGGCGAGCGAGGCCAGGACGGCGATGCCGAACACCGCGGCGAACGAGGTGGCCTCCTCCCAGCCGGCCGAGACGCCGAAGGCGAGCACGGCGCCGCTCAGTCCGGTCATCAGCGCCACCGAGAGCGTCTCCGAAAGCTGGAGGCCCGCGCTGGCCGCGCCCTCCTCGCCGGCCTTGGCCTGGCCGAGCGCGAGGGTGGTCACCGACGGGTAGACCAGGCCCATGCCGAGGCCGCCGACGCCCCAGCCGACCGCGGCCAGCGCCACCGGCAGCGCCGGATGCACCGCGACGGTCGCCACGAGGAGTCCGAGCCCCGCGACGAGCAGCACGAAGCCGGCCATCACCCGCATCCGCCGTCCCCGGTCGCCGCCGCGCTCGTCGAAGCGGGCCTGGAGCCACGCGCCGCCCACCCAGGTGATCGCGCCGACCGCGAGGGCGAGGCCCGCCTGGGTGCTGGACAGCCCGTACACCGTGGTCATCGTCAGCGGGAAGAACGCCTCGCTGCCGTAGTAGGCGACGCTCACCAGGCCGCGCACCGCCACCGCGCTCGGCAGGCCGCGGCGGAGCCGCAGCGTGCCCGGCGGGAGCAGGCGGCGCAGCACCGGGATCGTGATCGCCAGGCCCACCAGCACCAGCGGGACGAGGTAGAGCGGCTCGCGCGCGTCGAGTCCGGCCATCAGCGCGCCGACGCCGACGGCGAGGGCGAGCGTCGCCCACAGCCGCCCCCCGCCGGACGGGCCGCCGTCCGCGCCGTCCGCGCCCGCCCCGCTGGGGCCGAGGCCGCGCAGGCCGGGCAGGGTCAGGACGGCGGCGATCGGGACCGCCGGGATGAAGACGGCGAACACGATCCGCCAGTCGGTGGAGTCGGCCAGCCGGCCGAGCAGCACCGGCCCGATCAGCGCCGGGAGCGTCCAGCAGGAGGCCACCAGCGCGAGCATCTTGGCCCGCAGCCGCTCGGGGTAGGCGCGCCCCACGCTGAGGTAGACCAGCGTGAGCACCCCGCCCACGCCGAACCCCTGGGCGGCCCGCGCCGCGAGCAGGACCGGCCAGTTCGGCGCCACCGCGGCGGCCGCGCACCCGGCGGTGAACACCGCGAACGCGATCAGATAGGGGCGGACGGCGCCGGTCCTGTCGGCCAGCCGGCCCGCCAGCACGGTCCCGACCATGTTGGCCAGCATGAAGCCGGTGAAGGCCCAGCCGAACAGGGACAGGCCGTCCAGGTCGGACGCGACCTTCGGCAGGACCGTGGTGACGCCCAGCCACAGGAACGCCACCACCGTGACCGAGAGGGTGAGGCCGATGGTCAGGGCCCGGTGGCGGGGGGACAGCACCGTCTCGGTGGGGGCCGCCTCGGCGGAGTCGGGCGGTGCCGTGGTCGGACCCTCGGCTGGTTCGGGCATCGCCGCTCCTGTATAGGGGATTCACTATTTAGGATTTCGACTATATAGAGAGAGGGCGATAGAGTGTCAACATGATCGAGAGCGACGCGCGGCACGTGGCGATGCTGCGGGCCCTGGGGCACCCCGTGCGGCTCGGCATCGTGCAGCGGCTCGCCGTCGAGCCGGAGACCTGCGCCTGCGACTTCACCGCGGTGTTCGGGGTGAGCCAGCCGACGATCAGCCAGCACCTCAAGGTGCTCCGCGAGGCCGGGCTGGTGACCACCCGCCGGCACGGCACCCAGATCTGCTACTCGGTGGCCCCCGCGGAGTTCGCCGAGCTGGCCGGCCTGCTGGCCGGCCTCGGTCGGGCGGTCCTGGCGCCGGCCGCCGGCTGAGCGCGATACTCGACCCGTCGGGACGACGGTCGAGAGCGCGGGCGGGCCCGCGCCGGAGGGGCGGGGCCGATGCGCGCGTTTCGGATCGAGGAGTGGCAGCGGCCACCGCGGCTGGTGGAGGTGCCCGACCCCGAGCCGGGACCGGGCCAGATCCTGGTCGAGGTCGCCGGCTGCGGGCTGTGCCACTCCGACTTCACGATGATGGGCATGCCGGCCGAGGTCGGCGGGGCCCTCGGCTGGCACGCGCCGTTCACGCTGGGCCACGAGACCGCGGGCCGCATCGCGGCCATCGGCACCGGCACGGGCACCGGCACGGGCGCGCCGCCGCTCGCGCTCGGCGACGCGGTCGCGCTCGTCTCGCCCGCGTCGTGCGGCACGTGCTGGTACTGCGTGCGCGGGCAGGACGGCTCATGCCCGAACGGTCTCGCGGGACGCGGGTACGGGCGCGACGGCGGGCTGGCCGAGTACGTCCTGGTCGACGGCGCCCGCGACCTCGTCCCGCTGCGCACCCTCGACCCGCGCACGGCCGGCCCGCTGACCGACGCGGGCGCGACGGCCTATCACGCGGTGCGGCGCGTCCTGCCGCGCGTCCTGCCGGACGGCGTCGCGGTGGTGATCGGGGCGGGCGGCCTCGGCGCGTTCGCCGTGCAGTTCCTGCGCGCCCTCACCGCCGCGCGCGTGATCGCGGTCGACCCCGTCCCCACGCGGCTGGAGTTCGCCCGCGAGCTCGGCGCCGACGAGGCGCTCGAGGGGGCCGGCGACACCACCGCGGCCGAGATCCGGGAGCTGACCGGCGGGCGCGGCGCCGACGCGGTGCTCGACTTCGCGGGCGCCGACGCCACGATTCGCGCCGGGCTCGCCGCGGTGCGGCCGGGCGGGGCGTACGGGCTGGTCGGCGCATCCGGCGGGACGTTCGACCGGCCGTGGTTCGGCGGGCTGCCGCGCGACGGTGAGGTGTTCACCTTCCAGGGCTCGACGATCGCCGACGTCCAGGAGGTCGTGGCGCTCGCCGAGCGCGGCGTGGTCCGCAACGAGGTCGAGCTCTTCCCGCTCGACCGGGTGCAGGACGCCTACGCCAGGCTCGACAAGGGCGAGCTGCGCGGACGGGCGGTGGTCGTGCCGGGCGGCGGGCCTGATCAGGGGGCGGGCTGGCAGCGGGGGCACCAGTAGGTGACGCGCTCGCCCGCGTCGGAGGGCTGCCCGGCCCGCTGGATCGGAGTGCCGCAGCGGCGGCAGGGGCGTCCGGCCCGTCCGTACACCCAGTGCGTGTGGCCGCGCCGCAGGTCGCCGGTGGTGACGTGCCCGTGGCGTTCCTTGTTGGCGTCCAGCAGCCGGTGGGACAGCTCGACCAGGTCGGGCAGGCCGTTCACCTCGCCCACCGGCGTCCACGGGTGGACGCCGCGCAGGAAGAGGATCTCGGCCTTGTAGACGTTGCCGATGCCCGCCAGCCCGGACTGGTCGAGCAGGGCCTCGCCGACCGCGCGGCCGGGCCGCTCGCCCAGCCTCCGCACGGCCTCGGCGGCGAGGGCGGGCCCCCAGCCGGGGTCGAGCAGGTCGGGGCCGAGATGCCCGACCGCCGCGGCCTCGTCGGCGGTGCGCAGCAGCTCGACCACGCCGAGGGAGTAGCCGACCGCCTGCCACTCGGCGTTGGTGAGGATCAGCCGGACGCGGTGGTCGCGCGGCGGCGGCCCGGCCCGGCGGATCTGCCAGCGGCCCTCCATGAGCAGGTGCGTGTGCACGGTGAACCCGCCCTCGACCCGCACCAGGAGGTGCTTGCCGCGCGGCACCGCCTCGCGGACCGTCCGGCCGCGCAGGTCGGTGGCGGCGAGCCGCGGTACGCGGAAGTCCGAACGCGTCAGGGGCCGCCCGGCGAGCGCCTCGTGCAGGCGCCGGGCGGCCAGCCAGACGACATCGCCCTCGGGCATGTCAGATGAAGGAGGGGCTTTCCCAGGCGGCGGGGTCCTCGGTGAGCTTGCGGACCGGCTCGGGCAGCTCGCCCGCGGCGATGTGCGCGAGGCTCACCCGCTCGAGGATCGCGCGCTCGCTGGCGCGCAGCGCGATCCAGACCTCCTGGAGCGAGCGCGCGGGGCCTTCGTACCCGACATGCTCGGGCCGTTCGCCCCGCACGCCGAGCAGCGGGCCGTCGATCGCGCGGATGATGTCGGCCATGGAGATCTGCTCGGCCGGCTTGGCGAGCCAGTAACCCCCCTCCGGGCCGCGCTGGCTGCGGATGATCCCGGAGCGACGCAGCTGGCCGAGGATGTTCTCCAGGAACTTGGGCGGGATCTGCTGGGCCTCGGCGAGCTGGACCGCGGTGACCGGATGACTTCCGGCCACCGCCAGCTCCGCGGAGGCACGCAGCGCGTAGTCGACCCGGGCGGACAATCGCATGCGCCTATTATCCCTTGCCGATCGGACTGGTCGGGCTTTAGGGGTGCCCCATGACCGGAAACCCGCCACGGCGGCGGCCCGAGAACCTCCGGGCCGCCGCCGTGGCCGCCGCCGTGGCCGCCGGCCCGTCAGGCCCCCGCGCCGCCGGGCCCGGCCAGGCCGAGCAGTTCCGCCGCAGCCTGGGCGTTGGCCTGCGCGGCGCCGTACGTCGCGAGGTGGACGGCGGCTTCGGGCCGCCACACGGGCAGCCCCATCTCCACCACGACGGCGTCCGGACGGGCGGTCAGCAGGGCCGTCGTCAGGGCCCGCTGGCCCGAGTGCCGGTGCGCGTCGCGGAGCACGATGACCAGCCCCCGGCCCTTGGCACGCTCCAGCAGACCGGGCGCCTCCTCCGCCGTCCCCGCGGCGTGCACGGCGTCGGACGCCCAGGGGGCCAGGCCCCAGGGGGTCGGGCCGACGGCGATGTTGCCGGTCGAGGCCAGCCCGACGACCAGGGGCGACCCGTCCCAGCCGGGCAGGGCCCCCGACACCCGCAGCGCGCGCCGCGCCGCGTCCAGGCCGGCGGCGCGGTCGACCCTGGCGGCGCCGTGCCCGGCGAGCCACTCCTTGAGCCGCCGGGTCCGCTCGGCGGCGTCCGCCAGCCGTTCCGGGGCGAGCCGGCCGGTGCGCACGGCCTCGTCGATCGCCGCGAACGTCGCGCGGACGGTGTCGGCGTGCTCGTGCGGGCCGAGGCACAGCAGGTCGGCCCCGGCGATCAGGGCGCGCACCGACGCCTCGGGGATCCCGATCGCCCCGCTCGCGCCGCGCATGTCCAGCGCGTCGGTGACGATCACCCCCTGGTGGCCGAGCCGCTCGCGGAGCAGCCCGGTGATCGCCTCGGGGGAGAGGGTGGCCGGCACCCCGTGGGTGATCTGGGGCAGGTTGAGGTGCCCGGTCATCACCGCCCGGGTGCCGGCCTCGATCGCCGCCCGGAACGGGACCAGCTCGCGCCGGTCCAGCAGCGCCAGGTCGGCGTCGACGATCGGGACGCCGAGGTGGGAGTCCTCGACGGTGGCGCCGTGCCCGGGGAAGTGCTTGGCGCACGCCGCCACGCCCGCCTCCTGGGTGCCGGCCACGGCCGCCGCCGCGTGCCGGGCCACCAGCGCGGCGTCCGGCCCGAACGAGCGGGTGCCGATCACCGGGTTGTCGTCGGCGGTGTTGACGTCCACCGACGGGGCGAAGTTGAGGTTCACCCCGACCTCGGCCAGCTCGGCGCCGAGCGAGCGGTAGACGCGGCGGGTCAGCTCCGGGTCGTCCACCGCGCCGAGCGCGGCGTTGCCCGGATAGGGGCTGCCGGTCAGGTGCCCGCCGAGGCGGGTGACGTCGCCGCCCTCCTCGTCGATGGTGACGAACGGGTCGCCGGACTTGCGCATCTCGGCGGTGAGCCCGGCCAGCCCCTCGGGGCTCGGCACGTTGCCGTTCAGCGCGAACACCGTGACGCCGCCGAGGCCCTGCTCCAGCTCGTCGCGGAGCCAGCGGGGGACGGTGGAGCCGGAGAAGCCGGGGAGCAGCGTGCCGCGCGCCAGCCGGGAGATCTCGCCGCCGGTCATCCCTTCACCGCCCCGGCGGTGAGGCCCGACACCATGCGGCGCTGGACGAGCAGGAAGAAGACGATGACGGGAATGGTCAGCAGCGTCGACGCCGCCATGATGGGCCCCCATGCGTTGCCGCTGCGTCCGAAGAAGAACTGCAGCATGATCGGCAAGGTGTACTTGTCCTGGTCGTCCAGGAAGGTGAAGGCGAAGATGAACTCGTTCCACGCGGTGATGAAGGAGAAGATGCTGGTGGCGACCAGGCCGGGCGCGACCAGCGGCAGCAGCACCGTGAAGAACGTCCGGATCGGGCCGGCGCCGTCGATCGCCGCCGCCTCCTCCAGCTCCTTCGGGACCGCGGCCACGAAGCCGCGCAGCATCCAGATCGCGAACGGCGCCGCGAACCCGATGTAGACGATCGCCAGGCCGGGCAGGCTGTCGAGCAGCTCCAGCCGCTTCAGGTCCAGGAACAGCGGGATGACCAGCGCCTCGCACGGCACCATCTGCACCACCAGCAGCATGATCAGGAAGGTGGTGCGGAACCGGAACCGGAACCGTGCCACCGCCGTCGCCGCGAGCAGCGCCATCAGGCCCGACACCAGCACGGTGACGATGGCCAGGATCGCGCTGTTGCGGAAGTAGGCCCAGAACGACACCTCCGCGATGCCGCCGTTGAGCACCAGGTCGAAGTGCTCCAGGGTCGGGTGCGCGGGCAGCGGCTTGGGCGTGCTGCTGAAGATCTCGTTGTTGGGCTTGAACGCGGTCGAGGCCATCCAGAAGACCGGGAAGATCGAGGCCAGGAAGACCAGGACGCCGGTCCCGTTCAGGGTGATCTTGCGGAGCCTGCGCGATCTCATCGGGTCTCCCCCTGACGCACCATGACCCGCACGTACAGGGCCGTGACGATGAGCAGCACCACCGTCAGCACCATCGCGATCGCCGAGCCCATGCCGAGCTTGGGATTGAGCGATCCGAACGCCTCGGAGTAGGCGTACAGCGACAGGTTGAACGAGTCGCGGTTGGCCAGCCCGGCCATCACGAACAGCTGGGTGAAGACCTTGAAGTCCCAGATGATCGACATGACCACCAGCACCAGGAAGATCGGCTTGAGGATCGGCACGGTGATGCTCCAGAACGTGCGCCAGGGCCCCGAGCCGTCCACCCGCGCGGCCTCGTACAGCTCGCTCGGCATGCTCTTGAGCCCGGCCAGCACCGACACCGCGACGAACGGGCACGCCTGCCAGACCACGCAGACCGTCAGCACCGTGTAGGCCGACAGCGGCGTGGCGAACCAGTTGTAGTCGTCCCAGCCGCCGCCGACGAGCCAGTCGGGCAGCAGTGCGAGCAGCCAGTCGACCACGCCGCCGGTGGTGCCGAACAGCCAGGAGAAGATGATCGCCGCGGTGACCGGCGGGGTGGCCCAGGCCACCATCACGCCGCTGGCGACGAAGCCGGACATCCGCCGGCCGAGCTTGTTGAGCAGCAGGCCGATCAGGGTGCCGACGACGAGGGTGAGCGAGACCGCCACGAGCGCGAACAGCACGGTGTGCCGCAGGGTCTGCCAGAAGAACGGGTCCTTGAAGATCGTGGCGAAGTTCTCGGTGCCCACCTGCTCGGCGGGCTCGCCGCGAAGCTGGCGGTTGCCGACCTTCTGGAACGCCATGACGCCGATCTGGATCACCGGCCAGAACATCAGTACGGCGATGACGACGACGGTCGGCGCGATCAGCAGGTACGGCCCCATGCGGGGGCGGCGGCGGGGACGCGCCGGGCCGGAGGATCTCCGGCCCGGCGCCTTCCGCGCCGCGGGAGCGGTGTCGAGCATGGACTCCAGTCCGATCAGCGGGGACGGGGCGGCGCGGGCCGCGCGGTCACGGGTTAAGCAGTGTGTTGGCCTGCTCGTTGGCCTTCTTCAGCTCGCCGTCGGCCGCCTTGCCCTGCATGATCGCCTTGACCGTGTTCGGCAGCACCTTCTTGGCCTGCTCGAACTCGGCCCAGCCCGCGGTGATCGGCGGGAACTTGGTGCTGCCGGCGATCTCGGTGAAGATCTCCAGCTTGGGGTCGCTGAACTTCACGTCCCCGCGCATCGACGAGAAGCCGCTGTAGTCGGCCCACGCCTTGGCGTTCTTGGCGTTGTTCAGCACCGTCATGTAGTCGAACGCGGCGCTCTTGGCCTTGGTGTCCTTCCAGACCGCCACGTCCGAGCCGCCCGCCATCACCGGCGCGTTGCCGCCGGTCTTGGCCGGGATCGGGAACACCGCCCACTTGTCGGCGTCCTTCGCGGAGATCTTCTTCATCTCCTTCAGCGCCCAGCTCCCGTCGATGTACATCCCGAGCTTGCCGAGCGCGAAGTCGCGCTGCGGGCCCTCCAGCTCGTTCTTGCCGATGTACTTCTGCGGGGCGACCTTCTCCTTGGTGACCAGGCCGGTGTAGAAGTTCACGGCCTCGACGGCCTGCGGCTGGTCGAGCTTGCCCGCCCACGTGCCGCCGTCCTTGGTGGCCACCTCGCCGCCGTTGCCCCAGATGAAGCTGAGGAGCGCGTTGGTCTGGTCGCTGGGCGCGCCGATCCCGGGGATCTTCTTGGCGTCCTGGAGCTTCTTGGCCGCGGCGGACAGATCGGCCCACGTCTTCGGCTGCTGGATGCCGGCGTCCTGGAACCAGTCGGTCCGATACCAGACGCCGCGGACGCCGCCGTACCAGGGCATCGCGTAGGTCTTGCCGCCCGACTGGTCGTTCTGCAGCGCCGCCTTGTTGAGGGTCTTGGCGTCGGCCCATCCGGAGATCAGGTCGCTGATGTCGGCGAGGCTGCCCTGCTCGACGTGCGACTGCACGTCGGTGTTGCCGATCTCGGTCACGTCCGGGCCCTCGCCGCCGGCGGCGGCCTTCTGGAAGGTGGTGGCGACCTGCGGCCACGGCACGTACTTGATCTGGACGTCGGTGCCCGGGTGCTTCTGCTTGAACTCGGTCTCGACGCCGTCCAGGAACTTGGTCTGCTCCGGGGTCCCGTCGCCCATCATCCACACCTTGAGCTGCGCGGGGTCCTTGCCCGAGCCCGCGTCGCCGTCATCGTCGCCGCCGCCGCAGGCCGTGGCGGCCAGGGCGATCGCGGCCGTCGCGGCCGCAATCTTGATGTACTTCACTGGGGGATCCTTTCCGGCATCGCCTCGCGTGGCCGTCCGGCCGCGGTGCGGTCGGAGCCGGGCCGCACCCTTTAGGGTCCAGCCATGCCCGGCTCTTCCTCGCACCGGCCGCGGGCGCCCTGCTCGCCAGTCGGCGCTCTGCGTGCGCCCCCCGTCCCGGGGTGGGGGCCGGGGCACTGGGGGTAAACTAACAAGAAACTTTCCTAAACAAAACCGCTCGTTAGCGGATTGAGACATCGAGGGGGCGCATCATGGCCAGACGCCCGGGAACACCGCGGCTGCTCCGTGAGCTGAACGACCGGTCGGCGCTGGACCTGCTGCTCGGGCAGGGCCCGCTGACCCGCGCCCAGATCGGCGAGCACACCGGGTTGTCGAAGGTCACCGCCTCCCAGTTGCTGTCCAGGCTCGAGGAGCGCGGGCTGGTCGAGGTCGTCGGGGAGCAGGCGGGGGGCCGCGGCCCGAACGCGGCGCTCTACGGGGTGGTGCCGTCGAGTGCCTACGTCGCGGGCCTGGAGGTGGGGCCGGACGGGGTCACCGCCGGCGTCGCCGACATCACGGGCTGTATCGCCGCCCAGGTCACGGTCGATCCTAACGGCGCGGACGATCCGGTGAAAATGGTGCACAACGCGGTGGTGAAGGCGTGCCGCTCGGCCAAGGTCGCGGTCTCCAGGCTCAGCGCCTTCGTCATCGGGACCCCCGGCGTCGTCGACCCGCGCTCCGGCGACGTCCAGTTCTCCTTCGACCTCCCGGCCTGGCATGAAGGCGTGCTCGCCGCGCTCAAGACCGACCTGCGCCGGCCGGTGACGATCGAGAACGACGTCAACCTGGCGGCGCTGGCCGAGCGGGCCTACGGCGCCGCCCGCGACGCCGAGGACTTCGCGCTCATGTGGTTCGACCGCGGCATGGGCCTGTCGGTGATGCTCGGCGGCCGGCTGCACCGCGGCCGGTCCGGGGGCGCCGGGGAGATCGGCTACCTGCCCGTGCCCGGGGCGCCCCTCCCGCTGGCGGCGGCCCGCCGCGGACCCGAGGACGAGGGGTTCACCGAGTCGACCACCTGGGGCAAGCCGGCCCTGGCCGGCGGCTACGGGTCACTGGTCGGCGCCGACGCCGTGCGCGCGCTGGCGCACGAGTACGGCATCGCCGGGCCGAGCGCCGTCGCGTGCGTCCAGGACGCCGCCGCGGACGAGGACCGCGGCGGCCCGTTCCTCGATGAGCTGGCCAACCGGATCTCCTACGGCGTGACCTCGGTGAACATCGTGCTCGACCCGGGCCTGGTGGTGCTGTCGGGCCAGCTCGGCCGGGCCGGTGGACGTCCGCTGGCGACCCGGATAGAGCGTGCCGTGGGCCGCATCAGCCCGACCCGCCCGACCGTCGCGGTCACCGAGGTCGAGGGCAACCCCGTGCTGCGCGGCGCCCTGCACGCCGCCCTGGAGCAGGCCCGCGACGAGGTCTTCTCCGCCTGACCCCGCGAGGGGCGGGCACCGGCTCCCGCACAGACGCCGGAGCCCCCGCGAACGCCGGAGCGCCCCCCGCGCGACTGCGTGGGGGGCGCTCCGGAGCGGGCCGTGGTCTCGCTTGCGTGCCTCTGCTCGGCTACTTGGCGGACGCCGTCTCGGCCGGGTGCCGATCGTGCCACCGAGGGTCCCGCAGGGCTCGATCGATGACCGTCTGGCTGATGATCTGGCGCTTGCGCCGCTGTGCGGCGGCCCACCGTGCCGTCGGTGTCATAACGACTCCCCGTTCCGCGGCGGCGCTTCCCCTGGCCACCGCAACCCCGTATGAACCCATCCTCCCAACCGGGGTGCCGGAAGGGATCCACCCAAGGGATGAAATCGAGGTCAGACCTCGTGCCTAGGTGGGATGACGCGGAAAGATCACCTGCGGATCCGGGGTGTTCCGCGGGGCCTCCGGGGTGGTCCCGGGCTCGTCCGTCCTGAGATCATCTGTGGGGAACGCGCGACCGCGCGCGGCCGTTGGGGGAAGCGTGACCGAACACACCACCGTCCGCAGGGGAGGGCGCCATGGCGCTGCGTGACCGGCTGCGGCGGCTCGTCCAGCGGCCGGGGAGCGCCGACCTGGCGCCGTTCCAGGACGTCGCCGGCCGGGCCGGGCGGCGCGAGGAGCGGACCCGCGGGCTGAGCGACGCCGAGCTGACCGCCGCCGTCGCGGCGCTCCGCGACCAGGACGAACCCGACCTCGCCGAGCTGTGCGCCCTCGGCCGCGAGGCCGCCCGCCGCACGCTCGGCGAGCGCCCGTTCGACACCCAGCTCCTCGGAACGCTCGCGCTGCTCTCCGGGCACGTCGCCGAGATGGCGACCGGCGAGGGCAAGACCCTGGCCGGGGCGCTCGCCGCCGCCGGGTACGCGCTGCGCGGCCACCGCGTGCACGTGCTGTCGGTCAACGACTACCTCGCCCGGCGCGACGCCGAATGGATGGGCCCCCTCTACGCGATGCTCGGCGTCTCCACCGGTTGGGTCGGCCAGACCTCGAGCCCCGGGGAGCGCCGCGCCGCCTACGCCGCCGACGTGACGTACGCCCCGGTCAGCGAGGTCGGCTTCGACCTGCTCCGCGACCGCATGGCCACCGGCGAGGACGACCGCGTCCTGCCCGCGCCCGACGTGGTGCTGGTCGACGAGGCCGACTCGGTGCTGGTCGACGAGGCGATGGTCCCGCTCGTCCTGGCCGGCGCCACCACCCCCGTCGTCGAGGAGGCGCCCGCCCCGGCGCAGGCCGACTCCGCCTACGCCGACCTGGCCAGGCGGCTGCGGCCCGGCCTGCACTACACCACCGACGACGAGGCCCGTAACGTCCAGCTCACCCCCGCCGGGGCGCGCGAGGCCGAGCGGGCCCTCGGCGGCGTCGAGCTGTACGCGCCCGCCAACCTGGAGCTCCTCACCTCGGTCAACGTCGCGCTGCACGCCGAGGTGCTGCTCCACCGCGACGTCGACTACATCGTCCGGGACGGCGCGGTGAAGCTGATCAGCGAGTCGCGCGGCCGGGTCGCGCTGCTCCAGCGCTGGCCCGACGGGCTCCAGACCGCGGTCGAGGCCAAGGAGGCCCTGGAGGCGTCGCCGACCGGCGAGATCCTCGACTCGATCACCGTCCAGGAGCTGATCGGCCGCTACCCGGTCCGGTGCGGGATGACCGGCACCGCGCTCGCGGTCGCCGGGCAGCTCCGCGAGTTCTACACGCTCGAGATCGCGGTGATCCCGCCGAACCGGCCGTGCGTCCGCGACGACGAGCCCGACCGGCTCTACGCCACCGTCGCCGACAAGGAGGTGGCGATCGTCGAGGAGATCTCCGCGGCGCACGGCACCGGGCGGCCGGTGCTGATCGGCACCGGCGACGTCGCCGAGTCCGAGCGGCTGGCCCGCCGGCTCGGCCGGGCCGGGCTGAGCTGCGTGGTCCTCAACGCCAAGAACGACGCGGAGGAGGCGGCGATCATCGCCGAGGCCGGCACGCACGGCGCGATCACCGTCTCCACCCAGATGGCCGGCCGCGGCACCGACATCCGCCTCGGCGGCTCCGGCGCGGCGCCCGACGCCGGCGCGGCGCCCGACGCCGGCGCGGCGCCCGACGCCGGCGCGGCGCACGGCTCCGGTGCCGCGCACGACACGGTGACGGAGGCGGGCGGGCTCCTGGTCATCGGCACCGGCCGCTACCACAGCAGCCGCCTCGACGATCAGCTCCGGGGACGCGCCGGACGGCAGGGCGACCCCGGGGGCTCGGTGTTCTTCGCCAGCGTGGAGGACGGCCTGGTCACCCGGTACGCACCCGACGAGAAGGCCAGGGGCACGGCCGGCGATGACGGGCTGATCACCGACAAGGGCGCGCACTGGCTCGTCGGCCACGCGCAGCGCGTCGCCGAGGGCGTCGACCTGGAGCTGCACCGCAACACCTGGCGCTACAACCACCTGATCGACTTGCAGCGCCGCGAGATCCTCGCCGAACGCGACGAGGTGCTGTGCGGCGACCGGGCCGACGCGCTGATGGCCGAGAAGGCGTCCGGCCACCATGCCGAGCTGGCCGGGATCGCGGGCGCGGAGGCGGTCGCGGGCGCCGCCCGCCAGATCGTCCTGTTCCACCTGGACCGCGGCTGGGCCGAGCATCTCGCGTTCCTGTCCGACCTGCGGGAGGGCATCCACCTGCGGTCGCTCGGCCGGGGCCTGGACCCGCTGATCGAGTTCAACCGCGATGCGGTGCCCGCGGGCAAGCGCCTCCTCGACACCGCCCTCGACCGCGCGGTCGAGGGCTTCGCCGAGCTCACCGCGTCCGAGGACGGCATCGACCTCGGGGGAGCGGGCCTGCGGCGCCCGTCGGCGACCTGGACCTACCTGGTGCACGACAATCCGTTCGGCTCGCTGGACGAACGCACGCTCAGAGGGGTCGTCGCCCTCTTCAAAGGCCGCTGACCGCGCCCCGCCCCGCCTGGCCGGGGAGGAGGGCGTCGGCGGTGTCGCGGGCGGTGCGGGCCGAGTCGGGCCTTCCGGCGGCGGAGCCGGGCGCCGGTGAGGCGCGCGGTGGTCAGGCGCGCGGTGGTCAGGCACGCAGCCGCAGGCCGCGCGGGGTCGGGTGGAAGCCGGCCGCCTCCAGCGCGGCGGCCAGCGGAGAGTCGCCGATCGACGCGCCGTCGGCGCGTTCGACGGTCAGCTTGCCGAGCGCGCCCTCGCGGACCGCCAGGGCCAGCGCGTCGACCGCCGGTTGCACCACGTCCGGGTCGTCGTCCCAGGTCAGCAGCGAACGGCCGCCGCGTTCGACGTAGAGGGCCAGCCGCCCCTCGACCAGCACCACCAGCGCCCCGGCCTTGCGGCCCGGCTTGTGCCCGCTGGCGACCTCGTCGTCGCGTCCCGGCCACGGCAGCGCCGCGCCGTACGGGTTGGCCGGGTCGGCGGCGGCGAGCACCAGCGCCCGCCCGCCGGCGTCGCCGGGCCTCGCACGGCGTCCCGGAGTCGGGGTCTCCCACAGGGCCTCGGTGCCCGCCATGCCCCCACCGCCCGCGCCCGCCGGATCGGTGGCCGAGGCGGCCGGGCGCAGCGCGCGCAGCCGGTCGACGGCGCCGGGCAGCGCGAACTGGGCCGCGCCGAGCCCCTCGACGAAATAGCCGCGGCGGCACCGGCCGCTCTCCTCGAACGCCCGCAGCACCGGATAGACCGCCGAGAACCCGCCGAGGATCCGCTCGGCCGCGACCGCGCCGCGGATCACGATGCCGTACCGCTCCAGCAGCGCCTCGGCCAGCGCGTGCGAGCGCAGCGTCGCGGCGGCCTCCCGGGACGGCAGCGGCCACCACCGCCCGGCGACGGCCGGCGGCCCCGTGCGGGACGGCATCACGGGACGCCCGCGCCGGCCCGCGCGGGACCGGTGGGCCGGACGGCCCGAGCCGAGCGCGGCGCGCAGCGGGGCGAGGGTGTCGTTGGTGAGGTGGCCCGCCCAGACCAGGTCCCACACGGCGGTGACCAGGTCCTGGTCGCCGGTCGTGACCCGGCCGTTCACCCGGTCGGAGAGCATTCGGAAGAACAGCGCGCCGCCGTCGCCGAGCGCGTCGAGGACGGCCTGGTGCACCGGCGTCAGGGTGATCTCGGCCGGCTCGGGCATCAGCAGCGGGGCGGTGTCGGCGAGGTACAGCGACACCCAGCCGTCGCCGCCCGGCAGCCCGCCCTGCCCGGCCCACACGACCTCGCCCGCGGAGGTCAGCTCGTCGAGCATGGCGGGGGAGTAGCCCGTCACCCGGGACGGCAGGATCAGCGACTCCAGCGCCGACGCCGGGACGGCCGCCCCCTGGAGCTGCTCGATCGCCTGCACCAGCGCGTCGACGCCCCGCAGCCGCGACCCGCCCGCGATGCCGTGCCAGACCGGCAGGAACCGGCCGAGCGCCTCGGGCGGCGACGGTTCGACCTCCGCGCGCAGCCGTGCCAGCGACCGGCGCCGCAGCGTGCGGAGCACACCGCTGTCGCACCATTCGCTCGTCAGCGGGCCGGACACCGTCTGGGCCGGGAGGAACTCGCCCTCGACGACCCGTCCGGCCGCCGCCAGCCCGCGCAGCGTCTCGGCCACCACCGCCGTGCCGAGCCCGAAGCGCGCCGCGACGTCGCCCAGCCGGAACGGCCCGTGCGTGCGCGCGTAGCGGGAGACCAGGTCGCCGAGCGGGTCGCCGACCGGTTCGAGGAACGCCTCCGGGACGCCCACCGGCAGCGGCGCCCCGAGGGCGTCGCGGAGCCGGCCGGCGTCCTCGATCGCCGTCCAGCGCTCCTGCCCGCCGACCCGCACCCTGATCACCCGCCGGGCCGACTCGAGCTCGGCCGCCCAGGCCCCGGCGCTCGGCGCCGCGGCCGGTTCGAGCCGGTCCGCGATCTCGGCGGTGGTGAGCGGGCCGAGGCCGCGCAGCAGGTCGGCGACCCCCTCCGGATCGCGGGCCCGCCGGTCGTCGGCGAGGCGCTGCAACTCGCGCTCGGTGTCGGTGACGACCTCGGGGTCGAGCAGCTCGCGCAGGTCGGCCTGGCCCAGCAGCTCGGCCAGCAGCGCCGAGTCGAGCGCGAGCGCCTGCGCCCGCCGCTCGGCGAGCGGGGAGTCGCCCTCGTACATGAACGCGCCGACGTAGTGGAACAGCAGCGACCGCGCATAGGGAGACGGCTCGTTGGTCTCGACCTCGACGAGGCGGACCTTGCGGCCCGACACCTCGCGCATCAGGTGCACCAGGCCCGGCACGTCGAAGACGTCCTGGAGGCACTCGCGCATCGTCTCCAGCACGATCGGGAACGAGGGGTACTTGCTCGCCACGGCCAGCAGTTGCGCGGCGCGCTGCCGCTGCTGCCACAGCGGCATCCGCTTGTCGGGGCGGCGGCGCGGCAGCAGCAGCGACCGCGCCGCGCACTCGCGGAACCGGGCCGCGAACAGCGCCGACCCGCCCAGCTCGTCGACGACGATGCGCTCGATGTCGTCGGCGTCGAAGACCGCCAGGTCGAGGCCCGGCGGCTCGTCCATGTCGGGGATGCGGATCACGATGCCGTCGTCGGCGTGCATGGCCTGCGCGTCGACGCCGTAGCGCTCGCGGAGCCGCCCCGCGATGGCCAGCGCCCAGGGCGCGTGCACCCGCGCGCCGAGCGGCGAGTGCACCACCATGCGCCAGTCGCCCAGCTCGTCGCGGAACCGCTCGACGACCATGGTGCGGTCGTCGGGGACGTGCCCGGTCGCCTCCCGCTGCTCGGTCAGGTAGGACACCAGGTTGGCGGCGGCCCAGTCGTCCAGGCCCGCGGCGGCGACCCGCTCGCGCGCCGCGCCCTCGGGCAGCGCGGCCAGCGCGCGGGAGAACGCGCCCAGCGCGCGCCCCAGCTCGGCGGGACGGCCGAGCTGGTCGCCGTGCCAGAACGGCAGCTTGCCGGGCTGCCCCGGCGCGGGCGAGACCAGCACCCGGTCGGGCGTGATGTCCTCGATCCGCCACGAGCTCGCGCCCAGCACGAACACGTCGCCCACGCGGGACTCGTAGACCATCTCCTCGTCGAGCTCGCCCACCCGGGACGACTTCTCGCCCACGAGGAACACGCCGAACAGGCCGCGGTCGGGAATGGTGCCGCCGCTGGTGACGGCCAGCCGCTGCGCGCCGGGCCGCTCGGCCAGGACGCCGGTGACGCGGTCCCACACCAGGCGCGGGCGCAGCTCGCCGAACTCGTCGCTCGGGTAGCGGCCCGCGAGCATGTCGAGGGTGGCCTCCAGCGCCGAACGGGGCAGCGTGGCGTAGGGGGCGGCCCGCTTGACCAGCGTGTCGAGGTCGTCGACCGTCCAGTCGTCCATCGAGACCATCGCGACGATCTGCTGGGCGAGGACGTCGAGCGGGTTGCGCGGGTAGCGCAGCTCCTCGATCTCGCCGCCGCGCATCCGCTCGGCGACCACCGCCGTCTGCACCAGGTCGCCGCGGTACTTGGGGAAGATGACGCCCTTAGAGACGGCGCCGACCTGGTGGCCCGCCCGCCCGACCCGCTGCAACCCGCTGGCCACCGACGGCGGCGACTCTACCTGCACGACCAGGTCGACCGCGCCCATGTCGATGCCGAGTTCGAGGCTGGACGTGGCGACCACGGCGGGGAGGCGACCCTCCTTGAGGGCGTTCTCGATGCCGGCCCGCTCCTCCTTGGACACCGACCCGTGGTGGGCGCGCGCGATCTCCAGCGGAGCCCCCCTGGCCGCGCCCGCCTGGGCCATGGTCGCGGCCGGGGAATGGTCTTCGGGCAGCGCCTCGCCGTGGGCGCGCTCGTACGCCAGCTCGTTGAGGCGCCCGCACAGGCGTTCGGCGAGACGCCGCGAGTTGGCGAACACCAGCGTCGACCGGTGCGCGCCGATCAGGTCGAGCAGCCGGTCCTCCACGTGCGGCCAGATGCTGCGCTGACGCGGATCGGCGGCGCCGGAGCCGTCGGTGAACTGGGCGACCTCGCCCATGTCCTCGACCGGGACGACGATGTCGAGGTCGAAGACCTTGTCGGACGGCGGCTGCACCACCGCGGCCGGGCGGGCCCCGCCGAGGAACGCGGCCACCTCGGCGGCCGGGCGGACGGTCGCCGACAGCCCGATCCGCTGGGCCGGACGGTCGAGCAGCGCGTCGAGCCGTTCGAGGGACAGCGCCAGGTGCGCGCCGCGCTTGGTGCCCGCCACCGCGTGCACCTCGTCGATGATCACGGTCTCGACGCCGCGCAGCGACTCGCGGGCCCGCGAGGTGAGGATCAGGAACAGCGACTCGGGCGTGGTGATCAGGATGTCGGGCGGCCGGAGGGCCAGCCGGCGCCGCTCGTCCGCCGGGGTGTCGCCGGACCGCATGCCGACCCGGATGTCGGGCTCGGCCAGCCCGAGTCGCCGCGCGGCCTGCCTGATCCCGGTGAGCGGGGCGCGCAGGTTGCGCTCGACGTCGACGGCGAGGGCCTTCAGCGGCGAGACGTACAGGACGCGGCAGCGCCGCTTGGGATCGGGCCCGGTCGGTGCGGCGGCCCCCGCGCCGGACTTCGGGGCGGGCCGCGCGGTGGCCTGCGCGGTCGGCTGCGGGGCGGGTCGCGGGGCGGCGGTCAGCCGGTCGAGGGACCACAGGAACGCGGCCAGGGTCTTGCCGGACCCGGTCGGCGCCACGACGAGGGTGTCGTCGCCCGCCGAGATCGACCTCCACGCGCCGGCCTGTGCGGCGGTGGGCGCGGCGAACGCCCCCGTGAACCAGGCACGGGTCGCGGGGGAGAAGCGTTCGAGCACGTCAGCGGTCACGTCACCATCCTGCCTCGCGGGTCCGACAGAACGTGACGGCGGCCGTCCGGGTGGCCATCGTCATCTTGTAAGCAAGCGCTTGTCCGGGCATGGTGGGGAGGAGAACACGCCGCGAGGAGCCGTCCCATGCCCTACGTCCTGCTCGCCGTCGGAGCACTGTCCCTGCTCCTCGCCCTGAACGCGCACCGGCCCGTCCGCCGCCTCATGCTGCTGGTGCCGAGCTTCTTCGCGGGGTGGCTCGCCGTCGAACTGGCCCCGCACCTGCTCGCCGCCGAGATCGCCGCGCTCGGGCTCACGGCCGGGTACGGGGGCCTGCACGGCTGGACGGGCTGGACGGGCCTCGTGCTCGGCGCGGCCGGAGCAGCGGGGACCATCGCGACCATCGCCGCGTCCCGGCGGACCGTGGTGACGCTGCGTGAGAGCGGAGTCCCGCTCGACCTCGATCCGGAGGACGCACCGCGCTTCCCGCTCGCGCCCCAGATCGTCCCGCCGCTGGTCCTCGTGCCCCGGCGCGGCGTCCGGGTGACGCGCAACGTCGTCTTCCACGAGGAGGGACGGCTCCGCCTCAAGCTGGACGTCTACCGGCCCAAGGCGGAAGGCTCCCTGCGGCCGGGGCTGATGCAGATCCACGGCGGCGCGTGGGTCATCGGGGACAAGCGCGAACAGGGGCTCCCGCTCCTCAACCACATGGCCGTGCAGGGCTGGGTGGGCTTCAACGTCAACTACCGGCTCAGCCCGCGCGCGACCTGGCCCGAGCATCTGATCGACCTCAAGCACTTCGTGGCCTGGTACCGCGAGCACGCCGAGGAGTACGGCGCCGATCCGGACTTTCTGTGCGTGACGGGCGGCTCGGCGGGCGGCCATCTGGCCGCGCTGGTGGCGCTCAGCGCCAACGAGCCGCGCTTCCAGCCCGGTTTCGAGGACGCCGACACGCGCGTGCGCGGGGCCGTGCCCTTCTACGGGGTGTACGACCTGGTGGAGCCGGGGCCCTGGCCGGTGCCGATGGGGGCGACGCCGCTGATGGAGCGGATGGTGGTGAAGCGGTCCTTCCATGAGGAGCCCGAGGTGTTCGCCGACGCGTCCCCCGTCACGTACCTGCGCGAGGACGCGCCGCCGTTCTTCGTCATCCACGGCAGCCGCGACTCGCTGATCCCGGTGGCGGAGGCGCGGCGGTTCGTCCACAAGCTGCGCGAGACCTCGTCCTCGCCGGTCGTGTACGCGGAGATGAAGGGCGGGCAGCACGCCTTCGACGTCTTCCCGTCCTACCGGACCGCGCGCGTGGTGGAGGGCGTCGAGCGCTACCTGACGGGCCTGCACCGGCAGTACCGGGAGGGCGCCCGCCCGTCCGTCCCGGACGAGGTGACCGACGCTCTCGGATAGCGTGTCCGGGTGCGGCTCACACAGTTCTGGGAACGGATGAATCAGCAGTTCGGCGAGGGCTATGCCGAGAGCGTGGCCAAGGACTACGTCCTGGCCGAGCTCGGTGGCCGCACCGTTGAACGGGCCCTGGCCGACGGCGAGTCCGTCAAGCGGGTCTGGAGAGCGGTCGCCGCCACCTTCGACGTCCCCCAGAGCCTGCGCTGACCGAGGCCCGTCAGCTCGTGCTCCTCAGGAACGGGCACCGGGGACGGAGGGCGGGCCAGGGGTTCAGACGGGTATGCGGTGCGGGACGAACGACGAGGTGTCGTCGGTGATGAGCCCGGACGTCTCGCGGATGCCGAGCCCGGCCGACTCGTCGTCGACCACCCACGCGCCGAGCACCGGGTGCTCACCGTCGAAGTCCGGCAGCGCGCAGAACTCCTGGAAGACGAAGCCCTCCGCGCCGTAGTCGCCCTGCGTGCGCTGCTCGCTGCCGTCGGGCGTGACGATGCGCATGCTCGCCCCCTCCCGGCCGAGCAGGGGTTTTTGCACGTACGAGGTGAGGTCGGAGGGGGTGTTCAGGTAGGTGGGCAGCAGGTTGGGGTGTCCGGGGAACAGTTCCCAGAGCAGCACCAGCAGCGCCTTGTTGGAGAGCACCATCTTCCAGATCGGCTCGATCCAGGTGGTGGGCGCGGCCGGGATGCTCCGGCCGAACGGCTCGGAGACGATCCACTCCCAGGGGTAGAGCTTGCAGAGCGTGCGGATCTCGTCGTCGTGGAGGTCGACGAAGCGCTCGCGCTCCGGGTGCCACCCGATGTCCTCCATGGCGATCGCGATGCCGGACAGCCCCGCCTCCTCGGCGGTCTGCTGCATGTAGGCGATCGTCATGACCTCCTCGCCGGTCTCGTCCCCGTTGGTCCAGGCGAAGTGGGCCGGACCGTCATCGGGCAGCCCGGACCCGATCTCCTTCCAGCGCGCCACCAGGCGTTCGTGGATGGAGTTCCACTGGTCGTCGCCGGGGAAGGCGTCCTGCAACCAGAACCACTGCACGACGGCGCTCTCGACCAGGGCCGTCGGGGTATCGGCGTTGTACTCCAGCAGCTTGGCCGGCCCGTCTCCGCCGTAGCGTAGGTCGAACCGCCCGTACAGGTGCGGATCGCGGCGGCGCCATGACTCCTCGATCAGCGGGGCGACCCAGTCGGGGATGCCCAGCACGTTGTACCGACCGGTGGTGACGACGTGCTCCACCACCTGGAGGCACATCTCGTGAAGCTCCTCCACGACCGCCTCTAGGGCCAGCACCTCGTCCATCTCGAAGACGTAGTGCACCGACTCGTCCCAGTAGGGACGGGGCAGATGTTCGGGGTGCGCGGTCCGGTGGAAGGCCAGCCCGTGCGCTTCGACCTTCTCGGCCCAGTCTTCCCTGGGCTCGGAACGGGTTCGCCTCATGTCGGCTCAGCTCCCGCTCTTGCCGCCGCCGCCGAACCCGCCGCGGCTCAGGGTCCGGCCGCTGCTCGACTTGACCTTGCCCTTGCTGGGCCCGTACGCGCTGCCGCCGGAGACGTAGCCGTTGGAGGAGCGCTTCCCGCCGTAGTACCAGTAGTAGCGGCCGTACGAGACGGTGCCCCGGTCGATGTCGCTGGTGTTGCAGAAACTGTCGGGGACCGTCTTGTGGCCGCCCGCGGTCTTGCCCACGGCGGGAGCGTCACGGTCCACGCAGTACGCGGTGGTCGACTTGGAACCGCAGGCGACCAGGGTCACGGACAGCGCGCTCACCATCCCGACTTTGACGGCGCGCGAGCTGAGCCGGCGAGTGGGCTCCTGTGGGGGCAAGGGGAACACGTCCTTCGAAACGAGACGACGGGTGTCGGGAGGTTCCGGACAGCGGGGTCGGATGCCTCACCGAAAAAGGAATCCGGCGTCACGGAGCCATAGCCTAGGGGCGGTGGATCATGAGACGGAAGCGATGTCGCGCCGGTTCCGTCACATCACGGACACGCTGCGCGAGGGCGTGCGAGTGCCGCATCCTGTTGGACGAGGAAAATGTGCGTCCAGGTTCTGGGGACTTGCGGATTTCTAGTCCGGCACCGGCAGGTGCGCGTACAGGTCCATCGGGTCGACCGTCGCAGGCAGGTCGCTGACCTGGCCGTCCCCGACCTCGACCACGCGCCACTCGCCGTCGGTGCGGCAGGCGAGATCGGTGGTGATGAAGCGGCAGCCGAGCGCCCGCACGGCCGGGGCCACGGAGGCCAGCTCGGGCTCGGGCTCCAGGCCGGGGCTGTCTGGATGCGGTCCCACCAGGGCGGGCTCCCCGTCCACCCACCACACGCGCGCCTCGCCCTCGCCGTCGTAGGGCTCGTACTCCCGCACCACCAGCCCGCCCGCGAGGAACCCGTCCTGCAACGCGATCATCTTCGCCGCGACCGAGCGGAGTTCCGAGAGGTTCTTGACGTCGGGGACGAAGCACGCCTCGTCCCACTCGTGCTTGCGCGACTTGACGTAGTCCTTCACGACGCCGGGCCCGCTACGCAGCGGGCGGACCAGCTCGGCCAGGTCGCCGGGGTCCTGGCGGGGGGCCAGCGGACGCCACACGCTCTGCGGGGTCAGCCCGGCGAACGTGTCGTGCCAGCCGGGCAGCTCGTGCGCCCGCCGGTAGTCCTCGGGATGGGTGAGCAGGAGGACGCCGCGCTGCTTGAGCGCCGAGGCGAGCGCCGTGTACTCGCCCCTGGCGAGCATCCAGCCCCGGTACCAGACGGCGCCGAGGTCCTTCGGCACCGCGCGCACCGCCTCCGCCGCGTCGCCGTGCCGCAACGCGTCGTGGTCGATGAGGGCGATCTCGCCGTAGTGGTCCCGCACGGCCGCGGCCTCGCGGGAGAAGTGGGGGTCAACGCGCCGGGGGTGGATCGGATCGACGCAGAAGAGAACGGTCAGCGTCATGAAGGAACCCTCCGTGGACGGCGCCAGCGTACGGGGTTCCGGGGCCCGTGTGCACGGAGATTCCCGGGCAAACAGGTGCGCGACACCATGATCGAACGAATGTTCGGTAGGCTGGGCCCCGCACGCGACGTTGTCCACAGCCGTACCGGGGCCTCGAAACTGTCCCTGGCTCCCCGTAACGTCGCCCTCGACACCGCAAGGCGGCCGAGAGCCGGCACACATCACAGGAAAGACAAGGGGCAACCTCATGGCAGCGAACGACCGGGAGAAGGCTCTCGACACCGCCCTCGCCCAGATCGAGCGGCAGTTCGGCAAGGGCTCGGTCATGCGGATGGGCGACGATGCGCGCGCACCGGTGGAGACGATCCCGACGGGCGCGATCTCCCTCGACATCGCGCTCGGCATCGGCGGCCTGCCCCGCGGCCGGGTCGTGGAGGTCTACGGTCCCGAGGGCTCGGGCAAGACCTCCATCGCCCTGCACTCGGTGGCCAGCGTGCAGAAGAAGGGCGGCATCGCGGCGTTCGTCGACGCCGAGCACGCCCTCGACCCCGAGTACGCCCGCAAGCTGGGCGTCGACATCGACGCGCTGCTGGTCTCCCAGCCCGACACCGGCGAGCAGGCGCTCGAGATCACCGACATGCTGATCCGCTCCGGCGCGGTCGACATCGTGGTCATCGACTCGGTCGCCGCGCTGGTCCCGCGCGCCGAGATCGAGGGTGAGATGGGCGACAGCCACGTCGGCCTCCAGGCCCGGCTGATGTCGCAGGCCCTGCGCAAGCTCACCGGCGCGATCAACCAGACCAAGACCACCGTCATCTTCATCAACCAGCTGCGCGAGAAGATCGGCGTCATGTTCGGCTCGCCCGAGACGACGACCGGCGGCAAGGCGCTGAAGTTCTACGCCTCCGTGCGGCTCGACGTGCGCCGCATCGAGACGCTCAAGGACGGCACCGAGGCGGTCGGCAGCCGCGTCCGCGTTAAGGTCGTCAAGAACAAGATGGCCCCGCCGTTCCGCGTCGCCGACTTCGACCTGCTCTACGGGCAGGGCATCAGCCGCGAGGGCGGTCTGATCGACCTCGGCGTCGAGCACGGCTTCGTCCGCAAGTCCGGCGCCTGGTACACCTGCGACGGCGACCAGCTCGGCCAGGGCAAGGAGAACGCCCGCAACTTCCTCAAGTCCAACCCCGACATGGCCGACGGCATCGAGAAGCGCATCAAGGAGAAGCTGGGCATCGGCCCCAAGGTCGACAAGGAGGCCGCCGAGACCGCCGCGCCGGGCGCGCCCGCCGCCGGGGCCGCCGCGTCCGCCCCGGCCGCGGGCAAGACGCCCGCTGCGAGCACGGCCAAGAAGGGCGCCAAGGCCGCCAAGCCCGGTGACTCCTGACGGTCAATCCGCCGATCCGGGTGACTCTTGACGGAAGTGTGGGCGATGATCTCGTATGTAGGGCGGCGGCGCCTCACCCCGCACCGGTCCGCCGGTGCGGGGGCCTTCCCCAATGGCGCCGCCGCTCCTGAGGGCCCCGCCCGCCCCTCCGTCCCCGCCTCAGTCGTTCGGGCGGCCAGGGGGGCTCGCGGGGCCGTGCCGGCACGGGGAAGCGCGGCATGAACCGCCGTCCTCGCGCGGTCGATCCGCCCGCCAACCCCGAGTCGGCGGCCCGTGAGACCTGCCTGCGCCTGCTGGCCCTGGCTCCGCGCACCCGCGCCCAGCTCGCCGAGGCACTGAGCCGCAAGGCCGTCCCCGACGACGTCGCCGACAAGGTGCTCGGGCGCTTCACCGACGTCGGTCTCATCGACGACGTCGCGTTCGCCCAGGCGTGGGTGCAGTCCCGGCACAACGGCCGCGGGCTCGCCAAGCGCGCCCTGGCCAACGAGCTGCGCCACCGCGGTGTCGCCGCCGAGACCGTCGCCGACGCGGTGGAGGCGCTGGATCCCGAGCAGGAGGAGCGCACCGCCCGCGCGCTCGTCGACCGCAAGCTCGCCGCGACCCGCGGCGTCGAACCGGCCAAGCGGATGCGGCGCCTGGTCGGCATGCTCGCCCGCAAGGGCTACCCGCACGGCGTGGCCTACCGGGTGGTCAAGGAGGCCCTCGCGGACGAGGGCACCGACCCCGGCGACCTCCCCGGCCTCCCCGAGCCGGAATAACATCCCCGCCGGACACGGCCGATATCCGGCGGATCCGAGAACCGGGATCGAGGCTGGGACCGGATCCGTGTTCGGTGTTGTGGAGCCGTGCCCCGGTCCGGGTTTCGGGCGGCTGGCGGCGAGGTTTGGGCGAGACGGGCGACACGCCGACGAAATGGCGATTTCGCCTGACCTGGCCTGATCATCGCCCTGACTGGACGGGGCGGCCGACCGGGCAGGTGAGGGGGGACGGCGCGGCGTCGGGGCGGCGGTAAGCAAGCCCTCACGGGAGCGTTCGGTTAGTCCGGAATGCCCGTGGTTTGCTTGCTCATTACCTCTGTGCCGCTTACCGTTACGGCAGTGAGGAATTACTCCGCGCACTGCGGATTGCGATACTGACCGAGTCCGTTCGAGCAGTTGAGAGGCATAGAGGACACGACCCTGGCCGATATCGGCCGAGTCACCGGGTTGCGGATCGCGGCGGCCCGGCGATGCCGTGTACCCGGTCGTCCGCCGGGGTGCGGGTAATCCTCGCGAGGCAGGGCCCCAGCCCGGGGGTCCGCAAGGCGAGGAAGGGATCTGCCTCATGGCGAGCGTCCTGGTGGGTGCAGCGCTGCTGGTGACCCTGGTCGCTCTCGTCATCGTCACCGTGGTCCTGCGCAGGCACGGCGCGCAGGAGGCCGCCGCCGCCGAGGCCGCGGCGGCCGAGACCGAGGCCCGCGGCGTCCTGGAGAGCGCCGAACGGCGGGCCCAGGAGATCGCGGACACCACCCGCGCCGAGCTGGAGGCCGAGGGCAGGACCCTCCGCGAGGAGCTGCGGACCCTGCGCGAGGACCTGGAGCGGCGCGAGACCCGGCTCGCCGAGCGCGAGCAGCGCCTCGACGCCGAGGTGCGGCGCGTGGAGGAGTGGTCCGGGCGGCTGGCCGAGTCCGGGCGGGACCTGGAAACGCGCAAGGAGGAGCTCGGCCGCGTCGAGGACGAGCGGCGGCAGGTCCTGGAGGCGACCGCCGGGCTCACCGCCGACCAGGCCAAGCGCGAGCTGGTCTCGGCCATCGAGAACCAGGCCAAGCGCGAGTCGATCCCGCTGACCCGGGAGATCGAGAACGCCGCCCGCGCGGAGGGGGAGAAGCGCGCCCGCAAGATCGTCACGCTGGCCATCCAGCGGGTCGCCAGCGAGCAGACCACCGAGTCGGTCGTCTCGGTGCTGCACCTGCCGAGCGACGAGATGAAGGGCCGCATCATCGGCCGTGAGGGCCGCAACATCCGGGCGTTCGAGACGACCACCGGTGTCAACCTGATCATCGACGACACGCCCGAGGCGGTGCTGCTGAGCTGCTTCGACCCGGTGCGCCGGGAGGTGGGCCGGCTGACCCTGGAGAAGCTGGTCCTGGACGGCCGGATCCATCCCCAGCGGATCGAGGAGATCTACGAGCGCAGCCGCAGCGACGTCGAGCAGCTCTGCGTGCGGTCCGGCGAGGACGCGCTGGTCGAGGTCGGCGTCACCGACATGCACCCCGAGCTGATCGCCCTGCTCGGCCGGCTGCGCTACCGCACCTCCTACGGGCAGAACGTGCTGAAGCACCTGGTCGAGTCGGCGCACATCGCCGGGATCATGGCGAGCGAGCTGCGGCTGCCGGCCGAGGTAGCCAAGCGGTGCACGCTGCTGCACGACATCGGCAAGGCCCTCACGCACGAGGTCGAGGGCAGCCACGCCCTCATCGGCGCCGAGATCGCGCGGCGGTACGGCGAGGACGAGGACGTCGTGCACGCCATCGAGGCGCACCACAACGAGGTCGAGGTCCGCACGGTCGAGGCGGTGCTCACCCAGGCGGCCGACGCCGTCAGCGGCAGCCGGCCGGGCGCGCGGCGCGAGTCGCTGGAGTCCTACGTCAAGCGCCTGGAGCGGCTGGAGGAGATCGCCCGGGACCGGCACGAGGGCGTGGAGAAGGTCTTCGCCATGCAGGCCGGCCGCGAGATCCGGGTGATGGTCAAGCCCGACTCGGTCGACGACATCCAGGCCCAGGTCATCGCGCGCGACATCGCCAAGCAGGTCGAGGACGAGCTGACCTACCCGGGGCAGATCCGGGTCACCGTGGTCCGCGAGTCGCGGGCCACCGAATTCGCCCGTTAGGGCCGGTCCGGCCAGTGTGATCGTTCACGTTGTGGCGGGAACGGTGAGTCGGTAGCTTCGGGCGGATGCGCAGGTTTCGGATGTGGGGGACGGCCGCCGCGGTGACGTCCGCGGCGGTCGTGACCGCCGGGACGACGCTGGTGCTCGCGGGCGGCCAGGCCCGTGGCCGTACCGTCGTGGACACCTCCGTGAGCACGCGGATCAGCGCGGCGGACGCGGGCGCGGTGCAGCGGTACTGGACGCGGGAGCGGATGGCCACCGCGACCCCGCTGACCGGCGCCGAACCGGGCCCGGCCGCCCCCGGTATCCGGGCCGGGGGCCCGTCCGGGCGGGCGCCTGGGGCGGTCAGGGCGCAGGCGGTGCCGACCGCCACGGCGTTCGCCGGCATCCCGACGCTCGGCGCGCTGTTCTTCAACAACGGCACCGGCGACCATTACTGCACCGCGAGTGTGGTGAACAGCTTCTCCAAGAAACTGCTGATCACCGCCGCGCACTGCATCCACGGGGGCAAGGGCGGCGCGTACAGCACCAAGGTGGCGTTCGTCCCCAGGTACGACCAGGGCAAGCGGCCGTACGGCACCTGGGCGGCCGGCATGATGCTGGTCGACCAGCGCTGGCAGGCGACCGGCGACGCCGACCTCGACTTCGGCTACATCGCGCTCAACCCGCTCAACGGCAAGCTGGTCCAGGACGTGGTCGGCTACAACAAGCTCGCCGCGAACCAGGGCGTCGGCAAGTGGGTGAACGTGACCGGCTACCCGCGGATCACCTACGACAAGCGGGACCGGCCGATCTACTGCCGGGTCCAGACCGCCCGCCAGTCCGCGTACCAGATCCGGATGGACTGCGGCGGCTTCTACGGCGGCACCAGCGGAAGCCCCTGGCTGCTGAACTACAGCACCACGACCCACACCGGCGTCGTCAACGGGGTCATCGGCGGCTACCAGGGCGGGGGGACCACCCACTCCCGCTCGTACTCCCCGTACTTCGACGACGACGCCTACAACCTGCGCACCGCCGCCGACAAGCGCGCCTGACCGGCCCCCGAGGCCGGACGACCGCCCTGCCCGCCTCCGCCGCCCCGGATGCCGCGCGGGGCCGGTCGGCCCCGCGCCGAACCCCCGCACCGGTCGGCCTCGCGGGTCGTCGCCGGTCGCGGCCGGGACGTTTTGTGATCAAGGAATCGCCCGGCGGCGATTCCTTGATCACTGGGTCAGCCGGTGGTCAGCTCGACGGGGTCGACGTCGCGCGGCTCGAAGCCGAGGGTCTGGCCGTAGAAGGCGAGCTCGGCCTCCAGGGTCGCCACGACCGTCTCGGCCCGGCGGAACCCGTGGGACTCGCCCTCGAACGTCAGGTAGGCGTGCGGCATCTTCTTGGCGGCCAGCGCCGCTGCGAACCGCTCGGACTGCTCGGGCGGGACCACCGGGTCGTCCATGCCTTGCAGGAGCAGCACCGGGCACGCCGTGCGGTCGGCGTGGTTGAGCGGGGACCGCTCCTCGTAGGCGCGCTCGAAGCCGGGCAGCGGGCCGATCAGGCCGAACAGGTAGTGCGACTCGAAGTCGTGCGTCGCCTCGGCGAAGCTCTGCAGGTCGCTGATGCCGAAGTAGGACGTGGCCGCCTTGAACAGGTCGGTCTGGGTGGCGGCGGCGAGGGTCGTCCAGCCGCCGGCGCTGCCGCCCCGGATCGCCAGCCGGGCGGGATCGGCGACGCCGCCCTCCACCAGGGCCTTGGCGGCGGCGATGACGTCTTCGACGTCGACCACGCCCCACTGGCGGCGCAGCCGTTCCCGGTAGGCGCGGCCGTATCCGCTCGACCCGCCGTAGTTGACGTCGACGACGCCGATGCCGCGGCTGGTGAAGTAGGCGCGCTCGAGGTTGAGGACGGTGGAGACGCGGCCGTTGGGTCCGCCGTGCACGAACACCACGTACGGCGGAAGCTCGCCCTCAGGGGCGCTCGCCTCCGGATTGGTGGGCGGGAACACGTAGGCGTGCACGGGTCGTCCGAACGGCCCTTCGAGCCGTTCGGCGCGCGGTCTGGACAGGTAGGCGACGTCGGGCAGCTCGGGAAGCTCGCGGCGCAGCCCCTCGACCCGGCCGGTGGTGGTGTCGATCCGGACCACCGAGGGCGGGACGTCCGGGCCGCCGCCGATGCCGACGATCGTCGAGCCGTCGGCCGACAGCTGCGGCAGCCAGTGCTCGTAGGGGACCTCCAGGTCGGTGAGGTCGAGCGTCTCGGGGTCGTAGATCCCCAGGCGCAGGTTGCCCTCACCGTGCAGCACGGCCAGCCGTCCGTCGCCGAGCAGCGCGTACGGCATGCCGCCCAGGGTCCAGAGCGGCTCGGCGAACTCCTCCTCGGCGGGGTAGAGCGCCTGGGGGGACTCGCCGTGCAGGCCGACCTGGTAGATGTTCCACCAGCCGGGCCAGTCGGACACCACGTACAGGGTCGTGTCGTCACGCCACACCGGCGCCAGCACCGATTCGGTGAGCCCGCCCTTGACGGTGCGGGGCGCGACGGTCGCGCCGTCCTCAAGCGCGGCGACGCGCAGCTCGGTTCCGTCCCATGGCATCCGCGGGTGGTTCCACTGGATCCAGGCCAGGTGCCCGCCGCCGGGGGACGGGACGGGGCTCGCGTAGAAGTGCGCGCCGGTGACCAGCTCCCGGATGGCCGCGGCGTCGTCGGCGGCGCTGGCGTCCAGCGGAACGGCGACGATGGCCCGCCGGATCCCGTCGGTGGCGGCGGACGGTTCCCCGTCGGCGTCCGGCGGCGCGGCGATATGGCCCTCGCAGACGCACCAGATCTCAGTGCCGTCAGGGGAGAGCACGTAGTCGGCGTAGCGCAGGCCGGCCGGAACGGCGGGCTCGGGCGTCAGCGGCTGCGGCTTGGGATCGCCCTCGTCGAGGCGGTACAGCCGCTGGTCCTCGTAGTTGGAGAAAACGATGGTGCGCCCCTCGGCGGTGGCGACCGGCAGGTATGACCGCCCGCCGTACTCGTGCACGCGGGTCCGCACGTCCCAAGGGGCCGGGAGCAACTCGGTCCGATGGCCGCCCTGGAGGTGGATGACCGTTGTTCGACCGCCTTCCTCGGGACGGGTCTCCTGCCACCAGACGTCCGAGCCCGCAACGGTCGGAAAGCTGAGGCGCAGCCGGGCGCGGGCGACGTCGGCGGCGGAGATGGGAGAAGGCCAGGAGCCGTAGGGAAGGGTCGCACGAGCGGTCATAACAGGAATCGTCCCGCATACGGGGATCGGTTGGGGCCATGACGGGGCAGTTGAACTCGGAAAGATACAAGCCGCTCACCTGGATCCGGTCAGGTCCGGACGGCCGGAACGACCCTGGCGGCGTCCCCCGTGGCGTCCCCCGCGGCGCCCCGAACCGCGTCCGCCGCGGGCGTGTCCCGTCCAGTGGTCCGGCCTCCGCGCCGTCGCCGCCCGCACCCGCTCCTCGACCCGCGCGGCGGCGTCACGACCGCGCTCCTGGTCGAACAGGCCCTTGACTCATACCGTGCCGCCTCGTCGCCCAGGTCGTCTCAACGGCCGCCTCAGCGATGTCCAGAAGGGTCTGGACGGCGGGGTGCCGCCTTCGTCGCGTCCACCGGAACCGCTGAGGGCGCCGCCGGGAATCCGGCGGCGCCCTCAGCGGTGAACGGTCAGGTGAACGGTCAGATGATGCCCCCGGTGTCCCCGGTGGTCTGCCCGGTCACCGCCATGCCGGGGGGCGGTGGAGCCCCGGCCCCGGCGCCCATCGTCTTGGCCTGCGTCTTGCGGCTGCGCCGGCTGCGCGCCTCCAGCCAGGTCGCCACGCGGCTCAGCGACATGTTGATCGCGATGTAGATCACGCCGACGACGACGCCCGCCTGGATCAGGTTGTTGTTGAAGTTCGGCGGGACGTTCTTGAAGCCGGCCTGGAGCAGTTCGCCGTAGGAGATGATGAAGCCGAGCGCGGTGTCCTTGAGCAGCACGACGAGCTGGCTGACGATCGCCGGCATCATCACCGTGACGGCCTGCGGCAGAAGCACCAGGCGCATCACGCCGTTCTTGCGGAGTCCGATGGAGTACGCGGCCTCGCTCTGCCCCCTCGGGATCGAGTTGACGCCCGCGCGCACCACCTCGGCCAGCACCGAGCCGTTGTACATCACCAGCCCGAACACCACCGCGGCGAACGCGGGCACGGTGACCACCCCGGCGTTGATCTCGACACCGAAGATCGAGAACACGTTGTCGACCAGGATGCGCTGGAAGGTCCCGAAGGGCGACTCGGCGATGACCGGGCTGACCTTGTTCGGCACGAAGAAGACCAGGAAGATCAGGATCAGCAGCGGGATGGCCCGGAAGAACTCGACCACGATCCCGGCCGGGACGCGCACCCAGCGGTGATCCGACAGCCGGGCCAGGCCGAAGACGATGCCGAACGCGATCGCCAGCACCGAGGCCACCAGCGCGGCCTTCAGCGTGTTCCACAGGCCGGGCAGGATCAGGTGCTGCCAGACGTCCTTCTTGAGGAACGGGTTCCAGAGCTTGGCCTCGAACTGCCCCTTGTCGTTGAACCGCCACGCGAGCAGCACGGTCACCGCGAGGAGCAGCACCGCCGAGATCGCGGTGAGCAGGCGGTGCCGGGCCCGCGCCCGCGGGCCGGGCGCGTCGAACAGTACGGTCGCTTCCTGGCTCATCGCGCCACCGCCATTCGCTTGGCCAGCCATCCGAAGAAGAACCCGGTCGGCAGAGTGAGGATCATGAATCCGACCGCGACGCCGATGAACAGCGGGATCGCCCCGCTGGTGAACGACGGGTCGTCCAGCAGGGTCTTCATGATCAGGGCGATCTCGGCGTAGCTGGCCGCGGCGGCCACCGTGGTGTTCTTGATCATCGCGATGAAGATGCTGCCGAGCGGCGCGATGACCGCGCGGAACGCCTGCGGGAGGATGATCATGCGGAGCGACTGGACGAAGGTCAGCCCGATCGAGCGGGCCGCCTCGGCCTGGCCGAGCGGCACGGTGTTGATGCCCGACCGCAGCGCCTCACAGACGAACGCCCCGGTGTAGGCCGACAGCCCGAGGACCGCCCACCAGTAGTAGCTCGTCGCCGAGACGTTGGAGAACTTCAGGCTCAGGATGTCGTTCAGCCCGAGGCTGCACATCAGCAGGATCAGGGTGAGCGGGGTGTTGCGCAGGATGTTGACGTAGACCGTGCCCACGTTGCGCAGCACCGGGATCGGCGCGACCCGGAAGCCGACCAGGACGATACCGATGATCAGCGAGAGCACGGCCGCCGCGGCCGACAGCCGCACGGTCGCCCAGAACCCCTCGAGGATCTGGTCGAAGTTGTCGAAGAACGGGCCGAAGTTGAATAGGTCATCCATGGCGTTCCAGCGGGTCGGGGCCATGCCGACGGTCCCCGGGGGCACGAGGCCCCCGGGAGTGCGCCGGCGCGACGGGCGGCCACCGCCTGACCCCGCACGAAGGGATCAGCCGGACCGCGGCGGAGCGAGGATCGCCTGATCCCCGGCGGGATCCGCGGCCCGATCGTCCAGGGGACGCCCCCTGGACGATCGGGTCAGGCGCAGCCCTCGAACTTGGGGACGGTCGTGGTGGGCTTCAACCCGGTACCGCCGAAGTGCTGCTCCAGCATCTTGGCGGCGGAGCCGTCGCTGTACATCTTGGTGATCGCCTTGTTGACGGCCTCGCAGGTCTCGGTGTCGCCCAGCTTGATCCCGACGCCGTACTTCTCGTCGGTGAAGGGGTTGTTGATGACCTTGAAGGCGCCCTTCTGCTGGTTGGCGAAGCCGGCCAGGATCAGGTCGTCGGTGCTGACCGCGTCGAGCGCGCCGGCCTTGAGCTTGGCGGCGCACTCGGAGTAGCTGGAGGCGTCGACGAGCGTGACGCCCTTGATGGCGAGCTGGCCGTCCGGCGGACCCTCGGTGACGCGGCGGAAGGAGTTGGAACCGGCGGCGCGGCAGAGCTTCTTGCCCTTGAGGTCCTCGGCCTTTTTGATCTTGGTGTCGTCGGCCCGGACCATCGTGTCCTGGTGCGCGATGTAGTACGGGCCGCCGAAGCCGACCTGCTTCTTGCGCGCGTCGGTGATGGAGTACGTGGCGATGACCAGGTCGACCTGCCCGCCGCCGAGGAACGACTCGCGGTTGGCGGAGGTCGTCTCCTTGAAGGTGATGCCGCTCTCGGGCACGCCCAGGTCCTTGGCGATGTACCGGGCGGTGTCGACGTCGAAGCCCTCGAAGGTGCCGTCGGGCTTCTTCAGGCCGAGCGAGGGCTGGTCGAACTTGATGCCGATGGTGAGCTTCTTGTCGTCCTTGGCCTTCTGGACGACGCTCTTGGCGTTGGTCTTCTCCGCATCGCTGCCACAGGCGGTCAGCGCCAGCGACAGCGCGACCGCCGCGCCGATCGCGGCGGTGTATCGACGTGCTCGCATGCTCTCGTCTACCTCTGCTTTCGTGCCGGAGCCCCGACGGCTCAGTGCGTGAGGATCTTGGAAAGGAAGTCCTTGGCGCGGTCGGTTCGCGCGTTGGTGAAGAACTCCTCGGGGGTGTTCTCCTCGACGACCTGGCCGTCGGCCATGAACACGACCTTCTGCGCGGCCTTGCGCGCGAAGCCCATCTCATGGGTGACCACGACCATGGTCATGCCGTCCCGGGCCAGCCCGGTCATGACGTCCAGCACTTCGTTGATCATCTCTGGGTCGAGCGCCGAGGTGGGCTCGTCGAAGAGCATGACCTTGGGCCGCATCGCGAGCGAGCGGGCGATCGCGGCGCGTTGCTGCTGCCCGCCGGAGAGCTGGGCGGGGTACTTCTGCGCCTGGTTGGCGATCCCGACCCGGTCGAGCAGCTCCATGGCGTGCTTCTCCGACTCGGCCCGGCCCTGCTTGCGGACCTTGATCGGGCCGAGCGTGACGTTCTCGAGGATCGTCTTGTGCGCGAACAGGTTGAACGACTGGAACACCATGCCCACGTCGGCGCGGAGCCTGGCCAGGTCCCTGCCCTCCTTGGGCAGTTCCTTGCCGTCCACCAGGATCGTGCCGGCGTCGATCGGCTCCAGCCGGTTGATCGACCGGCACAGCGTCGACTTGCCGCCGCCGGACGGGCCGATCACCACGACGACCTCGCCGCGGTCCACCGTGAGGTTGATGTCCTTGAGAACATGCAGCTCGCCGAAGTGCTTGTTGACGTTCTCGACCACAACGAGGGGCCCGCCGCCCGGGTCGTCCTCCTGGGGCCCGCCGCCGCCCTTGGTGAGCTTGGGCCCGCCTTCGCTGTCCGTCATGGGCCCGGACTTTACGTCATTCGTATAGCCGGGCAACCCTCCGTGTGGTACCGATACGATCACGAATCCCCACGTCGGCGGGCGGGTCCGCGGCAGGGCGGACGGCGGGTGCGGAGGCCCGTTCCCGGTGCGGCGGCGGACCGGCCGCGAGCCCCCTAGCCAGGGCGATCTGATCGCGCACGGGGGACCTGTCCCGACGCGTACCCTTGGTGATTGTCATGAGTGCGCCTACAGAGACCGGCCCCCGCACGTACGAGGTTCGTACCTACGGGTGCCAGATGAACGTCCACGATTCCGAGCGCCTGTCGGGCCTGTTGGAGTCGGCCGGGTATATCCGCGCGGGCGACGCCGAGCCCGATGTGGTGGTGTTCAACACCTGCGCCGTACGGGAGAACGCCGACAACAAGCTTTACGGCAACCTCGGCCACCTGCGCCCGGTCAAGGACGGCCACCCGGGGATGCAGATCGCGGTGGGCGGCTGCCTCGCCCAGAAGGACCGCGACACGATCGTCGAGCGGGCGCCATGGGTGGACGTGGTCTTCGGGACCCACAACATCGGCTCCCTGCCCGTCCTGCTGGAGCGCTCGCGCGTCCAGCAGGAGGCGCAGGTCGAGATCGAAGAGTCCCTGGTGACCTTCCCCTCCACGCTGCCGACGCGCCGCGAGTCGCCCTACGCGGCGTGGGTGTCGATCTCGGTGGGCTGCAACAACACCTGCACGTTCTGCATCGTCCCCGCGCTGCGCGGCAAGGAGCGCGACCGCCGGCCCGGCGAGATCCTCGCCGAGGTCGAGGCGCTGGTCGCCGACGGCGTCCTGGAGATCACGCTCCTCGGCCAGAACGTCAACGCCTACGGGTCGGGCTTCGGGGCCCTGGCCGCGGCGCCGGACGAGGTCCGCGCGATGACCGCGGGCGGCCAGTCGGCGTTCGCCGGGCTGCTGCGCGCCTGCGGCGCGGTCGAGGGGTTGGAGCGGGTCCGGTTCACCTCGCCGCATCCGAAGGACTTCACCGACGACGTGATCGCCGCGATGGCCGAGACGCCGAACGTGACGCCGTCGCTGCACATGCCGCTCCAGTCCGGGGCCGACCCGGTGCTGAAGGCGATGCGCCGCTCGTACCGGCAGGAGCGCTATCTCGGGATCATCGAGAAGGTCCGGGCCGCGATCCCGGACGCCGCGATCACCACCGACATCATCGTGGGCTTCCCCGGCGAGACCGAGGAGGACTTCGAGCAGACCCTGCACGTCGTCCGGGAGGCGCGCTTCTCCAGCGCGTTCACCTTCCAGTACTCCAAGCGCCCCGGCACGCCGGCCGCGACGATGGACGGCCAGGTGCCCAAGGCGGTCGTGCAGGAGCGCTACGAGCGGCTGGTCGCCCTCCAGGAGGAGATCTCCTGGGCGGAGAACAAGAAGCAGCTCGGACGCACCCTGGAGGTCCTGGTCGCCGAGGGGGAGGGGCGTAAGGACGACGCGACCCGGCGGATGTCCGGCCGCGCCCCCGACAACCGCCTGGTCCATTTCAGGGCGCCGGACGAGCCGGTGCGCCCGGGGGACATGGTCACGACGGAGATCACCTACGCCGCGCCCCATCACCTGGTCGCCGACAAGCCCGCGGTGACGGTCCGCCGCACCCGCGCGGGCGACGCGTGGGAGGCCCGGCAGGGCAGGGCGAAGGAAGCGGGCGTCCCGCTCGGCATGCCGTCCGTCGGCCGGCCCGCCCCGGCGGCGCCGGTGGAGCCGGGCTGCTCCGCCGGCGGCTGAACTCCGGCATGATCGGGACACCCGGTCCGGAGGGGGCCCGGTCCCAGGGAGGCTCTGCGTGCTGATCTCGGCGGCGGTGTGCCCGCACCCGCCCGTCCTCGTGCCCGAAGCCGCCGGGGAGGCCGCGCCCGAGCTCGACGCCATGCGCGCCGCCTGCGACGAGGCGGTCCGGCGGCTGGGCGCATCGCGTCCGGACGCGGTCGTCGTGGTCGGGGGCGGTCCGGAGACGCGCGCGTACGGTGGCGAGGCGACCGCCACGCTGCGCCCTTACGGGCTTGACCTCGTGTGGGGGAGCGGGCCTGATCTGCCGCTCTCGCTGACGATCGGCCACTGGCTCCTCACCCGTGACGGGACACTCCTCGGCCAGGGAACCTCGGAGGTGCAGCCTGAAGGCGTGCGCTACCAGTCCGTGGCGTTCGACGCGACGCCTGACGAGTGCCTGAGGCTGGGGCGCGAGCTGGCCGGATGCGCTCCGCACGTCGCGCTGCTGGTCATGGGCGACGGGACGGCGTGCCTGTCCGAAAAGGCCCCCGGGTCCCTGGACGAACGTGCGGCCGGGTACGAGGACGCAGTGGCGCAGGCTCTCGGGCGTGCCGACACCGCCGCCCTAGCCGGTCTGGATCCGGAGGTTTCCCGTCAGCTCCAGGTGGCCGGGCGGGCGGCGTGGCAGGTCCTCGCCGGCGCCGCCGTGGGCGCAAACCGGTTCGAAGCCGGGCTCCTCGCGCGCGAGGAGCCGTATGGCGTCGGCTACCTGGTCGCGAGCTGGCGGCGTCCGGAGAGGGGTCAGGAGGCGGGCTGACCGCCACCGGAGCCCGTGGGGCCGGGGCCTCCGTCACCGCCTTGGCCGCCGCGGTTGTTCTTGTCGATGAAGTCCCGGCCCTTCTCCTGGGCCTTGTCGACCTTGTCGGAGTGCTTGCCGCCGGTCTTCTGGTCGAACATGTCCCCGGCCTTGTCCATGCCATGCTTGGCCTTGTCACCGTGCTGGCCGAGCATTTCCTTGACCTTGTCGACGATGGACATATGGTTCCCCCCGATGTCTCATCTGCTCGGCGTCGTCCGGATCCCGTCCGACGCCCGTACATACGATCCCTACCCGTTATGTTGCGAGAATTAAGCCTGTGACCGTTATGGATGTGCCCGATGACGCCCGAACCGCTCCCGCGTCCGAGCCGGTGAGGCGGCAGTGACCGGGCTGACGGCCGGCCCGGCGACCGGGCGTGTGACCGGGCCGGACGTGATCGCCGTGGTCGGCGCGACCGCCGCGGGCAAGTCCGACCTCGCCGTGGAGCTGGCCCTGCGCCTGGGCGGCGAGGCGGTCAACGCCGACTCCATGCAGCTCTACCGCGGCATGGACATCGGCACCGCCAAGCTCGCCGCCGACGAGATGCGCGGCGTCCCGCACCACCTCCTCGACATCTGGGACGTGCGGGAGACCGCGAGCGTCGCCGAGTACCAGCGGCTGGCCGCCGAGGCGGTCGCCGAGATCCGCGGCCGGGGCCGGACGCCCGTCCTGGTCGGCGGATCCGGGCTCTACGTCCGGGCGGCGCTCGACCAGCTGGAGTTCCCCGGCACCGATCCGGCCGTGCGGGCGCGGCTGGAGGGCGAGCTGGCCGAGGCCGGTACCGGCGCCCTGCACGCGCGGCTGCGCGCGCGGGACCCGGCGGCGGCCGACGCGATCCTGCCCGGCAACGGCCGGCGCATCGTCCGGGCCCTGGAGGTGATCGAGATCTCCGGCCGTCCGTTCAGCGCGACGATGCCCGAGTACCGCTACCGGTACGGCGCGGTCGTGCAGATCGGGCTGAGCGTGCCGCGCCCCGAGCTGGACGAGCGGATCGCGCTGCGGGTCGGGCGGATGTGGGACGCGGGCCTGGTCGACGAGGTTCGCGCGCTGGAGGCCGCGGGGCTCCGCGACGGCGTGACGGCCCCCCGCGCCCTCGGCTACGCGCAGGTCCTGCGGTTCCTGGCGGGGGAGTGGACCGAGGAGCGGGCGAAGGAGGAGACGATCAGGGCCACCCGGCGCTTCGCCCGCCGGCAGGAGTCCTGGTTCCGCCGGGATCCGCGCGTGGCCTGGCTTCCCTGCGACGCACCCGGCCTGGCCGATCGCGCGCTGGCCCTGACGCGGTGACCGGCCGGCGCGCAATACGATCGTGACATGCGCTTTGTGAAGGGGCACGGAACCGAGAACGACTTCGTGATCCTGCCCGACCCGGACGGGACACTGGACCTGACGCCGGCCGCCGTGGCGCGGCTGTGCGACCGGCGGGCCGGGATCGGCGCGGACGGGGTGCTGCGCGTCGTCCGGACCGAGGCCGCCGGCGACCCGGCGGTGGAGGCGCTCGCGGGCGGCGCCGAGTGGTTCATGGACTACCGCAACGCCGACGGCGGCATCGCGGAGATGTGCGGCAACGGGACGCGGGTCTTCGCCCGCTACCTCGTCGACGCCGGGCTGGCGATGCCCGGCGAGTGGGACGTGGCCACGCGGGCGGGGCTGCGCCGGGTCACCCTCGACGGGGACGGCGACGTGAGCGTCGACATGGGCCCGCCCGAGGTGCAGGGGCGCGGCGAGGCGTCGCTGTCGGAGACGGCCTTCTCCGGCGTGCGCGTCTCGATGGGCAACCCGCACCTGGCCTGCGTGATCGACGCGCCGGTCGCGGATCTCGACCTGTGCAGGGCGCCGCGCTTCGACGCGGCGGTGTTCCCCGAGGGCGTCAACGTCGAGTTCTTCCGCGTCCTGGGGGACCACCACCTGGAGATGCGGGTGTACGAACGGGGCTCGGGCGAGACCCGTTCGTGCGGCACCGGCATCGTCGCGGCGGCGGTCGCCGCGACCATCGGCCCGGCGGCCGGACCGGACGGCGGACCGCGTGCCGATGGCGGTCCGCTGCCGCGGGGCGAGTGGACCGTGGACGTTCCCGGCGGACGGGCGACGGTCACCTTCGACGGGAAGACGAGCCACCTCAAAGGCCCCGCCGTGCTCGTCGCCGAGGGGGAGACCTACCCCGGCTGGCTGTAGCCGCCGTTCCGGTCGGGCCGCCGTGTCGAGTGACCATGCGGAAGGGTCCCGGGTCGAACGGGACAGCTGCCCCTCACTCCCGGGACCGCCCGGCGCATACCTTCTGAAGTGCACACCCTCTGGTGAATGGCCCGCACGGAACTGGGATGGGAGCCCCGGAACCGTACGGTGCCCGGGGGCCGGTGGCGGACCTTCTTGGCGGGGGGCGGTCACCGGCCCTCACACCTGAGAGACGCGGGTTCAGGCGGGCGCCCCGTTGAGCGGCAGCCTGGCGCGGACGAGGGTGCCGCCCTCCGGCCCCGGTCCCACGGTGCACGATCCGCCGAGTTCGGCCGCGCGTTCCCGCATGGACGACATGCCGATCCCCGAGCGGACCCCGGCGGGCACCCCCACGCCGTCGTCGCCGACGGTCACGTGCAGGTCCCCGTTGAGATGGAGCCGCACGACGGCCTTCCCCGCCTTCGCGTGGCGGTGCACGTTGGTGAGGGCCTCCTGGACGATGCGGTACGCCGCGACCTCCGCCGCCGCGGGCAGGTCGGCGAGGTCGCCGTCGACCTGCACGTCCACCCGGGGGCCGTCCTCGGTGGCGACCACCCCGCCGAGCGCCTCGATCGCCCCGGCGAGGCCCAGCTCGTCCAGCGCGGGCGGGCGCAGCCCGTACACCAGCTCGCGGATGCCGCCGATGGTCTGCCCCATGGTGGTGCGCAGGCGCTCTAGCAGCGCGTCCGCGGCGGCCGGGTCGGTCTGCAACGTGATGCGGGCGGCGTCGACCGTCATCGCGAGGCTGGCCAGAGTGGGGCCGAGACCGTCGTGCAGGTCGCGGCGGAGCCGGCGCCGCTCCTCCTCGCGGGTGCGCAGGATCCGCTCGCGCGACCGCTGGACGTCGGCGGCGAGCCGCGCGGCGTTGGCCAGCTCGGCGAGGTTGCGGGCCAGGATGCCCGACAGCCGGGCATCGGGGGTGCGGGTGACGCCGAACAGCAGCCGTCCCACCGGCTCGCCGTGCCAGACCAGCGGGACCAGGTGCGGCCCGTCGCCGAGCACGCCGTCCTCGGCGGACGCGGTGCGGCCCTCCCGGTCCAGCACCTCGATCACCACGCCGGTGGCGTGCAGTGCGGCCCGCGCGACCTCGGCGGCGACGGCCAGCGCGGCGGACGGGTCGGCGGCGGTCTGCAGGCGCCGGTTGAGCTTGTCGGCGATCCGGTACGGGTCGCGCTCGCTGTGCAGCAGCCCGTCCACGCCGCTCTGCAAGCGCCGCCGGGTCGGCTCGAACACCGCGCCCGCCCCGACGGCCCCGGCCAGCCCGGCGAGCGGGCCGTCGCCGGGGATCACCAGGCCGGCCGCGCCCGCCAGCGCGAAGTACACGCCGCTGAGCACCGCGATGAGCCCGGCGTAGACGAGGGTCCGGCCGACCACCACGTCGATGTCGTACAGCCGGTACCGGGTGATGGCGATCGCGATGCACACCGGCACCGCGGCGATGGTGATGTTGCGCAGCGGGTCCCCGATCGGGGTGGTCTCGCCGAAGTAGATGATCGCCTGGGCGAGCACGCCGGGGTAGATGACCCAGGCGATCTGCCTGCGCACGTCCGGCGGGGACCGCAGGAACCGGACGAACACCGACAGCAGCCCGAGGGCCAGGGTGCCGAGGATCGTCGCGCTGATCGCGAGCGGGATGTCCTGGAACGGGTAGACCGAGACGCCGTTGTGGAACCGGCGCGCCCCGGGATCGACCGTCAGGTGCACGCAGACGATCACCGGCACGGCCAGCGCCACCGCCAGCACCGGCAGGAACCGGCGGGAGACCAGCCGCCCGTCCGGGAAGATCAGCGGCAGGACCAGGGTGAGCGCGAACGTGTCGACCGCCCACAGCCAGGTCCCGAGCCAGGTGAGGAGGCCCGCGCCGGGCCAGCCGCGCAGGTCGAACCAGGGTCCGAGGTTGAGGACCAGCACGTAGACGGCCGCGCTGGAGCCCGCCGCCAGCATCAGCCGGCCGACCCTCAGGCCGGGCCGGTGGCGCAGCAGCAGTGCGGCGACGGGTGACCAGAACACCGCGATCACGATCTCCGGATGCCACCACACCATCCGCCGCCCCGCGGGCAGCCAGAGACCGAGCAGCAGCGAGGCGGCGACGGCCGCGACCGCCGCCAGGGCGACCAGTGAGGACGCCCGGCCCGCCCTGCGCTCGTGCTCCGCCGTCTCCATGAGCTCTCCCCGAATCAAAAGTAATGGAATGTTAAAACGTCCAGGTGGCGGAGACCCAGGGGCACAACCGGATTCGGCCTCTCAAGCTGTCCGAAGTGGGCGGAAGAGACGGGAGTACTAGTGTGCCGTTCCCGGCGCGCCGCGGGCGTTTTCGGGCCTGCGGGAATGGGGGCGCGTCCCGTTCGCTGTCCTGAGGACCCAGGGGCGATCGCCTCAGGACGCAGGGACTCCGGCCCGCCGACACTTGCCCGGGGGCGGAGCGGCGCGCGGCGGGGCGGGACGGGGCGGGGAACGGGCGGATGACGTGGGGCGCGAGGGCCTCGAATCCTCTACAGGGGCGGATTCGGAGCACCGCGGGGCGTCGTGGAGATGGCGGCGGCCCGCCCGGAGCACACCGGGCGGGCCGCCATCGGCTCAGCGCGTGAGCCTGATCGAACAACGAAGCCGTCCGGGCCGGGCCGATCGGGCCGTGGGCCCTGGGGCCGGCCTGCTCGTGGGGCCGGTCAGGTCGCGAGGCTGGTCATGCTTGCGCGGGCGAGGGCCTGGATCCCGCGCCGGAAGTCGTCCGGGTCGACGTCGCCGAGGATGAGCCGCTGGAGCAGGAACCCGGGCAGCAGCCCGAACAGCAGCTTGCCCGCCGCGTCGGCGTCGGTGCCGGCGGGCAGCAGGCCGGCCTCGGTGAGCCGCCGGGCGTAGGCGATCCACGTCCCGCGCAGATTGCGGACGTTCTCCTCGACGTAGTGGCCGAGGCGGGGGTCGTAGAGCGCCAGCGCCCACGCCTGGGGCGCGAGCCGCAACGGGCCGTCCGGCCCGGAGAGCGAGACCATCTTGTCGGTGACCAGCCCGACGACCGTGTCGAGCGTGGGGATGGGGTCGCGGTTCACCAGGTCGGCGAGGAAGGTGTGCAGGTCGCTGATCACGGTCGAGGCGACGGCCTCGATGATCTCGTTCTTGCTCTTGAAGTAGCGGTAGACGGCACCGGCCGACAGGCCGCTCTCGGCGAAGATGTCCTGCATCGAGGTCTCGTGCAGGCCACGGCGGACGAAGCAGGACCGGGCCGCGTCCAGGATCTGCCGGCGGCGGCGCTCCAGGTGCTCTTCGCTGACTCGTGGCATCCGGTCAATATAAAACGAACGTCCGTTCTTGACAACTCGGCGGGCCGGTGGGACTCTGGCCGCAGGTAAAGAGAACGGACATTCGTTTTTTTGGAGGCGGTCGTGCGGTCCTCATCCGCCGGGCGCGCCGTGGGCGTGGCCCTCGGCGCCGTGGTCCTACAGCTCCTGATGATCATCGCGTTCGGCTGGCCCGCCGCCAGGGTCGCGCCCCGCGACGTCCCGATCGCCGTCGCCGGCCCGCAGGCCGAGGCGGTCGCGAGCCGGCTCGACCGGGAGCGTCCCGGCGCGTTCGAGATCACCATCCGGGCGGACGAGGCCGCCGCCCGCGCGGACCTCACCGGCCGCGCCGCCTACGGCGCGATCGTCACCACGCCCTCGGGTCCGCGGGTCCTCGTCGCCTCGGCGGCCTCGCCGGTCGTTGCCCAGCTCCTCGGGCAGATGGCCGCCACGCTCGGCGGCGCCCCGGCGGCCCCCGTCCAGGACGTGGTGGCCACCGATCCCGACGACCCGCGCGGCTCGGGGTTCGGCGCCCTCGCGCTGCCACTGGTCATGTCCGCGCTCGCCGCCGCGGTGCTGTTCTCCTACGCCGTCCCCGCGATCGCCTGGCGCGCGGCCGGCCTGGCGACCTTCGCGGTCCTCGGCGGGCTGGCCGTGACCGCCCTGGCGCAGGGGTGGCTGTCGGTCCTGGAGGGGCCCTACCTCGGCGTCGCCGGGGTGATGGCGCTGACCATCCTCGCGGTCAGCGGCACCGTCGCCGGGCTGGCCGCGGTGCTCGGCCGGGCCGGGCCCGGCGTGGGCGCCCTCACCTTCCTGCTGGTGGGCAACCCGCTGTCCGGCGCGACATCGGCCCCCGAGCTGCTGCCGCAGCCGTGGGGGCTCATCGGCCAGTACCTCCCGCCCGGCGCGTCCGCGACCCTGCTGCGGTCGGTCGCTTTCTACGACGGCGCGACGCCGGCCGGGCCGCTGCTCGTCCTGACGGCCTGGGCCGTCGCGGGCCTGGCCCTGCTGGCCGCCGGCGCCGTCCGAGGCCGGGCGCAGAAGGCTCCAGCGGACGAGCGCCGTCCCGTCCTCGCCTGAGGGCGGACGCTTTTGGCGGTCTCCCGGCGCGGAACGTCATGACTCAGTAGCATTCCGTGATCGCTCGTCGCTCGCGGGAGGGGACATGGCGGTGTTCCTGGCGCGGCGGCTCGCGTACTCCGCGGTGCTCGCCGTGCTGGGCGCCAGCCTCACCTACGTGCTCGCCGCGACCGCGCTCCGGCCCCGCGCCGGATTCGAGACGCGGACGCCCCGGCCGCCCGAGGCGGTCGTGCACGCCGAACTGCGCCGCCTCAACCTCGACGACCGCGTCCCCCTCGCCGTCCGCTACCGGACGTGGGCGGCGGGCGTCGTGCGCGGCGACCTCGGCCGCACCCGGCAGGACGGCCCGGTCGGCGCGGAACTGCGCCGCCGCGCAGGGGTCAGCGTCCGGCTGCTGCTCCCCGGGACGGTCCTCGGCTGCGCGCTGGGCGTCCTGCTCGGCGCGTACGCGGCGGCGCGGCGCGGCCGGGCCGCCGACCGCGCCATCGCGGCCGGTTCGGCGCTGCTGCCGGCCGTCCCGGTGTTCGTCCTGGCGGTGCTGCTCCAGTTCGCGGCGGGCAAGGTCAACGACGTCACCGGCATGCGGATCTTCGAGTGGACCGGGGAGTCCTCGCCGGGCGCGGGCGGGCCGGCCGACCGGGTGCGGCATCTGCTGCTGCCGACGGTCACGATCGCGCTCTCCCAGGTCGCCCTCTACTGCCGCTACCAGCGCGGATTGATGCTCGACGTGCTGAGCGCCGAGCACATGCGCACGGCGCGGGCCAAAGGACTGCGGCGGCGGAGGGTGCTGCTGAGGCACGGGCTGCGCGTCGCGCTCGTCCCGATGACCGCCTACTCCGCCTACGCGTTCGGCCTGATGCTGGTCGGCGCCGCCTTCACCGAGAAGGTCTTCGGGTGGCACGGGCTGGGCGAGTGGCTGGTCGAGTCCATCGGTCATGGCGACGTCAACGCGGTGGCGGCGGTGGGCTCCCTCGCCGCCGGGACGGTCCTGCTGGCCGGGCTGGTGTCGGACGTGGTGCGCGGTGTCCTGGACCCGCGGACCCGAACGGCCGAGGTCGCGGCGGCGCCCACGACGGCGGCGCGATGACGAGCCCGCCGCGCGACGTCGTGACGAGTCCGCCGCTGAGCGCCACAAGGGGCGGCCTGCCCTCGCGGGTGCTCGGTAGCAGACGTGCCGTGGCCGGGCTCGCACTGCTCGCCGCGCTCGTCGCGCTGGCCTTCGCCGGGCCGCTGGCGTCGCCGTGGGGCTGGGCCGACACCGACGTCGCGGCGTTCTGGGAGCCGCCGTCGTCCGGGCACTGGTTCGGGACCACGCAGAGCGGACGGGACGTCTTCGCGCTCGTCCTGCGCGGCATGCGGAGGTCGCTGTTCATCGGCCTCAGCGTCGCGGCGCTGGCCACCGGCCCGGCCGCCGTGGTGGGGATGGTCGCGGGGTACGCGGGCGGCTGGGGCGACCGCGTCCTGATGGGCGGCGCCGATCTGCTGCTCGTGCTGCCGCCGGTCCTGGTCGCCGCCGTGCTGTCCCCGGCCCTCGGCTCCGGCGGCCCCGCGCTGGTCGTGCTGCTGGCGACGTTCATGTGGACCGTCACCGCCCGCTCCGTCCGGGCGATGACGCTCTCGCTGCGCGAACGGGAGTTCGTGCTGGCGGCGCGGTTCCTCGGGGCGACCGCGCCGCACGTGATCGTCCGGCATCTGCTGCCGCACCTGGCGTCGCTGCTAATGGCGGACGCGAGCCTCAACGTCGGCGCCGCGATCGTCGCCGAGAGCGGGCTGGCCTACCTCGGCCTCGGCGTCCGGCCGCCCGACGTCTCCCTCGGCACGCTCGTCGCCGACGGCGGCGGCACGGCGACCACCCACCCGTGGCCGTTCGGGTTCGCCGCCGGGATGCTGGCGCTGATCGTGCTGGCGGTGAACCTGCTCGGCGACGGGCTGCGCGACGCGCTCGATCCGGCGGACGCCCGGTGAACGTCCGGGTCCGCGAACTGCTGAAGGGAATCGACGAGATGGACCCGTGCGTCCGGCCGGTGAGAACGCGCCGCCGACCGTTGGTCGTGGCCGCGGTCCTGTGCGCGGTGGCGGCCGCGGGTGGCGGTTGCAGCGGCGCGGCCTCTACGGGCGAGGCCGGGACCGGCCCGTCCGGACGGCTCCCCGCCTACGACGTCAACCCCACGCCGCGCGAACGCGTCCGCAGTGGCGGGACGCTCCGGTGGCCGCTGCCCGAGTTCCCCACGCAGTGGAACTTCTTCCACGTCAATGGAGGCACGGGCGTGGTCGACCGCGTCGTCCAAGGGCTGCTGCCGTACCTCATGCGCGCGGACGAGAAGGCCGTACCGCATCCCGTGCCGGACTACCTGCTGTCGGCACGGGCGACCCGGACGGGGGCGAACCAGGTCGTCACGTACCGGATGAACCCCCGGGCGCGGTGGTCGGACGGCAGGCCCATCGGCTACCGCGACCTGGCCGCCCAGGCTCACGCCCTGTCGGGACGGGACCCGCGCTACCAGGTGTCCACCGACGTCGGCTACCGGCAGATCCGGCGGGTCGAGCGGGGGGCGGACGACCAAGAGGTGAGGGTGACGTTCGCCGGGACCTACGCGGACTGGCGGAGCCTGTTCAGCCCGCTCTACCCGGCCGCGGCCACCTCCGACCCCGCGGCGTTCAACACGGGCTGGCTCGATCGGATGCCGGTCACCGCCGGGCCCTTCAAAGTGCGGCGGATCGACCGGACCGCCGAGACCGTCACCGCCGTCCGCAACCCGGCCTGGTGGGGACGGGCCGCCAAACTCGACCGCATCGTCTACCGCGCCCTGGACAGCGGCGCGGTGCCCGGCGCGTTCGCCAACGGCGAGATCGACCTGATGGACGTCGGCGTCGACGCGGGTGCACTGCGGCGGGCCGAGCGCGCTCCGGGCACGGTCGTCCGCAGGGCGGGCGGGCCGGACTGGCGGCATTTCACGCTCAACGCCGCCGGGCCCGTGCTCTCAGACGTGCGCGTGCGGCGGGCCGTCATGCTGGGCATCGACCGGCGGACCCTCGTCCGGTCCGATCTGACCGGTCTCGGGCTGACCGCGGAGCCCCTCGGCAACCACTTCTACGTCAACACCCAGGAGGGCTACCGCGACAACTCCGGTGAGTACGGCGGTTACGACCCGGCACGGGCGCGGCGGATGCTGGACGAAGCGGGCTGGCCACCGCACGGCAGGTACCGGGAGAAGGGCGGGCGGACGCTGGCGCTCCGGTTCGTGGTGCCCGCCGGGGTGCCCGGCGGCAAGCGGGAGGGCGAGCTGTCCCGGGCGCTGCTGGAGCGGATCGGCGTCCGGCTCGACATCCGCCCGGTACCGGGGGACGACCTGCTCGCCCGGTACGTCACGCCCGGCGACTTCGACATCGTGCCGTTCTCCTGGCTGGGCACCTCGTTCCCGGTGTCGCCGCTGCGGTCGGTCTTCGCCCGGCCGAGCGGCGGCCGGATCCGGCAGAACTACTCGCGATCGGGGACGGCCGCCATCGACGCCGCGCTGGACCGCGCCATCGCCGAACCCGACCCGGTGCGGGCCCGGCGCCTCGTCAACGCCGCGGACGGTCTCATCTGGCGGCATGCGACCGTCCTGCCGCTCTACCAGCGCCCGCAGCTCGTCGCCACCCGGCGTGGCCTGGCCAACCTGGGAGCCTGCGGCTTCTACCAGCCCGGCTACGAGAACATCGGCTTCACCAGGGGCTGACCCTGCGCCGCCGACTCCGGGAAGTTCACGCGGGGCACGGCAGTCGGGGGACGGCAGCCAGCTAGGGCCTGTCTCAAAGTGCCTCGGCCGTCGCGCGAGCGCGTTACCTGGCCGGTGGGGCGAAGCCGGAGGCGAGCCCCACCGGCCAGATCGCGAAGCGATGTCGCGCTCGCCCAAGCACGGTCGGCGTCCGAGCCCTAGGCGAGGACGCCGGGCCGGGCGTTGAAAACACAGCCGCCAGGCGAGGACGCCGGGCCGGGGTTCTGAAATACGGCCTAGGAGCCTACGGGTCAGGGGAAGGCGATCTCGACGCCCTTGCGGTCGCTGGTGAAGCGGGCGTCCCACACGTAGAGCTTGAGGTCGGCGGCGTCGAGGCCGTCCTTGACCGGCAGGTCGGCGGCGATCCGCACCAGGTAGGACGCGCCGGCGGGCATGAGCTTCTCGCCGTCCTCCTCGATGGGCGCCTTGGAGCCGTTCAGGCGGGCGGTGACCTCGCTGTGGTTGGGCAGGGTGCACATGTGCTCGGGGATGCCCGGCTGCGGCATGCAGCGCTCGCGGGCCGAACCCGGCACCTGGGAGAGCGGCACGAACAGGTCGGAGGGGAAGTCGAGCAGTACGGGCCGCCGCTGGTTGTTGGTCAGCACGTAGTCGGCGTAGGCGTAGCTCGACCCGGACGGCGGCGGGGTGCTGCCGCTCAGCGGGCGCGCGTCGGTGCCGGTCTTGACGGCGGAGAGGTCGTAGCCGTAGCCCTCGGGGGTGGTGAAGCTCTGCGCGGGGCCGCCCTTGGGGGCGGCGGCCACCGAGAGGCCGCCCGTCCCACCGACCTGACTCGTCAGGGACGGCGGGGTGGACCCGCCGCCGTCCGAGGTGTGCCGGACCACCATGATGCCGCCGGCCACCGCCGCGATCCCGAGGACCCCGGTGAGGGCGCCGGCCAGGCCGAGCCTGCCCGCGCTGTGCTTCTTGCGGCGGCGATGTGAACGGTGGCTGTTGGACATGGTCGCTCTCCGTGCTCCCTCGGGCCTCTCCAGGCTCAGTAAGCGCGCCCTGCCTGCGGGGCTCGACACAATACATGACGCCCGGATCGGTGGTGCAGGGGTGTCCCCCAAGGGGAAAAGGACGGAAATGGCAGGTCAGGGCCTTACGAAGCGCTGCCGAGGGCCTGACGGACCGCTGCCGTCCGTGCTGCCGCCCGGGGCTCTCCGGCGGGTCAGCGCGGCGGCGCCGAGGCCCCGCAGCGAGGCGTCCAGGACCTCCGCCGTGTGCGCGACGGCGATGGTGGCGCCCTGCCTGCCGAGCGCCGTGGCGATCTGCATCGAGCAGCCGGGGTTGGCCGCCACGAGCACTTCGGCGCCCGTCGCGCGGACGCCGGCGGCCTTGAGGTCGCCCAGCTCGGACGCGGCCTCCGGCTGGAGCACGTTGTAGGTCCCGGCGGACCCGCAGCACAGCTCGGGGCCGTCGACCTCACGCACGGTCAGCTCGGGGATCCCGGCCAGCAGCGCCCGGGGCTGGCTCCGGATCCCCTGCGCGTGGGACAGATGGCAGGCGTCGTGGTAGGCGACGCTGACCGGAAGCGGCCGCCGTTCCGCGCGGGGCCCCAGCTCCACCAGGAACTCGGCCAGGTCACGGGTCTTCGCGGACAGTGCCTCGGCCCGGCGCGCCCACGCGGGGTCGCCGCCCAGCAGCGTCCGGTACTCCTTCATCGCCGACCCGCAGCCCGCCGAGTTCACCACGATCACGTCGACGGCCTCGAACGCCTCGACGGTGCGGCGCGCGAACGCGCGGGCCTCGTCCTCTCGTCCGGCGTGCAGGGAAAGCGCGCCGCAGCAGCCCTGCGACTTGGGGATGACGACGTCGCAGCCCTCAAGGGCCAGCACGCGGGCGGTGGCCGCGTTGACACCGGGGAAGAACTCGCGCTGGACGCATCCGGTGAGCATCCCCACCGTGGCCCTGCGGCCACCTCGCGCCGCGACCCGTTCCGGTAGCCGGGGCGCACGTCCCAGCGGCGGCGCGAGCCGTTCCATGGCGGCGAGGGACGGAGAGATGCGCTCCAAGAGGCCGGTGCGCCGGACGAGGCGGTCAAGCCCGGTCCACTGGTACGCGCGCAGGGGAGCGCGAAGCGCCCGCAGGCGCCTCGGGTACGGGAACGTCCGGAAGACGGCCTCGCGGATGACCCGTTCCCTGGGCGAACGCGGATGCTCCTGTTCGACCTCCGCCCGGGTCATCTCGATCAGCCGGTCGTACTGCACGCCGGACGGGCAGGACGTCACGCACGCCATGCAGCCCAGGCAGCGGTCGAAGTGCTCGACCATCGCGCCATTGAGCGGAGCGCCGTCGGCGTGCTGCTGCATGAGGTGGATGCGTCCGCGCGGGGAGTCCATCTCCTCGCCCCAGAGCACGTACGTGGGACAGGTCGGCAGGCAGAACCCGCAGTGCACGCACTCACCGAGCAACTGGGGGAGCAGTTCGGGGGCCTCTGCCGAGGAAGCCGGCTGCTCGGGGGACTCGTCCGGCGCGGTCATCAGATCCCTCCCACGAAACGGCCGGGGGACAGGCGGTGCCCCGGGTCGAACTGGTCCTTGACCTGGCGCATCAGTTTCGCGGCAGGCACCGGCCCCCAGAAGTCGATCGCGGCGCGCACGTCCGCAGGGGCGTAGCAGACCACCGCAGAGCCGCGGTGTCTGGCGAGGCCCTCCCGCAGCCCGGCGATGATGGCCGCGGCCTTGTCCGGTGCGGTCTCAGCGGGAAGACCGACGTAGCCGCGTCCGATGGCGCTCCATGTGGCCGTCAAGGCGTCCGCACCGATTTCGGTCAGGAGGTGTGTGAGCGAGGTGGGGGGAGCGGTGACGTCGAGGAGAGTGGTGCCGTCCGGGTAGAGGCCCCACCCTTCAGGCGGCTCTTCGCAGACCTGTGCGTCTGGGCCGAGCAGAGCCGTCGCTTGGGCGGTGCGTGCCGTCACGCCCTCCGGGACGCCCTCCAGCAGGACACCCACCGTGCAGGAGGGCGGTGTGGGAGCGAGGACCTCGATCGCACTGGGTGCGATGGGCGAGTGCAACAGCGACTGGACGGCCTCGTGCGCCTGCGCGGCCCCGGTGACCGGGCAGGTGACGTACGCGTGGGCGGCCGGCACCGGGTGCAGGCGGAACGTGGCCTCCACGATCAGCCCCAGCGTGCCGGACGAGCCGCAGAACAGCCGCCCCAGGTCGTACCCCGCGACGTTCTTGACGACCTTGCCGCCGGACCGGGCGACCTCGCCGTCGGCGCGGACCACGGTCAGCCCGATCACCAGATCGCGCGGCGACCCGTACAGCAGCCGCAGCGGCCCGGCCGCCGCCGCCGCGATCGTCCCGCCGACCGTCGACCCGGGCAGCGGACGGTCGAGGGCGAGCCGCTGGCCGCGCGCCGCGAGCGCGGCGGCCAGCTCGTCCAGCGCCAGCCCCGCCTCGGCCGTGACCACCAGGTCACCGGAGGCGTGCTCGACGATCCGGGCCAGCCGGTGCGTGTCGACCAGCAGATCGCAGCGGTCCGGCGGCGTCCCCCAGTCGAGCCGGGTCTCCGCGCCACGCGGGACGACCGCCAGCCCGTGCTCGGCGGCGACCCGCATCACCCCGGCCGCCTCCGCCACCGTCGCGGGCGCGGCCACCAGGCCCGGGACGACGCCGAGCACGCCCTCCTCGGGCGCGCCGGGCCGCACATCGCCGCAGACCTCCGCCAGGGCGTCCAGAGGGCGCATCAGAACAGGTCCGCCTTTCCCTCGTACGGGTGGGGCCCCTTGCGCACGCCCGGGACCTCGCCGCACAGACGCGGCGTGGGGAACACCTTGCCGGGGTTGCAGAGCCCCGCCGGGTCGAATCCGCAGCGGACCATCTGCATGGTGTCCAGATCGGTCTCGGTGAACATGCGGGGCATGTAGCGCGACTTGTCGACCCCGACCCCGTGCTCCCCGGTGATCGACCCGCCGTGCTCGATGCACAGGTCGAGGATCTTGCCGGAGACCTCCTCGGCGCGCTCGGCCGCGCCCGGCTCGGCGTCGTCGAAGAGCACGAGCGGATGCAGGTTGCCGTCGCCCGCGTGGAACACGTTGGCGACCCGCACCCCCGACGCAGCCGACAGCGCGTCGATGCTCGCCAGCACCCGGGGCAGCGAGGTGCGCGGGATCACGCCGTCCTGCACCAGGTAGGCCGGGCTGATCCGGCCCATGGCGGCGAACGCCGACTTGCGGCCGGTCCAGATCAGCGCGCGCTCAGCGTCGTCCGCGGCCACCCGGATCTCGAACGCGCCGGCGTCCCGGCACAGCCGCTCGACCTCGGCGAACTGGTGCGCCACCTCACTCTCGGGGCCGTCCAGCTCCACGATGAGCACCGCGCCCGCGCCGGGCGGGTACTCGCAGCGCACCGCGGCCTCGGCGGCCTCGATGGACAGCGCGTCCATCATCTCGATCGCGGCCGGCAGCACCCCGGCGCCGATGATCGCCGAGACCGCGCCGCCGCCCGCCTCGATCGAGCCGAACGCGGCCAGCAGCGTCCGCACCGCCTCGGGCGACCGGGTGAGCCGCACCGTGATCTTGGTGGCGATGCCGAGCGTGCCCTCCGCGCCGACGAAGACGCCGAGCAGGTCGTAGCCCGGCCCGTCCGCGGCCAGCTCCACGATCTCGCCGTCCGGCGTGACGACCTCGCAGGACAGCACGTGATGCGCGGTGAAGCCGTACTTGAGGCAGTGCGCGCCGCCGGAGTTCTCGGCCACGTTGCCGCCGACCGAGCAGATCTGCTGGCTGGAGGGGTCGGGCGCGAAGTGGTAGCCGTCCGCGCGGACGGCCCGCGTCACGTCCAGGTTGATCACGCCAGGCTCGACGACCGCGCGCCGGTTCGGGATGTCGATCTCCAGGATCCGGCGCATCCGGGACGTGACGATCAGGACCCCGTCGGTGCGGGGCAGGGCGCCGCCCGACAGCCCCGTCCCGGACCCGCGCGCCACGTACGGGACGCCCGCCGCCGCGCAGTCGCGGACGATCTGCGCGATCTGCTCCGCCGTGTCCGGCAGGACGACCAGCCCCGGCGACGCCCGGTGGCTGGTGAGGCCGTCGCACTCGTAGGTGCGCAGTCGCACCGGATCGGTGATCACGGAATCGGGTCCCAGCAGCCGGCCGAACCGTCCGGCCAGCCGTGCGAGTCCTTCGCTCATCTCCCACCTTCCGAGAGCCGGCGCCGGGGCCGGTCCCTACCGCGTCACGGCATCTGCTCGTACGCCGGGGTCGTCAGGAACTCGGAGTACTCGTCCGCCAGCGTGACCTCCTTGAAGAGCGTCACGGCCTGGTCGTAGCGCGGCTCGTTGAACGCCGGCCCGAGGTCGGCGCGGATGCCAGCCAGCTCCTCGTCCAGGATCCGCTCGACGAACTCCTTGGTGACCTTCCGGCCGTCCTTCAACTCCACCCCGTTGTTGATCCACTGCCACACCTGGGACCGCGAGATCTCCGCGGTGGCCGCGTCCTCCATGAGGTTGTGGATCGCGACCGCGCCCGCACCGTCCAGCCAGGTGGCCAGGTAGCGCAGCGCCACGTCCACGTTGCCGCGCAGGCCCGCCTCGGTGATGTCGCCCGGCGTGGCCTTGACGTTGAGCAGGTCGGCGGCCGACACCGTGACGTCCTCGCGGAGCCGCTCGCGCTGGTTCGGACGGTCGCCGAGCACGCCGTCGAACACCTCGCGGCAGATCGGCACCAGGTCGGGGTGGGCGACCCAGGACCCGTCGAACCCGTCGCCGGACTCGCGGGTCTTGTCGGCCCGCACCTTCTCCAGCGCGACCTTGTTGACCGCCTCGTCCCGGCGGGACGGGATGAACGCGGCCATGCCGCCGATCGCGTGCGCGCCGCGCTTGTGGCAGGTGCGCACCAGCAGCTCGGTGTAGGCGCGCATGAACGGGGCGGTCATGGTGATCGCGTTCCGCTCGGGCAGCACGAAGTCGCGGCCCCGGTCCCGGAACTTCTTGATCACCGAGAACAGGTAGTCCCAGCGGCCCGCGTTCAGCCCCGCGGAGTGGTCGCGCAGCTCGAAGAGGATCTCCTCCATCTCGAACGCGGCCGGGATCGTCTCGATCAGCACCGTCGCGCGGATCGTGCCGCGCGGGATCTCCAGGACGTCCTGGGCGAGGTTGAACGCGTCGTTCCACAGCCGCGCCTCGAGGTGGCTCTCCATCTTCGGCAGGTAGAAGTAGGGGCCCCTGCCCTTCTCGATCTGCCGCCGCGCGCTGTGGAACAGGTACAGGCCGAAGTCGAACAGCGACCCCGACATCGGCGCGCCGTCGATGAGGACGTGCTTCTCCTCCATGTGCCAGCCGCGCGGGCGGACCACGATGGTGGCCAGCTCGCCGTCCTCCTTGAGCGCGTAGGACTTGCCGCTCTTGGGGTCGGTGAAGTCGATCGTGCGGTCGAGGGCGTCCCGCAGGTTGAGCTGCCCCTCGACCATGTTGTTCCACAGCGGGGTGTTGGCGTCCTCGAAGTCGGCCAGCCACACCTTGGCGCCCGAGTTGAGCGCGTTGATCGTCATCTTCCGGTCGGTCGGGCCGGTGATCTCGACCCGGCGGTCCTCCAGGCCCGGCGCCGGCGGGGCGACCCGCCAGGTCTCGTCCGCCCGGACGGTGGCGGTCTCCGGGAGAAAGTCCAGCGTCCCGCCCGCGGACAGCCGCTCCTGGCGCGCGGCGCGGGCCGCGAGCAGTTCCGTGCGCCGGGCGCCGAGCTCGCGCTGGAGGGCGGCGAGGAGGCTGAGCGCCTCGGGCGTCAGGATCTCGTCGTACCGGTCCTGGAGGGGACCGGTGACCTCGATGCCTTCGAGTGCAGCCATCTGCGCGCCTTTCGTATAGCGAAATTCGACTTCTGTTATGTGGAGAACGCTACTCGGCGATGCTCGGCCCGGTCAAAGGGGCCCGTCCCACGAGGTGCGGCCGGGCCGAGCGGACGACGTGCGGGTGGGGCGCGGCAGCGGTCCAGGCCGGACCGGCGTCCGGTACCCGGGCCGCCGAGCCCGTCACGGGCATGCCCCCGAGACCGGCGGATAATCGGAGTGACCAGCGCCGACGGGCGTGAGACGATCGCGGGAAGAGACAGCCGCCCCGCGGCGTTTATCAGAGGACATATGACTCAACCTTTCTCCGCAGACCACAGTCCGGACGAGCTGGAACTCCGCCGCCAGGCCCGAGAGGCCCGAGACCCGCACGGGCCGCCCGGGTCCCGCGAACCCGCCGAGGACGAGCCCATGACTGGGGAACTCGATCTCGAGGAACGCCGGGCACTGCGCCGCGTCGCCGGGCTGTCCACCGAACTCACCGACGTCACCGAGGTCGAGTACCGCTCCCTGCGGCTCGAACGGGTCGTCCTCGTCGGCGTCTGGACCGAGGGCACGGCCGAGACGGCCGAGAACTCGCTGCGCGAGCTGGCCCTCCTCGCCGAGACCGCCGGATCCGAGGTCCTCGAAGGGCTCGTCCAGCGCCGCAGCCGTCCCGACCCCGCCACCTACATCGGCTCGGGCAAGGCCGCCGAGCTGCGCGACGTGGTCATCGCCACCGGCGCCGACACCGTCATCTGCGACGGCGAGCTGGCCCCCGGCCAGCTGCGGCACCTGGAGGAGACCGTCCAGGTCAAGGTGATCGACCGGACCGCGCTGATCCTCGACATCTTCGCCCAGCACGCCAAGAGCCGCGAGGGCAAGGCACAGGTCGAGCTGGCCCAGCTCGACTACCTGATGCCGCGGCTGCGCGGCTGGGGCGGCAACCTGTCCCGCCAGGTCGGCGGGCGCGCCGCCGGCGGCGTCGGCATCGGCGGGCGCGGGCCCGGTGAGACCAAGATCGAGCTGGACCGGCGCCGGATCCGCACCAGGATGGCCAAGCTGCGCCGCCAGATCGCCGAGATGTCCAAGTCGCGCGACACCAAGCGGGGCGAGCGGCGGCGCAACGCCGTCCCGGCGGTGGCCATCGCCGGCTACACCAACGCGGGCAAGTCGTCCCTGCTCAACCGGCTCACCGGCGCCGGCGTGCTGGTGGACGACGCGCTGTTCGCCACGCTCGACCCGACCGTGCGCCGGGCCGAGACCCCGGGCGGGCGCACCTACACGCTGGCCGACACCGTCGGCTTCGTCCGGCACCTGCCGCACCAGCTCGTCGAGGCGTTCCGCTCCACGCTGGAGGAGGTCACCGACGCGGGGCTGGTCCTGCACGTCGTCGACGGCTCCGACGCCGACCCCGAGGCGCAGATCGACGCGGTCCGCGAGGTGTTCCGCGAGATCGGGGCCGACCGGATCCCCGAGATGATCGTCATCAACAAGGCCGACGCGGCCGACGACCTGTCCATCGCGCGGCTACAGCGGCGCGAGCCGAACAGCGTGGTGGTCTCGGCCCGCACCGGATCCGGCATCGAGGAACTGCGCGCCGCCATCGACGCGCGGCTCCCCGGCCTCGAGTGCGAGGTCCGCGCGCTGGTCCCCTACGAGCGCGGCGACCTGGTCGCGCGCGTCCACGAGTGGGGCGAGGTGCTCAAGCAGGAGCACACCCCCGAGGGCACCGCGCTGCACGCCCGGGTTCCGGCCGGTCTGGCGGACGAGCTGCACCCGTACGAGGATCTGGCCGCGGCCACCTGATCCGCCCGCGCCGCGGGGGCCGTCCGCCGGACGGCCCCCGCGACGTTCCCGGACCGGGTTCCGGACTGGCCGAATTGCAAAATGCGGTCCCATAGTGGCCGCCGAACGGTGACAGGTTCCCCATTCCGCTTGACGGCTCCCTGGGATTCCGTACGGTCGTATAGCTAAGGGCGGGGTGATGGCGTCGATGCGCTACGACCAGAGGGTGCGCGGATTAATGAGTGATCTGCGCAATTCGTCCTGCCCGCCGGCCGGGGCCGGCGCGCGACCCGCCCGGAGCCCCGTGGTCCAGGGCTCCGGAACTATCCCAGGAGGAGGCGCGTTCGTCGGTCAGAGGTTGTCGGCCGGGCCTCCAGTGCACTACCGTGACGAAACCGATATCTCCGGTCTCGTTGCTCGTGGTGATCACCCGATCACCCGCCCCTTCAACGATGAATCGCCGGCACCCAGTCGGCGTTTCGGATCGAGAGCAGGTGGCCTTCTCCATGGCGTCCGGTACAGCGCCGTACGGCGCGTTGTTCCACCCAGGTCGGTGACCAGATGACGGTTCGGCTGTTGACGAACATCGGCAGGCTCTGGACGGGCACCGACGTATGCAGCAACGCCGCCGTTCTCATCCACGACGATCGGATCGTCTGGGCCGGGCCCGCGTCGGACCTGCCCCAGAGCGTCCCCGGCATCATCGATGACATCGTCGACGTCGACCACGTGGAGAACCTCGGCGGCGGCCTGGTCACCCCGGGCCTCATCGACGCCCACTCGCACCCGGTCTACGCCGGCAACCGCTGGGCCGAGCTCGCCATGCGCACCTCCGGTTCGTCGCACTCGGCGATCACCGCGGCGGGCGGCGGGGTCAACTCCACCGTGACCGTCACCCGCGGCACCGACCCCTGGACGCTGTGCAACGGCGTCCGCGAACGGCTCCGCCAGTGGATTCTCGCGGGCACCACCACCGTCGAGGCCAAGACCGGCTACCACCTCACCCGCGACGGCGAACTCGCCGACATCCGGCTGCTGCGCTCCCTCGAGGGCGAGCCCTCGATGCCGCGCATCCACGCCACCTTCCTCGCCGCGCACATCCTGCCGCCCGAGTTCTTCGGCCGCCGCCGCGACTACATCGAGGCCGTCCGCACCTGGGCCGGCGACGCCGCCGCCGCGGGCGCCGACAGCATCGACGTGTACTGCGACGAGGGCCACTTCACCGCCGAGGAGGCCCGCGCCCTGCTGCTCACCGGCAAGCGCGCCGGGCTCAAGGCCCGCATGCACGCTTGCGCCAACGAGCGCATCGGCGCGGCCCAGGTCGCCGCCGAGGTGGGCTGCGCCTCCGCCGACCTGCTCACCCAGGCCAACGACGACGACATCAAGGCGCTGGCGCACGCCGGCGTCACCGCGACCGTCTGCCCCGGCAGCGCCCTCAACAGCGCCCGCCCACCCGCACCGGTCCGCGCGATGCTCGACCGCGGCGTCACCGTCGCCCTCGGCACCGACCACAACCCGGGCCAGTGCGGCATCACCTCGATGCCGCTGGTCATCGGCCTGTCGGTCGCGATGTTCGGGCTCAGCGTCACCGAGGCCCTGCGCGCCGCGACCCTCGGCGGCGCCGCCGCCCTCCGCGTCGGCGACCGAGGCTCCCTGGCGCCGGGCATGCTCGCCGACATCGTCCTGTGGGACGCCGACCACGAAGGTGCGTTCGCCTGGGCCTTCGGCCTCCGCGCCCTGCGCGTGTGGCGCGGCGGCGTCCCCGTCCAGCCCTGACCGTCTCCGCCGGCCCATCGGCTCGCCGCGCCGGTGGGCCGGCGAGGGCGTCATGAGGGCGTTACATGCCGATACGTCATGGTCACTCCGTGACCGGGACGGAGGAGTAATCTCCCCCTCATGGGCAGTGTGGTCGCGGTCGTCACCGATTCCACCTCCTACCTTCCCGCCGAACTGGCCGGACGGCACGGCCTCACCGTCGTGCCCATGCAGATCGCGGTGGGCGGCACCGTCCGGGACGAGGGCGACGTCACCACCGGCGAGGCCGCGCGGGCACTGAAGGACCGGCGCCCCGTCACGACCTCCCGCCCCGCGCCCGAACGGTTCGCCGGCGTCTACCGGGCGCTGGCGGACGCGGGCGCGGCTGCTGTGGTGTCGGTCCACCTGTCGGCCGCGATGTCGGGCACCGCCCAGGCCGCCCGGCTCGCCGCCGAAGCGGCACCGGTGCCGGTACGCGTCGTCGACACCGGCACGATCGGCCTCGGCCTCGGCTTCGCCGCCCTGTCGGCCGCCGCGGCCGTGCTGCGCGGCGCCGGCGCGGATGAGGCCGCGGAGGCCGCGACCCGCCGGGCCGACCGGTCACGGTCGCTCTTCTACGTCGACACCCTCGAACACCTGCGCCGCGGCGGGCGGATCGGCGCCGCCGCCACGCTCCTCGGGTCCGCGCTCATGGTCAAGCCGCTGCTCGGCATCGCGGACGGCCGGATCGCGCCCCTGGAGAAGGTCCGCACGTCCGCGCGGGCGCTCGCCCGGCTGGAGGAGATCGCGGTCGCCGAGGCGGGGGACCGCAGAGTCGACCTCGGCGTCCAGCACCTGGCCGCCGCCGCCCGCGCCGAGTCCCTCGCCGTCCGCCTGCGCGCTCGGATCCCGCACGTCGTCGACGTCTACGTGGGCGAGGTCGGCCCGGTCATCGGCGCCCACGTCGGACCCGGCATGCTCGGCGTCGTGATCGCCCCGCAACCCTGACTCCCGCACCCGCCTAGCTCTCTGACCTGCGACGTAGCAGAGTTATCCACATTTCTCGCGGGTACTGTCGGAGCGGATCGCGCCCGCCTAGCGTCGGACGGTATGAGGTTCACCCAGCGTCACGACATCGGTGCCGACCGGCTGCGACCGCTCATGGACCGGCTCTCCGGGCGCCCGAGGCCGCCCGGTCCGCTCGACGGGGGCACGGCCGACGACCCCACGCCTCCCATGGCCCGGCTGCGCTCGGGACCCGAGCCGCCCGGCATCGAGATCCCACGGTCGCGATTCGATCCGGGCTGGAGCGGAGCGCGCGCCCTCATGCTCGTCGCGGTGATCGCCGCAGTCGTCGCGGTCGGCTACCTGTGGCTCGCGCGCCCCCGGCCGCAGCCGGTCGCGCCGGTCGCGATGACCGCCTCGCCCATGGTGTCCCTCAGCCCCGCGGCCTCCCTCCGCGCGTCCACCTCCCCGGCCGCCTCTCAGGCCGGGGGCACGGTCGTCGTGCACGTGCTGGGCAAGGTCAGGCATCCCGGTGTGATCTCCCTGCCCGGCGGGGCACGGGTCGCCGAAGCGATCAAAGCGGCCGGCGGCGTCCGGCCGGGCACCGGAACGGGCTCGCTCAACCTCGCCCGCAAGGTCGTCGACGGTGAGCAGATCCCCGTGGGCATCCGCCCGCCTCCGGGCACCGTCCAGCCTCCCGGCGCCGGAGCCGGCGCCGCGTCAGCGGCCCCGGGCGCCGCTGCGGGCACGCCCGTGGACCTCAACAACGCGAGCGCCGCACAGCTCGACCAGCTCCCCGGGGTCGGTCCCGTCCTCGCCCAGCGCATCGTCGACTACCGAACCCAGCACGGCGCCTTCCGCTCCGTCGACCAACTCCAGGAGGTCAGCGGCATAGGCAGCCGCCGCTTTGCCGACCTGAAGTCCATGGTGCGGGTATGACCGGTCCTCGCACCTCCGACCACGACCACGACCACGACCCCGGACATGACCTGAGACTGATCGGCCCGGCATCGGCCGTCTGGCTGGCTGCAGCCGCCGCCATCGGCGCAGGCGCCGCAGTGGCCTTCGCCATCGCCGCCGCCGGTGCCATAGCAGCAGTCCTCCTCCTCTTCGCCCGCCGCCCCGTCCGCCTCCAGCGCCGCCCCTCCCGACAGGGCCCGCATCACCCACCACCACCCGAGTCAGACCGACCCGAGCCCGGCCCACCCGAGCCCGGCCCACCCGAGCGGCACGCACCTGAGTCGGCTCTGCCTGAGCAGGGGCAGGGGGGGTTCGAGCCGAGTCCAGACGAGTCGGGGCGCTCCGAGCCGGGTGAGTGTGAACCGGGACACCAGGGCGCGCGATCGCCGGGGACTCGTGACCGGCGCGAAGGGCGCGGGGGTGGGCGGCCCTCGCCGTCGCGGCTCCTGCTCGGGACGGTCGTCGCCTGCGCGGCGGCGTCGGCGGCGGGGGTGGGGTTCCGTGCCTCCGCCGTGGAGTCGGGGCCGGTCCGTGAGCTCGCTCGTGCCGGGCATCGCGCGTCGGCCGAGGCCGTCGTCACGGGGGATCCCCAGACGAAGCGGGGACGGGCGGGACCGGTGATCCTCATCCGGGCGCGCGTGGAGGCCGTGCTCGAGCCGGGACGGCGGACCGAGGTCCGCGTGCCGGTGCTGCTGATCGCGTCCGACCGGCGCTGGCTCGAACTGCTGCCCAGCCAGCGGGCCCGCCTCAAGGGGAGATTCGGCACACCCCGGAGCGCCGACCTCCTGGCCGCCGTGGTGGTCGTGCGCGGGCCACCGTCCGTCCTCGGGCCGCCCTCGCCCCTCCAGCGCGCCGCCGAGACGGTTCGCGCGCGGCTGCGCCGGTCGGTGGACCGGCTTCCCGCCGATCAGCGCGGAGTGCTGCCCGGCATGGTCGTGGGCGACACGTCCCGGATCGATCCGGATCTCGCCGAGGTCTTCCGCACCGCCGGGCTCACCCACCTGCTGGTCGTGTCCGGCGCGAATCTGGCGATCGTCATCGGCGCGGTGCTGGGGTTGTGCCGGTTCGCCGGCCTGGGACGGCGGCGGGCCCCTCCGGTGGCCGTGCTCGCAGTGCTCGCCTTCGTCGTGGTGGCGCGTCCCGAACCCAGCGTCCTGCGGGCCACGGTGATGGGGTTGATCGGCCTGCTGGCGCTGTTTACCGGCCGGCGGCGCCAGGGGCTGCCCGCGCTGGCCGCGGCCGTGCTGCTGCTGGTGCTGATCGACCCGACGCTCGCCCGCTCCTACGGATTCGCGCTGTCGGTCCTGGCGACAGGAGGGCTGCTGGTCCTCGCGCCACCATGGCGGGAGCGGCTGCGCCGCCGATTGCCCGGCCCCTTGGCCGACGCCCTGGCGGTCGCGGCTGCCGCTCAGGTCGCCGTCGCGCCCGTTCTGGTGATGCTGTCCGGCGAGGTGGGCGTGGTGTCGGTGGCCGCCAACCTGCTGGCCGCACCCGCAGTGGCCCCGGCCACCCTGCTCGGCGCGCTGGGCGCCGTGACCGCGCTGGTCTCGCTCACGCTGGCCCGGCTGGTGGTGTGGCCCGCGGGGCTGGCCGTGGCGTGGGTCGTGTGGATCGCTCGCACGGCGGCCAGGCTCCCGTACGCCACCATCCCCTGGAAGGGCGGCGGGCTCGGGGCCGTGGCGCTGCTCGCCGCCGCTGTCGTGGCGGTCCTCATCCTGCGCAGCCGACGGTTGCGCCTGGTCGCGGTGGCGGCGATGGCCGGTGTCCTGATCGCGGTCGTCGGATTGCGGCTGCTCGCTCCCGGATGGCCACCACCCGGCTGGGCACTGGTCGCCTGCGATGTCGGCCAGGGGGACGCTCTCGCCCTGGCGGCCGGTCCGGGCCGCGCGGTCGTGGTGGACACCGGTCCCGATCCACGGCTCGTCGAGGGCTGCCTGGAACGGCTCGCCATCCGGGACGTGCCGTTACTGGTCCTCACCCATCCCCATGCGGATCACGTCGACGGAGTCGCCGGCGTCAGGAGCCATCGAGCCGTCCACGCCGTCCTGACCACCCCGCGCGGCCCCGGCCGCGAGGCCAGGTTCACCTCCGGCCTGGTCGTCCGGCAGGCGCTCACCGGCCAGCGCTGGAGCGTCGGCGACCTGACCCTCTCGGTGCTGGGCCCGCTGTCGGCGGGCCCACGGCTGGCCCCCGGCGACGACGGGACCACGGTGAACGACGCCAGCGTGGTGCTGGTCGCCCGCCGTCCGGGATTCAGCGCACTGCTCGCGGGCGACGTCGAGGCCGACGCGCAGCGGGCGCTGGCCGGCAGCGTGCCCGCCGTCCAGGTGATCAAAGTGCCGCACCACGGCTCCCGCAGCCAGGATCCGGCCTTCCTCGCCGCCGCGCATGCCTCGGTCGCGCTCATCTCCGTCGGCCGCGATAACGACTACGGCCACCCCGCGCCGTCGACGGTCGACCGCCTGCGAAGTCTCGGATCGCGTGTCCACCGCACCGACCAGGAGGGCGACGTCGCGGTGGTCCGCACGACGGGCGGCCTGTCCGTCGTCCCCCGCCGATGAGACGGCGCGATCAGGGGGCGCGGCGTGGCATGCTTCAGGAGTGCCAGCCGATCCCATCACCCTGATCGTCGGAGACGAAGAGCTGCTCGTGGACCGGGCGATCGCCGACATCGCCGCGTCCGCGCGCGCCGACGACCCCGAGACGGAGGTGATCGACCTGGCCCCCGGCGGACTGGAGCCCGGCCGGATCTCCGAGCTGACCTCGCCGTCGCTGTTCGGCGGCGGCAAGGTCCTGGTGCTGCGGGCCGCGCAGGACCTCGGCAAGGACCTCTCGGCCGAAGTGCTCAGGTACGCCCGGACGCCCGCCGCCGACGTCGCGCTGGTCGCGGTGCACCACGGCGGGGCCAAGGGCAAGGCGCTGGTGGACGGCTTGGGCAAGCTGGGCGCCCGCAAGATCGCCTGCCCCAAGGTCACCAAGATGGGGGAGCGGATCGACTTCGTCCGCGCCGAGATCCGGCGGCACGGCGGCAAGATCTCCACCGACGGCGCCCGCGGGCTGCTCGACGCGGTCGGCAACGACCTGCGCGAGCTGGCCGCCGCGTGCAGCCAGCTCGTCGCCGACACCGGCGGCAAGGTGGACGACGCCGCGGTCGCCCGCTACTACCGTGGACGCGCCGAGGTCAGCGGTTTCGCCGTCGCGGACAAGGCGATCGAGGGCCAGCTCGCCGAAGCCCTCGAACAGCTGAGATGGGCGCTCGCGACCGGCGTCGCACCGGTACTGATCGTCAGCGCGCTCGCCCAGGGGGTCCGCGGCCTGGCCAAGGTGGGCGGTGCCCCACGTGGCGCCCGCGGCGCGTCCCTGGCCAAGGACCTCGGCATGCCGCCATGGAAGGTCGACCGGGTGCAGCGCCAGCTCCGCGGCTGGTCCGGCGAGGGCGTCGCCCGCGCGATCACCGCGGTGGCCGAAGCGGACGCCCAGGTCAAGGGCGGCGCCGCTGACACCGCCTACGCGCTGGAGAAGACCGTCGCCGACATCGTCACCGCCCGCGCAGCCCGCTGACCGGAGGCTCGATCCGCTGACCACCCGCGTGATCCGCCGACCGTTGGCTGTGGTGTCGGGTGCTGCCGATGTGGGGCCGGCCGGGTCAGGGGAGTTGGGCGCGGACTGTGGCGAGGAGGTTCCGTACCAGAGGGTCGCCGGTGCGGTCGGGGAGGTGGAGGGCGTGGTACTGGACGAGGGGGAGGTCGGTGATCGTCCTCTGGACGAGGCCGGGGGGAGGGCGGACGCAGCCGTTGACGACCGCGAGCCCCACGCCCAGTGACACGAAGTGCAGCAGCAGAGGCCAGCCCGCGGCCTCCACCGCCACCGACCAGGGGACCTGGGCCGCGCGCAGGGCGCGTTCCAGGGTGATTCGGTGCGGGCCCCAGGGCGGGGGCACCACCAGGGACGAACCGGACAGGTCGGTGAGCCTCAGGTGCGGGCGGGCGGCCAACGGGTGGTCCTCGGGCATCACCAGGACCTGTGGGTACGCGGCCAGCGGTACCGCGTGCAGGTCGGCGGGCAGGACGTCGAGGACCGCGACGCCGAGGTCGGCGCGGCCGGTGCGGACGGCGGTCAGCGTCTTGGCTCGGTCGCCGTTGATCAGACGGGGCCGGGGGACGGCCCGGACGACGTCGCCGAGCAGGTAGAGGTAGGCGCCCTCACCGGCGGCCAGGACGGGTACGCGGGACGGGGAGGTGCCGTGGATCTCGGCGAGGAACGCGGCGACGCGGCCGTCGAGCTCGCGGGCGAAGCGGGCCACGGCCTCGCCCTCGGGGGTGAGCCCCAGCCGGCGGCCCTCGCGCCGGTACAGCGGACGGCCCAGTGCGGCGGCGAGCTTCTGCACCTTGACGTGCAGGGCCGGCTGGGAGATGTGCAGTTCCGCGGCGGCCCGGGTGAAGTTGAGGTGGTCGGCGAAGACGGCGAACGAGGCCAGCGCGTCGGTGGACACCCTGGCCAGATCCATAGGCGTGGACTATAGCCCACGGGTCGATGCATAGTTCAGTTTGAGCAGCGGGGACGTCAGCCTGAACACATGAACACCAACCAGCTCCGGCTCGGCGTCGATTTCGGGCGGGTCATCCACGGCGGGCCGCTCGTGCACGGCGGCGCCGACACCGTCTTCCTGGACGGCGACGAGGAGGAGGCGCTCCGCTCGCCGGCCACGGAGGGCGTGTACGAGGTCCTCCCCGAGCTCGTCGCGGCGTTCGGCGGGCGGGCCTGGATCATCTCCAAGTGCGGGGACCGGGTGCGGCGGCGGACGCTGGCCTGGCTCGACCACCACGACTTCTACGCGCGGACCGGGATCCCGCGCGGCAACGTGCGGTTCTGCCGCAAGCGGGCGGAGAAGGCCGGGCACTGCGCCGGGCTCGGCATCACCCACATGATCGACGACCGGGTGGACGTGCACCGGGCGATCCGGGAGATCGTCCCGTACCGGTACCTCTTCGGCCCGCAGAAGCGTCCGGCGCCGGACTGGGTGCGCAAACCCCGGACGTGGGCGGAGGCCGGGGAGCTGATCAGCGCAGATATTCGGCCGGCACCGCGTCCACCAGCCACACGCCGTTCGCGCTGACCTGGAACCGGTGCCCCGCGGCGGCCATCCCGGCGGCGTCCACGACGAGCACGACGGGACGTCCGCGGCGGGCGCCGACGCGCCGCGCCGTCTCCCGGTCGGGGGACAGGTGGACGGCGTGACGGTCCATGCGGCGCAGGCCGTCGCGGTGGATCGCCTCCAGTGCCTCCTGGACGGTGCCGTGGTAGAGGAGCGGCGGGGGCGGGCTCGGCGGGAGGTCCAGCTCGACGGCCACGGAATGGCCCTGGCTGGCGCGGATCCGGAGGCCCGCGGCGTCGAAGGCGTACCGCCGCTTGTCGTTGCGGGCGACGACGTGCTCGAGCTCGGCGCGGGTGAAGGGGAAGCCGTGCGCGGCGGCGCGGCGCAGCAGCTCGTCGACGTCGGCCCAGCCGCCGCCGTCGAGGGTGAGGCCGATCCGCTCCGGCCGGTGCCGCAGGTGCTTGGCGAGATACTTGGAGATCTTCACCAGGCGGCGCCGGTCCATGCTCACCGCGTCACCCCGGACCGGACGCGGGCAACGCGACGGAGCCGCAGCCCCGAGGGACAGCGGCTCCGTCGCGGAAACGCGTTGGTCTCAGCCGGCCTGAAGTGCGGCGGCGCGCTTGGCGATCGCCGACTTGCGGTTGGCCGCCTGGTTCTTGTGGATGACGCCCTTGCTGACCGCCTTGTCGAGCTTGCGGGCGGCGTTCCGCTGCGCGGCGACGGCGTCGTCGACATTGCCCGCCTCAGCGGCCTCGCGGAACTGGCGGATCGCCGTCTTCAGCTCGGACTTCACGGCCTTGTTGCGCAGCCGAGCCTTCTCGTTCTGCTTGTTCCGCTTGATCTGGGACTTGATGTTAGCCACGTCGTAGTGCCTCAGCCTTGGTTGCGATCCTCGCCTGCCCTCAGCGCGGGGCAGGCTCCAACGAACGGTTTAACGGGGCGGTCGATGCCCCGAGGCACGACGGTACGCCACACGCAGACGCACAGCTTACCAATCCCGCCGCCCGGCCCCAAACCGGCGCCCGGACCGGTGCACGGAGCATCCCGGCCGCCATGGGAACATGGGATACGGCAAGATCCGTCATTTCCCTGTCCACCTGCGAGTTTGTGAACGGACCCCGGTGCCAGCGCCAGAGCCCAACAAGACCGACCCCGCGATCATCCGCAACTTCTGCATCATCGCGCACATCGACCATGGCAAGTCGACGCTCGCCGACCGGATGTTGCAGTTGACCGGGGTGGTCGAGGACCGCCAGATGCGCGCCCAGTACCTCGACCGGATGGACATCGAGCGCGAGCGCGGCATCACCATCAAGAGCCAGGCGGTCCGGCTGCCGTGGACCGGCGCGGACGGCCGCGGGTACGTGCTCAACCTGATCGACACCCCGGGCCACGTGGACTTCTCCTACGAGGTGTCCCGGTCGCTGGCCGCCTGCGAGGGCGCGGTGCTGCTGGTGGACGCGGCGCAGGGGATCGAGGCGCAGACGCTGGCCAACCTCTATCTGGCGATCGAGGCCGACCTGGACATCATCCCGGTGCTCAACAAGATCGACCTGCCCGCGGCGCAGCCGGACAAGTACGCCGCGGAGCTGGCCGGGATCATCGGCTGCGAACCGTCCGACGTGCTGCGGGTGTCCGGCAAGACCGGCGAGGGCGTCACCGAGCTGCTCCACCGGATCGTCGAGGTGGTGCCGGCGCCGGTCGGCGACCCCGACGGCCCGGCCCGCGCGCTGATCTTCGACTCGGTGTACGACACCTACCGCGGCGTGGTGACGTACGTGCGGATCATCGACGGGCACCTGTCCCGCCGCGACAAGAGCATGATGATGTCGACCGGGTCGGCGCACGACACCCTGGAGGTCGGGGTGATCTCCCCGGAGCCCAAGCCCGCTGCGGGCCTCGGCGTCGGCGAGGTCGGCTATCTGATCACCGGGGTGAAGGACGTGCGCCAGGCGCGCGTCGGCGACACCGTCACCACCTCGGCCCGGCCCGCGCCGGTGGCCCTCGGCGGCTACCAGGACCCCAAGCCGATGGTGTTCTCCGGCCTCTATCCGGTGGACGGCGACCAGTACCCCGAGCTGCGCGACGCGCTCGACAAGCTGCGGCTCAACGACGCCGCGCTGGTGTACGAGCCCGAGACGTCGGTGGCGCTCGGGTTCGGGTTCCGCTGCGGGTTCCTCGGGCTGCTGCACATGGAGATCGTCCGCGAGCGGCTGGAGCGCGAGTTCGACCTGTCGCTGATCTCCACCGCGCCCAACGTGGTCTACCGGGTGGTCATGGAGGACGGCACCGAGCACGTCGTCACCAACCCCAGCGAGTTCCCCGAGGGCAAGATCGACACCGTGTACGAGCCGATCGTCCGGGCCACTCTGCTGTCCCCGAGCGAACACATCGGCGCGATCATGGAGCTGTGCCAGGGCCGCCGCGGCGTGCTGCTCGGCATGGACTACCTGTCGGAGGACCGGGTCGAGATCCGCTACACGCTGCCGCTCGCCGAGATCATCTTCGACTTCTTCGACCAGCTCAAGTCGCGCACCCGCGGCTACGCCTCGCTCGACTACGAGCCGAGCGGCGAGCAGGAGTCCGACCTGGTGAAGGTCGACATCCTCTTGCAGGGCGAGTCGGTCGACGCGTTCAGCCAGATCGTGCACAAGGAGAAGTCCCGCGAGTACGGGCTGCGGATGACGGCCAAGCTCAAGGAGCTCATCCCGCGGCAGCAGTACGAGGTGCCGATCCAGGCGGCGATCGGGGCCCGCATCATCGCCCGTGAGAACATCCGCGCCATCCGCAAGGACGTCCTCGCCAAGTGCTACGGCGGCGACATCTCCCGTAAGCGCAAGCTGCTGGAGAAGCAGAAGGAGGGCAAGAAGCGGATGAAGACGATCGGCCGGGTCGACGTCCCGCAGGAGGCGTTCGTCGCCGCCTTGTCCACCGGCAGCGAGGCCCCGGGCGACAAGGGCCGGAAGTAGCGGTGCACGGGCCGGCGCGGTGACGGTCTGCACCGCGCCGGACCCGCATCGCCCCGGACTCGCGCCCGGGGGTCACTTCACCAGCGGCCAGGCGATGATCTTGGGAGTGCTGCGGAACTCGCCGCGGTTGGCCGCTCTGGCCGCGTGCACCAGGAAGAACATGACCGCGGCCGTGTAGAGGATCGGCACCCAGATGAGAAGGCTCACGGCGAGCGAGAGCAGCCCGGCGACGACCCAGACGACGAACGCGCCGATGCCGATGTTGAGCCCCTGCGCGGCGTGCCGCCGGACGAACGGCGAGCGGGCCTTCCCGAGGTAGACGATCGCCGGGGCGATCGCGCCGACCAGGAACTGGCCGAGGTAGGCCATCAGCGACCAGGTCGTGTCGTCGTGGCTGACCGGGCCGAAGTGGCCGGGCATCTGCGCGGTGCCGCGGCCCTGCGGGTCCGGAGGAGGGGGCGGAGGCCCGGGCTGCTGCCAGGCGGACTGCTGCCAGGCGGGCTGCCGGCCCTGGCCGGGTGACGGGGGAGGCCCGTAGGCCATGGCGGGTGTCCTCTCCGGTGTCGGCTGGAGTTGTTGGCGAAGTGTACGACTCTTTGGACGCGCCCGAAGTTCGATGGTTCCCGCTTTCAGATTGTTTGCGGCGTGCCGTCCCGAAATGAGTTGCTCAGGGGAATGGCCGGGCAGTGACGGCACGCCGCGATCCCGGACGGCGGTGGCGGGTCAGGGCCGCCAGAGGACGGAGACGGGGGACGCGGCGGTGAGCGTCACCGATCCCTTCCACTGGACGAACGACCGCTGCGGAAGGTACGCGCCGCGCAGGAAGAACCCGCGGCCGACCGACGTGACCGTCGCGGGGGCGCCGTTGTCGCCGAGCCCCACCGGCTGCCGGACGGCCTCGATGCTCGCGATGTCGCCGGCGGTGGTGCCCTCGGGCAGTTCGACCGTGGTGGCGACCGCGCCGTCCCGGTCGATCGACCAGGTGCGTTCACCGTGGTCGGAACGGTAGACGCGGGACGGATCGCGCCGGAGCCGCACGCCCAGCGTCACTCCGGGCACCGACCCGCCGCCCGCGGCGTCGCCGGTCCGCTTGGCGAACTCGATGAACAGGTAGGCGCGCTGGTCGCCGACCTCCCGAGTGCCGGGGTCGGACGGCTTCTCGATCTTCGCCTCGCGCACCATCTCCTGGGCCATGACCCGGTAGGTCCACGGCTCGCGGTCCATCACCACCTCGCGGGCGCGCGAGGCGGGCCGGGTCCCGGACGCGTCCGGCAGGAATCGCAGCGGCGCGTCCGGGCTGACGACGTCGCACATGTTGTTGTTGTCGGTGCAGGTCTGGAGGACGGGGTGGTCGCCCTCGTAGCGGCCGGTGAACTTCAGCGTCAGATGCTGCGGCGCCTGGTACACGCCGGTGTCCGCGACGCGCCGTCCGGACGCGTCCACCTCGACGCGGTACACCCACTCGATGTCGGTCGTGCGTCCCCAGCGGGCCATCAAGGCGGGAGTGTCGGTGCCGCCGTCCTCATTGCTCCATACCAGCGAGTACTCCAGCACGCGGTGGCCAGGGGCGCCGGCCCCGCCCTGGCCGGCGGGCCGGATCTCATGCCAGGCGATCAGCGGGGTGTCGGTGCGCGCGTTCTGGTACGGGTCGCCGAACGGCCAGCCGGTGCGTCCGACGACGATGGGCGCGTGCCGTAGCGCGAGCTGGTCCGCCTGCGGCATCCGCACCTGCGGCCGGGTGAGGACGACGCGACGTGCGGCCGGGGCGCTGCCTTGGGCGAAGCGCAGAGTCACCTTGTGCTTCCCACGGCGCAGACGCCCCAGCCCGAGGCTGCGCGGTGTCGGGTCGGACGAGGGGACCACCAGATCGGTCACGTGACGCCCGTCCACGGCCAGCGACACCACTGCGGACTCGGCTCCCTTACGAGCCCAGGAGACGCCGGGCGCGGCGACGGTGAAGGCGATGACGGCCTCGCCGTCCCGTCCGGCCGAGTAGGACAGGGAGCGGGCGGGGCCGCCCCGGTCGAGGGTGAGAGTGCTGGCGGAGGCAGCAGGGGTTGCGGGGACCGGGGAGGCTGCGGAGGCGGGGACGGAGTAGAGGAGTGCACCGGCGAGGGCACCGGTGAGGCCGGAGGCGGCGTAACGCACGCGGCATCTCATGAGCGGCGAACCTAGAGGGACGCGGTCGCGTTCGGGTGAAGAACCGGTCCCTCGTGAGTGTCGGGACGGTTGAGAGCCGTCCCGCGTTCAGCCTCGGGCCCAGCGGGGGGCGGGGGCGTCGTCGGACGGCGGCTGGAGCGACACCCCGGTGAAGCGTTCCTCGAGGACGGCGTCCCCGTCCGCGGTGGGCTCGGGTTCGGGTTCGGAGAGCATGAGGCCGAGCGCGGGCAGCCGGACCGTCCGGCCTCGCCGGACCACCTCATGCCCGAGCTCGCGGAAGAGCGCGACCACGTCGGCCGCCGTCTCGTCCAGGAGGTCGATGCCGTCGAGCCGGACCCGCAGCTCGGGGGAGCCGCCCCAACCGGGGCCGCGGGCGCCGAAGATCTCGCCGAGCCGCTCGACGCCGTCCGCGCCGCGTTCGGTGGACAGCGCGAGCCGCCCCCGGCCGACCCGCACCCCCTGGTGCCCCGCCCAGCCGCACACCGGCGACGGGGTGGGCGGGGCGGTCGCACATCGCTCGGCGACCGCGGCGAGGGTCGCCCACACGTCCGGGGCCCGCGTGGAGAACAGCAGGCTGGCGTCCGGGAGCAGGGCGCCGCGTCCGGGCTCCAGGGTGATCAGGAACGGCGCCGCCCGGCCCGGGAAGCGCGCCGGGTCGGGGTCGCGGAGCGTGACCAGCCCCTCCCAGGAGACCGGGTCGTCCACCGCGAACCAGGCGATGTCGGCCTCCACGCCCAGCTCGGCGAAGGTCCGGTCGGTGAGCCGCCAGGCGATCGTCTCGCGCATGGCCTCGGCCGCGTCGGCGAGCCTGCGGCGCCACCACGGGGGTTCGGGGTCGTTCCCGCCGCCGGTCCGCCAGCGGACCCCCGGTCCGGCGAGCCCGTGCCGCTCCTCGGTGGACGCCTTGTCGACGATCACGTAGTGCCAGCCACCCGGTTCGCCGCGCAGCACCACGCGCGCGGGCACCCGCCCGTACACGGCCGCCCCCACATCCCCCTCGTCCCGCATTCGGCCGAGCCTATCCGCCCCCGCCGGCCACAGCGCGGGCGCTGCGAACACACCGGACGCACCGGGACGTACCGGGGCGCGACGGTCGGACGGGGCGAACGGACGACGGTCCGTCCGGGCGGGCGGCCGGACGCTCGGCCGGCCGCCGGGACGACGGGGGATCTGCGCGGCGATCAGCCAAGATCGTCACGTATGGTCCCCAGAGGCGTCGCGGTGGTTCGCCGCGACACGGGCGCCGCTGCTTGGTCCGGGCCGCTATGTCGGTACGGTCGGAGGGCAGCGGCCGCGACGGTTCCGGAGGTTCGAGCGTGACCCACTCCGAGCAGGTTCTGCGTTCCCCGAAAGAGCGGGAAACGGTGGACGGGGCCGTCCGCGCGCTGCGCTCCGCCGCGCCGTTCGGCTGGGAACGGCTCGGCTTCGAGTTCCGGGCGACGGTCGGCATCGACAGCGCCTCGTTCGAGGTCGTCGACTCCGAGGGCGGGATGCGGCAGGCCTTCCCCCCGGGGCACGCCATCGGCAAGATGGACGAGCTGCGCCGCGTCATGTACCGCCGGGGGAAGGGCGCGTGGTTCACCGCCCGCCTCGACATCGAGAGGTCCGGCCGGTTCAGCGCCGAGTTCGACTACGACGGCGAGCCCGACTTCACCCCGGCGCTCGACCCGGCCGCCTATGTCATCGACCTCGACCGCTTCCCGCGCTCCGACGATCACATCCCGGCCTGGCTGCGCGCCAAGCTCCGCGACGCCTGACGCGGCGACGAGGTCCATAGGGCCGAACCCGAACCCGAACCCGTGCCCCGGGACACGCCCGGCTTGGGCACGGGTCCGGGCACGGCAGACTTGAGGGGTGCCCGCGACCCTTCCCGATGGTGACCCCGTTCCCGCTGACGGCGCGCTGCCCCGCGGCGCCACGGAGGGGCTGGGCACGCGCCCGTTCGCCTTCTACGTCCACGTCCCGTTCTGCGTGACCCGCTGCGGCTACTGCGACTTCAACACCTACACCGCGACCGAGCTGGGCCCGGGCGCGAGCCGCGACTCCTATGCCGACACCGCGATCGCCGAGGTGCGGATGGCGCGGCGGGTGCTCGGCGACGCCGACCTGCCGGTCGAGACCGTGTTCGTCGGCGGCGGAACCCCGACGCTGCTGCCGCCGGACGACCTCGGCCGGATCCTCGCGGCCGTCGACGCCGAGTTCGGGCTGGCGCCAGGCGCCGAGGTCACCACCGAGGCCAACCCCGAGTCGGTCGACCAGGCGTACCTGGAGGGCCTGCGCGAGGCCGGGTTCACCCGCGTCTCGTACGGCATGCAGAGCGCCCGCGAGCACGTCCTGAAGGTCCTCGACCGCACGCACACCCCCGGGCGCGTCCCGCTCGTCGTGGACTGGACCCGGAAGGCCGGCTTCGAGCACGTCAACCTCGACCTGATCTACGGGACGCCGGGGGAGAGCGACGAGGACTGGCGGCTCTCCCTGGAGGCGGCGCTCTCCACCGGCCCCGACCACGTGTCGGCGTACGCGCTGATCGTCGAGGAGGGCACCCGGCTGGCCGCCCGCGTCCGCCGCGGCGAGCTGGCCACCCCCGACGACGACGCGATGGCCGACCGCTACCTGATGGCCGACGAGATGCTGAGCGCTCATGGCCTGCGCTGGTACGAGATCTCCAACTGGGCCACCGGCCCCGGCGCGGCCTGCCGCCACAACCTCCTCTACTGGACCGGCGCCGACTGGTGGGGCGTCGGGCCCGGCGCGCACAGCCACGTCGGCGGTACCCGCTGGTGGAACGTCAAGCATCCCGCCGCCTACGCGGCCCGGCTGGCCGAGGGCGTCACACCCGCGCACGCGCGCGAGGTCCTGGACGACGCCGACCGCCGGATCGAACGGATCATGCTGGAGCTGCGCCTCGCCGACGGCTGCCCGGCCGCGCTGCTGGACGACGCGGCGGTGGCCCGCGCGATCGGCGACGGGCTGATCGAGGCCGGGCCCTACCGCGAACGCGGCAGGGCCGTCCTCACCACCCGCGGCCGGCTCCTCGCCGACGCCGTCGTCCGCGACCTCACTTGACCATCGGCCAGGCCATGAACGCCGGGAACCTGTACCAGTCGCCCCGGTTGCCCGCCACCGCCGCGATGATCAGGAACACGATCTGCGTGATGCCGAGCGCGATCGCGGTCAGGAAGCCGATCAGCACGAACATCAGCGCGATGTTGATCACCGAGTAGATGATCTGGGTGATGGTGAAGTTGAGGCCCTGCGCGCCGTGGTGGCGCAGGAACGGCGACTCGTCCTTCTTGATCAGGAAGACCAGCAGCGGGGCCAGGAAACCGAGCGAGACGAACCACAGGACCAGCTGCCCGAGATGGGTCAGCAGCGCCCAGGTCCGCTCGTCCTGCGTCACCGGGGCGTACGCCCCGTACGCCCCGGGTCCGTAGGGCTGCATCTGTCCGCCGTACCCGGGCGCCTGCCCGTACCCCGGCTGCCCGTACCCGGGCGCCTGCCCGTACTCCGGCGGGTGTCCGTACCCGGGCTGTCCGTACTCGGGCCCATATCCAGGCTGTCCGTATCCGGACTGGCCGTATCCAGGCTGCCCGTACCCGGGCTGCTCGTACTCCGGCCGTTCCCGGCCGGGCTGGTCCTCGGGTGGCCCGTGCGTCATCGCGTTGCTCCTCGTCCAGGGCGGCGGCGGGGATCTAGGGATCGGGGACGGTCACGAAGTCGATCAGTTCCTCGACGCGGCCGAGCAGGGCCGGCTCCAGGTCGGTGAAGGAGTCGACGGACCCGAGGATCCGCTTCCAGGCGGCGCCCACGTTGTCTCCCCAACCCAGCGCGGTGAGCACACCCTCCTTCCAAGATACGCCGCGCGGGACCCGCGGCCAGGCGGGAATCGCGACGGCGGCGGGCTTGACCGCCTCCCAGATGTCGATGAACGGGTGGCCGGTGATCAGCACGTGGGGGGACGAGACCTGCGCGGCGATCCGGCTCTCCTTGGAGCCCTCCACCAGGTGGTCGACCAGCACGCCGAGGCGCCTGCCCGCGCCGGGGCCGAACTCCTCGACGATCGCGGGGAGGTCGTCCACGCCCTCCAGGTACTCCACGACGACGCCCTCGACCCGCAGGTCGTGGCCCCAGATCTTCTCGACCAGCTCGGCGTCGTGGACGCCCTCCACGTAGATGCGGCTCTCCTTGGCCACCTGGGCGCGCAGGCCGCGCACCGCGATCGACCCGGAGGCCGAGCGGGCGGGCGCGCGCGGGGCCGCGTCCGGCCGCACCAGCGTGACGGGCCGTCCGTCGATCAGGAAGCCCGACTTGTCGAGCGGGAAGATCCGGCGCTTGCCGAACCGGTCCTCCAGCGTGACCCCGAACTTGTCGCAGCCGACGACCGCGCCGCAGAAGCCGCTTCCGGGGTCCTCCGCCACCAGGCCGGGTTCGGCCGGGATCTCCGGTATCTGGCCTTTGCGGGGTAGTCGCCAGTCTCCCGCCAGAATGTCGTCACCGTAGTCCTTGCTCCGCACGGTTGGGCACTCTAACGAGAGCGAGGCCGTCCGGCACCCCCGGAGTGCCCCCGCCTGGCCGTACACTTGGCACTCGGAAGTACGGAGTGCCAGTACGGGGGCAGGGAGGTGACCACGTGCTCGACGACCGGAAACTCGCGGTCCTGCGCGCCATTGTCGAGGACTTCGTCTCCACCAACGAGCCGGTGGGCTCCAAGGCCTTGGTGGACCGGCACAATCTCGGCGTGTCGTCGGCGACGATCCGCAACGACATGGCGGTGCTGGAGGAGCAGGGCTACATCGCCCAGCCGCACACCAGCGCCGGCCGCGTCCCTACCGACAAGGGCTACCGGCTGTTCGTCGACCGGCTGTCCAACATCAAGCCGCTCTCCGGCGCCGAGCGCCGCGCGATCGAGACGTTCCTGAGCGGCGCCTACGACCTCGACGACGTCGTCGGCCGCACCGTCCGGCTGCTCGCCCAGCTCACCCGGCAGGTCGCCGTGGTGCAGTACCCGTCGCTGACCCGCTCGTCGGTGCGGCATGTCGAGCTGGTCCCGGTCGCCTCCGAACGGCTCCTGCTGGTCCTGATCACCAACACCGGGCGGGTCGAGCAGCGGGTCATCGAGACCCACGGCACGGTCTCCGAGGAATCGATCGGGCACCTGCGGGCGTTGCTCAACACATGCCTCGACGGATGCGGGCTGGGCGAGGTCCCGGTCGCGGTCGCCGACCTGCCCGACCAGGTCGGTGCGGACGAGCGCCCGCTCGCCGCGGCGGTGCTGTCGGTGCTGCTGGAGACGCTCGTCGAGAAGCACGAAGAGAAGATCGTTTTCGCCGGCGCGGCCAACCTGGCCGCGATGGACTTCTCCCTGAGCCTGCGCGGCGTGCTGGAGGCCCTGGAGGAACAGGTGGTGCTGATGCGGCTGCTCGGTGAGACCGGCGACTCCTCTACAGTTACGGTTCGGATCGGTACCGAGAACCCCGATGAGGGACTCCGGTCGACCTCGGTCGTCGCCGCCGACTACGGCGTCGGCGACCTCACCCTGGCCCGGCTCGGTGTGCTCGGGCCGACACGCATGGATTACCCCAGCACGATGGGAGCGGTACGGGCAGTGGCACGCTACGTCGGACAGATCCTGGCGGGGTCGTAAGTGGCCAACGACTACTACGCGACCCTCGGCGTCCGGCGCGACGCCGGCGCCGACGAGGTCAAGAAGGCCTACCGCCGGCTCGCGCGCGAACTCCACCCGGACGTCAACCCGGACCCGGAGACCCAGGAGAAGTTCAAAGAGATCACCCAGGCGTACGAGGTGCTCTCCGACCCCCGCAAGCGCGAGATGTACGACCTCGGCGCCGACCCGTTCGCGTCCGGCGGCGGGGGTGGGGGCGCGGGCGGCTTCGCCGGGGCCGGGTTCCCGTTCAGCGACATCATGGACGCGTTCTTCGGCACCTCGGCCTCGCGCGGCCCCCGGTCCCGGGCGCGGCGCGGGCGCAACGCCACCCTGCGGGTCGAGCTCGACCTCCAGGAGACGGCGTTCGGCACCACCCGCGAGCTGTCCATCGACACCGCGGTCGCCTGCACGAGCTGCGAGGGCAGCGGCTGCGCGCCGGGCACCCACCCCGACACCTGCGACACCTGCCACGGGCGGGGCGAGGTGCAGCAGGTGCAGCGCTCGTTCCTCGGCCAGGTCATGACCGCGCGCCCGTGCCCGCAGTGCGGCGGGTTCGGCTCGGTGATCCGCAACCCCTGCCCCGAGTGCTCGGGCGACGGCCGGGTCCGCACCCGCCGGACGGTCAAGGTCAAGATCCCCGCCGGGGTGGAGAACGGCATCCACATCCAGCTCGCGGGCGAGGGCGAGATCGGCCCCGGCGGCGGCCCGCCCGGCGACCTGTTCCTGGAGATCGCCGAGAAGCCGCACCCGATCTTCGAGCGGGAGGGCGACGACCTGCACTGCACCGTGCAGATCCCGATGACCGCCGCCGCGCTCGGCACCAACGTCACCATCGAGAGCCTCGACGGCCCCGAGGGCATCGACATCAAGCCCGGCACGCAGTCCGGCCAGGTCATCACGATGTACGGCCGGGGCGTCCGGCACCTCAACGAGAGCGGTCGCGGCGACCTGATGATCCACGTGAACGTGGAGACGCCGCACCGGCTCGACGAGGAGCAGGAGGATCTGCTGCGGCGACTGGCCAAGCTGCGCGGCGAGGAGCGGCCCCCGGGCAAGTTCGCGCCGGGCCAGCGCGGCAAGCTGTCCCGCATCTGGGACGTGTTCAACCAGCACTGAAGAGTCACCGTGGCGGCCTATCAGGAAGGCCGCCACGGCGATCCCCCGCCGTGACGGAGGCCCCGACGGGACCGCCGTTCAGGGATTCCGTTCCGGGGGCTTCCGCTCCGGGCTCCGCTCAAGGGGCTCGGTTCCGTCCGTGGGGGGTCGATGAGTCCGCCGGTGTTCCTCGCAGACGGCGGCCAGCTGGAGGGCGACCGCGTCGTCCTCGGCGGCGCCGAGGGGCGGCACGCCGCCACCGTGCGGCGGCTGCGCTCGGGCGAGCGCGTCGACCTCACCGACGGGGCCGGGCTGCTGGCCGAGTGCGTCGTCGTCGAGACGGGCCGCGCGGCCCTGACGCTGGACGTGCTGGCCCGGCATCACCAGCCGCCCCCGGAGCCGCGCCTGGTGGTCGTCCAGGCCCTCCCGAAGGGCGACCGGGGTGAGCTGGCCGTCGAGACCATGACCGAGGTCGGCGTCGACGAGATCGTGCCGTGGGCCGCGTCCCGCTGCGTGACGCAGTGGCGGCCCGAACGCCGCGACAAGGCCCTCGCGCGCTGGCGCAACACCGCCCGCGAGGCGGCCAAGCAGGCCCGCCGCACCCGGCTGCCCGAGGTCGCCGACCTGGCCGCCACGCCCGCGGTGGCCGGCCGGATCGCCGCCGCGTCCCTCGCGCTGATCCTGCATGAGGAGGCCGACGCGCCGCTCAGCGCCGTCGAGCCCCCGGCCACGGGTGAGATCGTGCTCGTCGTGGGCCCCGAGGGCGGCATCACCGACGAGGAGCTTGACCGTTTCGCCGCGTCCGGTGGCCGGGCCACCCGGCTCGGCCCGACGGTGCTGCGCACCTCGACCGCGGGCGTGGCCGCCGCGTCGGTCCTGCTGGCGGCCACCGGCCGCTGGTGACACCCCGCCGGGGCGGGGTCACGGACTGGACGCGCTGCTGGACTCGGAGGCCGGCGGGGTCTCGGTCGGCGGCTCCTCCGTCGGCGGCTCGGTGGGCGGGTCCGGGTCGGTCGGCTTCGGCGTCGTCGTGGTCGGCGACGGCAAGGGCGTCGTCGGCGGGGTCTGCCCGGTCCCGCAGGGCTTGCCGGCGGCCGTGTCGCCTTCGCCCGGCTCCCGGATCGGGGCCGAGCGGCCCGGCGTGGCGCCCGCCCCCGCGGCGGCGGGCGAGGAGGCGCACAGCGGCGATCCCGGCGCGGTCGCCGGCTCCGACGACGGCGGCTCGCTCGGGGTGCCGGACCCGGGCTCGCCCGGGGACACGGGGACCGGCTGACCGTCCGGCCCGCTCGTGGTGGCGGTGCGGTCGGCGTCGGTGGAGTCGTCGTGGCTCTTGCCGGACGGGCCGTTGTTGCCCACCGACTGCTGGATGAGGCTGATCGTCTGCGGCGCGGACACGCCGATGCCGGCGATGGCCACGGCGGCGGCGACGGCCAGCACCGGGCGCGTCCAGCCGGGGGTGAGCCAGTAGCGGGCGACCCGGCGCCGCTCGCTCTGCTCGATGCGGGCCCGGATGCGTTCCAGGCCGTCGCCCGCGGGGATGACCTCGTCCGCCTCCGCGTGCAGGGCACGGCGCAGGATCTCGCTGTGCTCGTCGTCGGGGTGGGTGGTCATGAGAACTGCTCCAGGACGTTGCGTAGCGCGGTCATGCCGCGTGCCGTGTGGCTCTTGACGGCACCGCGGGAGATGCCCATCGCGTTGGCGATCTCCGCTTCGGACAGATCGGCGTAGTAGCGCAGGACGAGCGCCTCGCGCTGCCGGCCGGGGAGCCCCGCGAGCGCGTCGATCACCGCGGACCGCTCCAGTTCCCCGATGGCCCCGGCCTCGGCGCTGGGCGCGTCGGGCAGGCCCTTGGGGGCGTACTTCTCGACCACGGCCCGGTGCCGCAGCACCGACCGGGAGCGGTTGACCACCGACTGGCGCAGGTAGGACAGGGCCTTGTCGGGGTCGCGCAGCCGCCGCCAGCCGCCGTGCATCGCCACGAACGCGTCCTGGACGACCTCCTCGGCCGTCCCGGAGTCGCGGACGAGCATCGCCGCGAGCCGCACGAGCGAACGGTAGTTGGCGCTGTAGAGCGCGGTCACGGCCTGATCGGCGTCCCAGGCGACGGCCACCGCGCCCGCCGCGCCCCTGGCCACGAGGGTCTCGGTCACATCAGTGGGACGCGCGCCCCCGTCGTCGGGTTTACGAAAGGGCATCTTCTGTCTTGCCTCGGTCACCTGTCCGCCGCCTTTGCCGCCCCCCAGCCGTCCGGACGGACGGTGCCTTCGGCGCGGCGCGAAGGGGCGAACCCCGACGGCCGAGGCGAGGCGCGCGTCCTGTACGGGCCGGGGGGAACGCCTGAGTTGCCAACCATAGCCAGTGAGCGGGCGGGACGAGGCGTATCCAGCGGATGTTGATCAAGCGATTTCGGGCCCGCGGCACGGCCGTGGCGGGCCGCGTCCCGCCCAGGTCTCGATAGGATTCCGGAGCGGTCACGGCCGCTGGGAGGAGAGCGATGACGGACTGCCTGTTCTGCAAGATCGTTTCCGGGGACGTGCCGGCCAAGGTCGTCCGGGAGACCGAACGCGTCCTCGCGTTCCGCGACATCAACCCGCAGGCCCCCACGCACGTGCTGGTCATCCCCAAGGAGCACCACCCGTCCGTCGCGGAGCTCGCCGCCACCGACGCCGGGCTGCTGGCCGAGGTGCTCGGGGAGGCCCACCAGGTCGCGGCGGACGAGGGGGCGGCCGAGCCGGGCTACCGGGTGGTGTTCAACACCGGCCCGCAGGCCGGCCAGACGGTGCTCCACGTGCACGCGCACGTGCTCGCCGGGCGCGGCCTCAACTGGCCGCCCGGCTGACCCGCACCGCACCGGGCGCCCGCACCGGCCCTGGGGCCGCCCGCCGTTTCGCGGGCGGCGGCCGGGGCGGGCGGGCGGAAATGCGGCGGCGTGCCGCCGTGGGCGCCCAGTACCATGGATGTGACGGAGGCTGGACACCCGGAGCACACAGAAGGCAGGTCGGAGAGGCCGCAAGGCCCGCTGATGGTCGAATCAACCCAGGCGAAGCGCGGCGGACCGGGTGGCCCGCGCGCCCAGATGAAGATCGTGGTGCCCGACGACCATTCGATGGTGAGCCTCCTCGGCTCCCGGGATGAGTTGCTGCACGTCATCGAGCACGCCTTCCGCAGCGACATCCACGTGCGCGGCAACGAGATCACCGTGACCGGCCCCGAGGCCGAGTCCGAGCTGATCTCCCGGCTCTTCACCGAGCTGGTCGACCTGCTCAGGAGCGGCACCCAGCTCACCCCCGACGCGGTCGAGCGGAGCCTGGCGATGCTGCGCGGCGGGGACGGCGAGAGCCCGGCCGAGGTGCTGACCCTCGACGTGCTGTCCGGACGGGGCCGGACGATCCGCCCGAAGACGGTCAACCAGAAGCGGTACGTCGACGCGATCGACAAGCACACGATCGTGTTCGGCATCGGCCCGGCCGGCACCGGCAAGACCTACCTGGCCATGGCCAAGGCGGTCCGGGCGCTCCAGGACAAGAAGGTCAACCGCATCATCCTGACCCGGCCGGCGGTCGAGGCCGGCGAGCGGCTCGGCTTCCTGCCCGGCACGCTCTACGAGAAGATCGACCCCTACCTGCGCCCGCTGTACGACGCGCTGCACGACATGGTCGACCCCGACTCGATCCCGCGGCTGATGGCGGCCGGCACCATCGAGGTGGCGCCGCTGGCCTACATGCGGGGGCGCACCCTTAACGACTCGTTCATCATCCTCGACGAGGCGCAGAACACCTCGCCCGAGCAGATGAAGATGTTCCTCACCCGGCTCGGCTTCGGCTCCAAGGTGGTGGTGACCGGCGACGTCACCCAGGTCGACCTGCCCAGCGGGAACAAGAGCGGGCTGCGGGTCGTCCAGGACATCCTGGAGGGCGTCGAGGACATCCACTTCTGCCGGCTGAACAGCCGCGACGTCGTCCGGCACAAGCTGGTGACCGACATCGTCGACGCCTACAGCCGGTTCGACGAGTCGCAGGTGGCGGGCATCGAGCAGGGGGCGGCGGGACGCGGCGCGTCCCGCAAGCGGGGGCGTTAGATGAGCATCGAAGTGTTGAACGAGTCCGGGGTCCCGGTCGAGGAGAAGCGGCTCGGCGACCTGGCCCGGCACGTGCTGGACGGGCTGCGCGTGCACCCGCTGGCCGAGCTGTCGGTGCTGCTGGTCGACGAGGACGCGATGACCGAGCTGCACGAGAAGTGGATGGACGAGCCGGGCCCGACCGACGTGCTGTCGTTCCCGATGGACGAGCTGCGGCCCGGCCACATGCCGGGCGGCTCCGACGACGACGACGCCGAGCCTGGGCTGCTCGGCGACGTGGTGCTGTGCCCGGCGGTCGCCGAGCGGCAGGCGCGGACGGCGGGGCACGGCACCCGCGACGAGCTCGAGCTGCTCTGCACGCACGGCATCCTGCACCTGCTCGGCTACGACCACGCCGAGCCCGACGAGCACAAGGAGATGTTCGGCCTCCAGGCTGAGCTGCTCGACTCCTGGCACGCCGCCCGGCGATGAGCACGGCTCAGGGATGGCTGTCGGCCCTGGCGGTGGGCCTGGTCGTCCTCGCCGGGCTGCTCGCCGGCACCGAGACCGCGCTGGCCCGGGTGTCGCGGGTCCGGGTGGAGGAGCTGGTCCGCGACGGGCGCCGCGGCGCCGGACGGCTGGCCGACGTCGTCGCCGACCCGGCCCGCTACCTCAACATGGTGCTGCTGCTGCGGATCGGCTGCGAGCTGGTCGCCACGGTGATCGTGGCCGATCTGTGCATCTCCTGGCTGGACGAGACCTGGCGGGCCTACGTCGTCGCCGCGGTGCTGATGATCGTGGTCAGCTACGTCGCGATCGGGGTCGGCCCCCGCACCCTCGGCCTCCAGCACGCCGAGCGGATCGCGCTGACCGGCGCCGCGGTGATCCACCCGGTGACCCGGGTGTTCGGGCCGCTGCCCCGGCTGCTGATCCTGCTCGGCAACGCGCTGACGCCGGGCCGGGGGTTCCGCGAGGGGCCGTTCGCGTCCGAGGCGGAGCTGCGCGACCTGGTCGACCTCGCCGAGCAGCGCAGCCTGATCGAGCCGGACGAGCGGCAGATGATCCACTCGGTGTTCGAGCTGGGCGACACCCTCGTCCGCGAGGTGATGGTGCCGCGCACCGACATCGTGTTCATCGAGCGCGGCAAGACGCTCCGGCAGGCCATGTCGCTGGCCCTGCGCAGCGGCTTCTCGCGGATCCCGGTGGTCGGCGAGAACGAGGACGACGTGGTCGGCATCGCCTACCTCAAGGACATCGTCCGGCGCGGCCACGAGCACCGCGAGGTCGAGTCGGTGGAGGCGGTCGAGTCGGTGATGCGCCCGGCCACCTACGTGCCCGACAGCAAGCCGATCGACGAGCTGCTGCGGGAGATGCAGGCCCGGCAGATCCACCTGGCCATCGTGATCGACGAGTACGGCGGCACCGCCGGGCTGGTCACCATCGAGGACATCCTCGAGGAGATCGTCGGAGAGATCGCCGACGAGTACGACGTGGAGGCCCCGCGGGTCGAGTGGCTCCCGGACGGCGCGGCCCGGGTCACCGCCCGGCTGCCGGTGGAGGATCTGGCCGAGCTGTTCGACGTCGAGCTCGACGTCGAGGAGGTCGAGACCGTGGGCGGGCTGCTGGCGCACGCGCTCGGCCGGGTGCCGATCGAGGGCTCCACCGCCGAGGTCGGCGCGGACGGCGCGGACGGCGCGCCGGGGCTGTCGCTCAAGGCCGAGAGCATCGCCGGGCGCCGCAACCGGATCGGCGCCGTGCTGGTGCGCCGGGTCGGCGGGCGCCCGCCGGGTGCGAGCGCGGCGGGGGACCGCACCTCCGGAGAACGCCGCGGCGCCGCTGGGCACGCCCGGTAGTCGCATTTGCGCGAAGGGTTAACTTCATTACCCGGCGGGAACGTTCTGGCGCGTTGAGGGATTCGGGGGGATCTCATGCCGCGCACCGTCCGGTACGTCGCGTTCGCCGCCTGCGCGGCGCTGGGCGTCGCCGGCCCGGCCCTCACCGACTGCGGCGGCGCCCCACCGCGCACAGGGGCGGGTTCCGCGGTCCTGGCGGCGGCCGTCCTGACCGGACGCGACGTCCCGCCGGAGTTCCTGCCCGCCGAAGACCAGCACCCCTTCGACGGGCTCCGGCCGGACGACCCGTACTGCGCCCGCCTGCTGAGGATCACCGGCGCCATCCGCGCCCGCGACTTCGGCGGGGACGGCGGCTCACCCGAAGCGCACGCCGCGTTCTACCGCCTGGAACCCGAGGCGACCCTGGTCCAGCACGTGTTCCGGCTGCCGTCCGGGAAGGCCGCCGCGGCCGTCGACAGGGGCCGCAGGGCGGTCGCGGGCTGCCCCCGGCTCACGTTCACGTTCGGCTACCGGGGGATCGGCATGCGCCGGGCGCTGCTGCGGCGTCCGGCGGCCGTCCCCGACGCGTTCGCGGTGCGCTACTGGTCCGGGCCGGGCCCGCAGCCGGTCGCCCTCGACATGATCATGGCGCGGACGGCTGACGACCTGCTCGTCCTCGCCGCCCCCGGCGCCCTCGGCGCCGGGGGCGCGCACGGCTTCGAGGGGATCGCCGCGAAGGCCATCGCCAAGCTCGCCGCCCTGCGCGGGACGACCCCGCCACAGGCCGGCGCGCCATGACCCCGCGCGCCATGATCAGGCGGGCCCGGCGAGGGTCCGGCGGTCAGCCGACGGTCGAGCGGAGCGTCCCGTCGGGAGCGGCGAGGAAGACCGGGGCCTTGGCACCCAGGTCGCGCACGGCCGCCACATCGGACGCGGCGACGCCGTCACCGCCCGTGACGAGGGCCGCGGCCTCCAGGTCCTCGGCGCCACTGGACACCGCCATGGCCACCGCCACCTGGAGGGCGGTCAGCTTCAACGACGGCAGGTCGACGCTGGTCGCCGAGTAGGTCCGCCCGGTCTCGTCCCGCACGGCCGCCCCCTCGGCGGCCCCGGTACGCGCCCGCGCGGACCGCGCCAGCGTAATGATCTTCTCGTCCTCACCGCTCAGCTCACTCACGCCCCCAGCCTAGAACCCCCGTGCGGTCCTCGCTTCGCTGCGGTGGGCGCCCCCCAGGCCCCCGTCGAAGGGCCAGGCGGTCCTTGCTCCGCTCCGGTCCGGCTGGCCGGTTTTTCCCTGGGGGCGACCCCCAGACCCCCGTCGAAGGGCCAGGCGGTCCTCGCTCCGCTCCGGTCCGGCTGGCCGGTTTTTCCCTGGGGGCGACCCCCAGACCCCCGTCGAAGGGCCAGGCGGTCCTCGCTCCGCTCCGGTCCGGCTGGCCGGTTTTTCCCTGGGGGCGACCCCCAGACCCCCGTCGAAGGGCCAGGCGGTCCTCGCTCCGCTCCGGTCCGGCTGGCCGGTTTCTCCCTGGGGGCGACCCCCAGACCCCCGCCGAAGGGCCAGGCGGTCCTCGCTCCGCTCCGGTCCGGCTGGCCCGATGGCCGATGTGATCGGTCGGGTAGGCGACAATTGGGGGGTGACAGCGCTGGGAGACACGACGACCGAACGACCGCCCGAGGGTTTCCGGTCCGGGTTCGCCTGCTTCATCGGACGCCCCAACGTGGGCAAGTCGACCCTGATGAACGCCCTGGTCGGCACCAAGGTGGCGATCACCAGCAGCCGGCCGCAGACCACCCGGCGGGCGATCCGCGGGATCGTGCACCGCCCCGACGCCCAGCTGATCGTCGTCGACACCCCCGGCCTGCACAAGCCCCGCACGCTGCTCGGCGAGCGGCTCGACAGCCTGGTCCGCTCCACCCTCACCGAGGTCGACGCGATCGGCTTCTGCGTCCCCGCCGACCAGACGGTCGGGCCCGGCGACCGGTTCATCGCCCGCGAGCTCGCCGGGGTCAAGGGGACCCCGATCGTCGCGATCGTCACCAAGACCGACACCACGCCCCCGGAGCAGGTCGCCGAGCAGCTTCTGGCCGTCGGCCGGCTGGGCGAGTTCGCCGACATCGTGCCCTGCTCGGCGCGCGACGGGTTCCAGGTCGGGCTCGTCGGCGACCTGCTGATCTCGCACCTGCCCGAGGGCATGCCGCTCTACCCCGAGGGCGACCTCACCGACGAACCCGAGCAGACGCTGGTGGCGGAGCTGATCCGCGAGGCGGCGCTGGAGGGCGTCCGGGACGAGCTGCCGCACTCGATCGCCGTCGTGGTCGACGAGATGGCCCCCCGCGAGGGACGCGAGGACCTCATGGACGTCTACGCCCACCTCTTCGTCGAACGGCCCAGCCAGAAGGCCATCGTCATCGGCACCAAGGGCGCCCGGCTCCGCGACGTCGGCACCCGCGCCCGGCAGCAGATCGAGGCCCTGCTCGGCACCAAGGTCTTCCTCGACCTGCGGATCAAGGTCCTCAAGGACTGGCAGCGCGACCCCAAGCAGCTCCGCCGCCTCGGCTTCTACGACTGATCCCGCCTCAGGCGTCGGGCGGCGTCCAGCCTTCGGGCTGCGACCGGCCCTCCTCGCCGGTCCGGCTCCCGCCCTCGGCCGAGGGCGGCGCCGGTTCGGGCTCGGCCTCGCCGGACGGGCGATCGGACGCGGCGGGCGCCTCGTCCGGGACGGGCCGCTCGGCCGGAGGACCCTCAGGCTCGGCCTCGGGACGGGGCGCGAGGTAGGGGGACGCCGCCGGGACGCCGCGGCGGGTCAGGCGGCTGGTGACGGGGTGCGCCAGGCTCAAGCCGATGACGAGCAGGGACGTCGCCACCGCCACGTACCAGCCGTACCGCAGGCCGATCTGGTAGCCGACGCCCAGGCCCTCGTCCGGCATGTGGTCGCGGACGTCGCCGAGGCGCAGCACGAACAGGCCGCAGGCCAGCAGCGTCAGCGTGCCGGTGATGGCGCCGAGCGCGGTGATGCGCGGGTCGGCGAAGCCCCAGAAGGTCATCGCGATGGTCACCAGCGCCAGCACGGGCACGCTGATCACCAGGTCGTCGGCGTCGATCCCGGCGACGGTGCCGAGGTTGCGGCTGAGGGGACGGCCGAACAGGTCGACGACCACCAGGGCCTGCGCCCACGGCAGGAACGCCGACACGAGCTGGACCGCCGCCGCCGCGATCAGCGCGATGCTCCAGCCGGTGCCCCGGCGCCGCGGCTCCGGGACGGCCGCCAGGGCGAACGCGGGCGGCGGCGGGTGCCGGTCGACGTGCGGAAGGAAGTCGGGACGCGGGCCCACCGGGGCCGGCTCCGGGTGGGCACCCTCACCTACGGAACCGAGGTCACCAGTCATGGATCCAGCGTAGAGGGGCGCGTCCGGTTCGCCGGGGCGGCCACGGCGGGGCGCGCTGGTCGATGGTGCGGAACGACGCCCGCTTTGATGGACGGAGTCCGGTGTCGTGGTTTTTGAGGGTGTCGGTGTCCGCTGTGAGCCTCATCACCGATTCGGCGGTGCGCTGACCCGAGGCCGGCCGGAGTGCTGCACTCGTCGAAGGGAGGACGGCCGATGCCCGCACCCGCCGAGCGGAGCGAGATCATGTGCACCCTGCGGAACGCCGGGACGGCGCTGGTCCGCGCCCCCGCGCCGCGCCTGGCCGAGGGGATCGTCACGCACGTCGAGCGCCGTCCGGTCGACACCGGGCTGGCCGCGCGGCAGCACCGGGCATACGTCACTGCGCTGCGGTCCGCCGGCTGGCGGGTCCGCGCGGTGCCCGACAGCCCGTCGCCGGACGGGGTGTTCGTGGAGGACACCGTGGTGGTGTGCGGCGATCTGGCCGTGCTCGCGCGGTCCGGTGAGGCCGGCCGCCGGGGCGAGGTGGCGGGGGTGGAGCGCGCGGTGCGCGATCTCGGGTTGCGGGTCGCGCGGATCGAGACGCCCGGGACGCTCGACGGCGGCGACGTGCTGCGGGCCGGGAACACCGTCTACGTCGGGCACGGAGCCCGTACCAACGCCGACGGGATCTGCCAGCTCGCGACCCTGCTGGGCGGACGGCGCGTCGTGCCGGTCGGCACCCGCGGCTGCCTGCACCTGAAGTCGGCGGTGACCGCACTGCCGGACGGGACGCTGATCGGGGTCCCCGAGCTGGTCGACACGTCCGCGCTGCCGGGGCTGCGGGTCGCACCCGAGCCAGCGGGCGCGCACGTAGTGGTGCTCGGGCCCGACCACGTGCTGCTGTCGGCCTCGGCGCCGCGCACCGCGCGGCGGCTCGCGGCCGACGGGCTGCGGGTGACGAGCGTGGACATCAGCGAGTTCGAGGCGCTGGAGGGCTGCGTCACCTGCCTCTCGGTGCTGGTGCCCTGATCCGGCGCGCGGGTGCGGCCGCGTTGATCGTCGGGCCCTGGCCGGCGCCGGGGCTCCGCACCCGCTCGCCCTCGCGATCAGGGGAATGACCTGGGGGTCCAGGGGTGTTGATGGGACGGGTGAGTGGCCACGAGTCTCAGCATGCGGGACGCGGTTTCCGTAGCTCGGATGGCGTCTGTTAGTTTGGTAGGCGTGTTGCGTGAGCTGCTCCTCCTTAGTGGCCGCAGCGGGGGCCTGTAACAGGTCGGCTCCCTCGCTGCGGGACAACGCCGTGAGCGTCGGCCGGAGGATCGAGCAGAGGGAAACCACCGGATGTATCCGCAACAGCAGACCTCGGGCATGCCCTTCGAGCGCTACAGCCCGTTCGCACCCGTCAAGCTGGCCGACCGCACCTGGCCGGACGCCGTGATCACCGAGGCCCCGCGCTGGTGCGCGGTGGACCTGCGGGACGGCAACCAGGCGCTGATCGATCCGATGGACCCGCAGCGCAAGCTGCGGATGTTCCAGCTCCTGGTCGGGATGGGCTACAAGGAGATCGAGGTCGGCTTCCCGGCGGCCAGCCAGACCGACTTCGACTTCGTCCGGCAGATCATCGAAGAGGGCCTGGTCCCCGATGACGTGGTGATCCAGGTGCTGACCCAGGCCCGGCCCGAGCTGATCGAGCGGACCTTCGAGTCGGTGCGCGGCGCCAAGCAGGCCATCGTGCACCTGTACAACTCCACCAGCACGCTCCAGCGGCGCGTCGTCTTCGGGCAGGACCGCGACGGCATCACCGCGATCGCGGTCGAGGGCGCCAAGCTGTGCGCCAAGCTGGCCGAGGACATGGGCGACACCGAGATCTACTTCCAGTACTCGCCCGAGTCGTTCACCGGCACCGAGCTGGACTACGCCGTCGAGGTCTGCAACGCCGTCAACGACGTGTGGCGGCCGACGCCCGACCGGAAGGTCATCCTCAACCTGCCGGCCACGGTCGAGATGGCCACCCCGAACGTGTACGCCGACCAGATCGAATGGATGCACCGCAACCTGGCCTATCGGGACTCGGTCATCCTGTCGCTGCACCCGCACAACGACCGCGGCACCGGGGTCGCCGCCGCCGAGCTCGGCTACATGGCGGGCGCCGACCGGATCGAGGGCTGCCTGTTCGGCAACGGCGAGCGCACCGGGAACGTCTGCCTGGTCACCCTGGGCCTGAACCTGTTCACCCAGGGCGTCGACCCGCAGATCGACTTCTCCGACATCGACGAGGTCCGCCGGACGGTCGAGTACTGCAACCAGCTGCCGGTGCACGAGCGGCACCCCTATGGCGGCGACCTGGTCTACACCGCCTTCTCCGGCTCGCACCAGGACGCGATCAACAAGGGCTTCGACCACCTGGAGCGGGACGCGCGCGAGGCCGGCGTGCCCGTGGAGCGGTTCCACTGGGAGGTCCCGTACCTGCCGATCGACCCCAAGGACGTCGGCCGCTCCTACGAGGCGGTCATCCGGGTCAACAGCCAGTCCGGCAAGGGCGGCGTCGCCTACGTGATGAAGACCGAGCACTCCCTGGAGCTGCCGCGCCGGCTCCAGATCGAGTTCTCCCGGGTGGTGCAGGAGCACACCGACAGCGCCGGCGGCGAGGTCACGCCCGAGCGGATGTGGGAGATCTTCGAGGCCGAGTTCCTGGCCAACGGCCCCCGCGCCGGGCTGCTGGCGCACCGCGCGACCTCCCGGGTGGACGAGAAGGACGCGCTGAGCTGCGACGTCCGGATCGACGGGGAGATCCGCGAGATCGCCGGCGTGGGCAACGGCCCGGTCTCGGCGTTCGAGGCGGCGCTCGCCACGGTGGGCATCCAGGTCCGGGTGCTCGACTACGCCGAGCACGCCATGAGCGCCGGCGGCGACGCCCGCGCCGCGGCCTACGTCGAGTGCGACGTGAACGGCATCTCGGTCTGGGGCGCGGGCATCGACGGCAACATCGTCACCGCCTCCCTCAAGGCGATGCTCTCCGCGGTGAACCGCGTGGCCCGCGTCGCCTGAGCCCGATCGGAGTCTCCCAGCCCACGTCCCGAGGCCGACCGACCCGCGGGTCCTGAGCCGAACCTCTCGGCCCGCGGTCCCGACCGTGTCTTCCGACGCCGCGAAGACGATCGACCCGGTCACCGTGGTGTGAACCACCCGGGTGACCGCTGCTCGGGCCCCGGCCGTGACGACCTCACGGCCGGGGCCTTCGCGCGTCAACCGGAACAGCCCCGACGTGGGCGCGGCCACGCTCCCGTCCGACGCCTCCGCCCGGCTCCTCTGATCCCGCCCCGCGGCCGGGACCTCGATCTCGGCCGCGGGGCCTCAGCGAGCCCGGCCGAGCACGTAATGCACGAGCTCCCGCAACGGCCCGTTGAGCTGGGCCTCACCCACGGCGGTCTCACTGCCGTCGATGTCGATCCGATAGAGGAACTGGTCGGGGATGCGTCCGGGCGGAGGCACCGACCCCAGGTCCACCCGATCGACGAGCCTGGCCAGCACCGGATCGCTGGTGCTGTCGCACTCGCCCCGCTTCTCGATCCCAGCGAACCCGCCGCTGCGGACCACTGTCACCCTCACTCTGTACCCGCTCACCTTCGGGGCGCCCAACCGGCGCCAAAGTGTTCCCGCCCGCCCCCGGGCCGTGTTCCCGCTCGCCTCCCGGCGCCCGAGGGCACCGCGTCGGCTCACTCAGTGTTCCCCGCTCGCCCTCAGGATGTCGCCTACATCGCATGAGGCGTCGCCTTCCCTCTCCGCCATCGGGTCCCATCGCCACCACGCCTCGGAGGCGGTCCGCCTCCGAGGCGCCGAATGGCGTCGCCTTTCTTCGTCGTCGGGCCGGATGCCGCGCCGCTCCGGTCTGGCCACTGTGTCACTCATTCTCCGGCGGGGCGGGCTTCCGGGGCCGGGTCAGGCTTTGAGGCCCACCCCCGCCCAGGCTTCGCGGACCGCGCTCGTCTCGGTGCCCTTCGCGCCGTAGATGCGGGTGGCGGTCTTGACGGTCGCGGTCGCGAAGGCGGTGAACTCGATGTTCTTCGAGAGCGAGCCGCCGGTGAGGGTCTCGTACCAGACCCGGCCCGCCTTCTCCCAGGCGTTGCCGCCGATCGCGGTCGCGGCCAGGTAGAAGGCGTGGTTGGGGATGCCGGAGTTGATGTGGACTCCGCCGTTGTCGCCGCTGGTCTGGACGTACTTGTCCATGTGGGCGGGCTGGGGGTCCTTGCCCAGGCGGGGGTCGTCGTAGGCGGTGCCCGGGGCCTTCATGGACCGCAGGGCGACGCCGTGCACGCCCTCGGCGAGCAGGCCCTCGGCGATCAGCCAGTCGGCCGTGTCGGCGGTCTGCTTCGCGTGCCACTGCTTGATCAGCGAGCCGAAGACGTCGGAGAGCGACTCGTTGAGCGCCCCGGACTGGCCCTGGTAGGCCAGATCGGCGCTGTACTGGGTGATCCCGTGGGTCAGCTCGTGGCCGGTGACGTCGAGCGGGCCGGTGAACGCGGTGAACACCTCGCCGTCGCCGTCGCCGTAGACCATCTGCTCGCCGTTCCAGAAGGCGTTGTCGTAGTCGCGGCCGTAGTGGACGGTGGAGACCATCGGCAGCCCGGCGCCGTCGATGGAGTTGCGCCGGTACGCGGCCTCGAAGAAGTCGAAGGTCGCGCCGAGCCAGTCGTAGGCCTGGTCGACGCCCTTGTCGCCGGTGGTCGCGCCGCCCTCACTGCGGACGGTCTTGCCGGGCAGGCGCTCCTGTCGCTCGGCGTCGTGGATGGTCCGGTCGGGGATGAAGTCCTCGTTGGGCGCGGGCGTGGTGACCATGAGCGTTCTGCGCTCGGTGGCCTGGGCGGCGCTGAGGACGAGGGTGCGGCGGGCTCGGGCGCGGAGGGCGGCGTCGCCGGCGTCGCGGGCGATTCGCTCGAGCATATGCGGGGGCACGATTGCGCATCTCATAGGGCAACGCTGCCAGTTTCATGTGATCCAAACCACAGCTTTGCCGGTACCGGTGCGTCCGATTCCGGTCACTGACCGTAATAGGCGTTCTGTTCCCGGTTGCGGAGGCTCCGGTGGGGTGCGGATCGTGTGCAGATCCGGTGCGGGTGCCCGTACGAGGATCAAGGCACCGCCCCGGGTGCGCCAGAATGGGCGGGTGACCCTTTACCGCGACGAAGGCGTCGTCCTCCGCACCCAGAAGCTGGGCGAGGCCGACCGCATCGTCACGGTGCTGACCCGCCGTGGCGGCCGGATTCGCGCGGCGGCCAAGGGGGTCCGCAAGACCAAGTCCCGGTTCGGGGCGCGGCTGGAGCCGTTCACCCATGTCGACCTCCAGCTGTACGAGCGGCGCTCGCTCGACCTGATCACGCAGGCCGAGACCCTCAGGCCGTACGGGGAGCACCTGGTCACCGACTATCCCCGCTACACCTCGGGCACGGCGATGCTGGAGACCGCCGAGAAGCTCACCAGCGAGGAGGGGGAGCCGGCGCTCCGCCAGTTCCTGCTGCTGGTGGGCGGGCTGCGCACCCTGGCCGAGCGGGGGCACGACCCTCGCCTGGTGCTGGACGCCTACCTGCTGCGGTCGCTGTCGGTCGCGGGCTGGGCGCCCGCGCTCGACGAGTGCTGCCGCTGCGGGACTCGCGGCGGGCTGCGCGGATTCGCCATCGCGTCGGGCGGCGCGGTGTGCGCCCGGTGTCGGCAGCCGGGGGCGGCCACGCCCGCCCCGCCGACGTTCGCGCTGATGCTGGCGCTGCTGCGCGGCGACTGGGAGTACGCCGACGGGAGCGACCCGCGCCACCGGGTGGAGTGCAGCGGCCTCGTCGCCGCCTACCTGCAATGGCATCTGGAGCACGGCATCAGGTCCCTCAGGCATGTGGAGCGCGAGGGCGACCGCCCCAGGGTCGTCGCCCCCGCCCGCGCCCCCGCGCCTGGAGGGGACCTTCCGAACGACCCGGGCTACCCGAACGACCCGGGCTACCCGGACGATCCCGGTTACCCGGACGATCCCGGTTACCCGGACGATCAGGGGTACCCCGGTGATCGGGGCCACCCGGACGGGGCGGGATACCGCGCCGGTCCGGGCGACAGTGACGACACGATCGACAGGGAGAGAGTGTGAGAAGGGCCGTATCGCCTCCGGATCCGCACAGGGACGGCGCCCGTCCGCCGGCGATCCCCACCGACCTGGTGCCCCGGCACGTGGCCATCGTCATGGACGGCAACGGCCGGTGGGCCAAGGGGCACGGGCTCCCGCGCACCGAGGGGCACAAGCGGGGGGAGGACTCCCTCTTCGACGTGATCATGGGGGCGATCGAGCTCGGCGTCCCGTACCTGTCGGCGTACGCCTTCTCCACCGAGAACTGGCGGCGCTCGCCCGAGGAGGTGCGCTTCCTGATGGGCTTCAATCGCGACGTGATCCGGCGCCGCCGCGACCAGCTGAACGCGATGGGCGTGCGGGTGCGGTGGGCGGGACGGCGGCCCAGGCTCTGGCGCAGCGTCATCAGCGAGCTGGAGACCGCCGAGGAGATGACGCGCGACAACGACGTGCTCACCTTGCAGTTCTGCGTGAACTACGGTGGCCGCGCCGAGATCGCCGACGCCGCCGCGGCCATCTCCCGGGACGTGCGGGACGGACGGCTCAACCCGGACAAGATCACCGAGAAGGTGTTCGCCCGCTACCTGTACGAGCCCGGGATTCCCGACGTCGACCTGTTCCTGCGCTCGTCGGGGGAGCAGCGGACCTCCAACTTCCTGCTGTGGCAGTCGGCGTACGCCGAGATGGTCTTCCTCGACACGCTGTGGCCCGACTTCGACCGGCGGCACCTGTGGCACGCCTGCGAGCTCTACGCCTCCCGCGACCGGCGGTACGGCGGGGCGGTGCCCAACCCGGTCGAGCCGGCGCCGGCCGGCTGACCTTCCCGCGGCGACACTTACTCGGCATTCCCTACTTGATTAGTTGCATTAGGGTCCCGGCCTGCGTACGTTCGTTGCCATGCCGCACCAGGTCCTGGAGCCAGTCCGCCCTGAGGTCAGCCCGGTCGCGGGCCGGATCGGCGCCGTGGTCACCCGCGTCCGGCTGTCGGGCGACCTGCCCGAGCGGGTGGTGGCGGAGCTCGGCCGGGCGCTGCTCCGCCACCGGGTGCTCTTCTTCCGCGATCAGCACCACCTCGACGCCGCGGGCCAGGCGCGGTTCGCGCGGCGCCTCGGCGAGCCCGCCGCGTGCTGCGGCCACGGCCGCGCCGACGCGTGGCACACCGACGGCACGTTCGCCGAGCGTCCGCCCAAGGCGATGCTGATGCGCGCGATCGAGGTGCCGCGGCACGGCGGCGACACCGTGTGGGCCAACACCGCCGCGGCGTACGAGGACCTGCCCGCCGAGCTGCGGGAACTGGCCGACCGGCTCTGGGTGCTGCACGGGCACGGGGACGCGCGGGCCGAGCACCCCCTCGTCCGGGTGCATCCCGAGACGGGGGAGCGGGCGATCCTGCTCGGCGGCTTCGCCCGTTCGATCGTGGGCCTGAGCAGCCGGGCCGACTCCGGGGCCCTCATCAGGCTGTTCCAGGAGCACGTCACCCGGCTGGAGAACACCGTCCGGTGGCGCTGGGCGCCCGGTGACGTGGCCGTCTGCGACAACCGGGCGACGCAGCACCGCGTGGTGCAGGACTTCGGCGGCCGGCCGCGGCTGCTGTGGCGGGTCGCCGTCGGCGGCGACGTGCCGGTGCCGGTGCCGGTGGACGGACGGTCCGGCGCGGCCCGTCCACCGGCGGCGGGCGGCTAGACCAGCGCCGCGTCGAGCGTGATCGTGGTGCCGGCCAGCGCCTTGCTGACCGGGCAGCCGGCCTTGGCGTCCTGCGCGGCCTTCTCGAAGTCGCCCGCGGACAGCCCCGGCACGCTGGCGCGGACCGTCAGGTGGATTCCGGTGATGCCCTCGCCGGGCTGGAAGGTGACCTCGGCCTTGGTGTCGACCTTCTCCGGCGGGGTGCCGGCACCGGCCAGGCCGTGCGAGAGCGCCATCGAGTAGCAGGTGGAGTGGGCCGCCGCGATGAGCTCCTCGGGGCTGGTCTTCCCGTTCGGCTCCTCGGCCCGCGACGGCCAGTTCACCTCGAACGTGCCGATCTTCGAGGAATCGAGCGCGACCGTGCCCTGGCCGCCCATCAGCGGCCCTTCCCAATGCGCGTTTGCGGTGCGTGTCGTTGCCATGACGGTGATTGTCCCCCATCGCGGTTCCGCCCGCGCGGCCCCGGTCGCCCGGCGCGGCGGCGGCGCGCGGCCGGACGGCGGAGAGGTGGACGGCGGGGCGGTCAGGCGGCGCAGGCGGCGCAGGTGCCGAAGACCTCGACGGTGTGGGTGATGTTCACGAAGCCGTACTCGGCGCCGATCGCCTCGGCCCAGCGCTCGACCGCCGGGCCCTCGACCTCGACGGTCCGGCCGCAGTCGCGGCAGACCAGGTGGTGGTGGTGCTCCTCGGTGCGGCAGGCGCGGTAGACGGCCTCGCCGTCGTCGGTGCGCAGCACGTCGACCTCGCCGGAGTCGCTGAGCGCCTGGAGCGCCCGGTAGACGGTGGTGAGGCCGATCTTGGAGCCGTCGGCGCGGAGGTCGGCGAAGATGTCCTGCGCGCTGCGGAAGCCCTCGCAGTCGGCCAGCACCTGCCGCACCGCGTTCCGGCGGGTCGTCGTCATCCCCCAAGCACCTCCGCCTCGGCTTCCACACCCGACCGTGCCGCGGCCGGGGCGGCGCGCCTGCGCCGCACCACCGTGCCCCCCACCGCCGCCGCGACGAACACCGCGAGCGCCAGCAGCACGATCGAGGGGCCCGGGGGGAGATCGTACTGGAAGGAGCCCGCCAGCCCCGATACCGCCGACAGTACACCGATGCCCATGGCCAGCAGCATCGTGCTCCTGAACCCCCGGGTGAGCTGCTGCGCCGCCGCGACCGGCACCACCATCAGCGCGCTGACCAGCAGCAACCCGATCGCGCGCATCGCGATCACCACGGTGATCGCGGCGGTGGCGGCGATCAGGATGCTCAGGAACCGGGTCGGCAGGCCCGCCGCGCGCGCCACCTCCTCGTCCTGGCACAGCAGGAACAGCTCGCGGCCGAACAGCGTCACGATGCCGAGCACCACGACCGCCAGCCCGGCCACCACGTACAGGTCGGTGGCCGACACGCTGCTGATCGACCCGAACAGGTACGACTGGAGGCTGGTCCCGCCGCCCTCCGCGCCGGTCAGGATCACGCCGCCGGCCAGCCCGCCGTAGAACAGCAGGGCCAGCACGACGTCGGCGCCGCTGCGGCTGCGGCTGCGCAGCACCTCGATCGCCACCGCGCCGAGCACCGAGACCACCAGCGCGCCGAGGACGGGGGAGGAGCCGGTGAGCAGGCCGAGCCCGATGCCGGTCAGCGCGATGTGGCCGATGCCGTCGCCGAGCAGCGAGAGCTTGCGCTGGACGATGAACGTGCCGACCGCCGGGGCGGTCAGCCCGATGAGCACCGCCATGACCAGGGCGACGCGCATGAAGTCGTACTGGAACATCTCGATCATGCGCTATGTCCCGTCGTCCGGGCCGTCCGGCCGGTGTGGTCCGCGCGGCCGTGCTCGAGGACGAGGGTGCGGGTGATGAGCGGCTCCAGCGGGCCGAGCTCGTGCGCGACCAGGACCACCGTGCGCCCGGCCGCCGCCAGCTCGCGCAGCGTCCCGGCGAGGGCCGCCTGGCTGGCCGCGTCGACGCCCGCGGTGGGCTCGTCCAGCACGAACACGTCCGGCTCGCCCGCCAGCGCGCGGGCGATCAGCACCCGCTGCTGCTGGCCGCCCGACAGCAGGTGCGCCGAGTCGCGCGCGCGTCCGGCCAGGCCGACGGCCTCCAGAGCGCGGTCGACGGCGGCGCGGTCGGCGGCGGAGGTGGGACGCCAGCGGGACTGCCGCGCGACGCGCCCGGACGACACGACCTCCCGGACGGTCGAGGGCACCCCGCCGCCCATCGGCAGCCGCTGCGGGACGTACCCGACGCGCTTCCAGTCGCGGAACCGGGCGGGCGCCGAGCCGTAGATCTCGGTCCGGCCGGCCGACAGCGGGACCAGCCCGAGCAGCGCCTTCACCAGGGTGGACTTGCCGGCGCCGTTGGGGCCCATCACGGCGAGCAGGTCGCCGGGGCCGACCCGCAGGTCGATGCCGTCCAGCACCTCGCGGCCGTCGCGCCGCACCCGGCCGCCGGTCATCTCGAACGGCGCCGTCCCGGCCGCCGCCGTCGTCATGAGCACTCCAGCGCGGGCCGCAGCGTCTCGAGGTTCCTCTTCATGATCGACAAGTAGTCGTCCGGAGAGCCCGGCCCGACGCCCTCGGCGGGGTCCAGGACCGCGGTCCTCACCCGGGCCTCCTTGGCGAGCGTCTCGGCGACCTTCGGGCTGACCAGCGTCTCGGTGAACACCGTGGTCGCGCCCGCCGACCCGATCCGCCCGGTCAGCTCGGCGAGCCGCTTGGGCGACGGCTCGGCGGACGGGTCCACCCCGGCGATCGGGACCTGCCGCAGCCCGTACCGCTCGGCCAGGTACCCGAACGCGGCGTGCGCGGTGACGATCGACGTGCGCTTGCAGGACCTCAGCCCGTCCTTGAAGCTCCGGTCGAGCGCGGTGAGTTCGGCGGCCACCGCCGCGGCGCGGCTCTTGTAGCCGTCGGCGTGCGCGGAGTCGGCCGCGGCGAGCCTGCCGCCGAGGGCGGTGGCGACGGTGGCCATCCGGCTCGGGTCGAGCCAGATATGCGGGTCGTAGTCGACGTCGTGCTCGTGGTCGTGCTCCTCCTCGCCGCCGGACACGGCGGGCAGCGTCGTGACCACGCTCGCCGCGTCGAGCGAGCCGTCCTTGGCGTGCTTGCCCACCGCCTGGTCCACGGCGGGCTGCACGCCCTTGACGTACACCGCGAGGTCGGCCTTGCCGACGGCGCCGACCTGCCGTGGCGTCAGCTCCAGGTCGTGCGGCTCGGCACCGGGCTTGGTGAGGGTCTGCACCGAGGTCTCGGGGCCGCCGATCCGCTCGGCCAGCCAGGCGACGGGGTAGAACGAGGCGACGACCTGGGTCCTGCCGTCCGAGGCCGCGCCGCCGCCGCAGGCGGTCAGCCCGGCGAGACCAGTGAGGGCCAGCGCGGTCAGCGGGAGGACGCGGAACGGCGTACGGGAGGTGAACACCAGCCAAGTATGGATGAAGATGAAAATGATTGTCAAAATCGGTCGATAACGTGACCGACCACGCCCGCCGCCAGGGCCACCAGCGCCGCGACCCGCAGCAGCCGGCCGGGCCGGTCGAGCGCGGGCCAGTTGAGGTAGGCGAACCAGCCCAGCCCCACCAGCAGCGCCAGCAGCCCGGCCGCGCCCACCCAGCCGGACCCGGCCATCCCCGCCAGCAGCAGTGCGAAGACCACCGCGAGCAGCACCCCGCGCGGCAGCCCGTGCAGGTAGAGCACCGGTTTGGCGCTCCACCGCTCCACCATCGACCGCATCCCCGAGGTGTCCTGAGTCTCCATCCGTCTTAACGTACGCCAGGATGGACCGATGATCGCGATTACCCGGTACCGCGTGCCCGCCGAAGAGTCCGACGGCTTCGCCGAGCAGATGGGCGCGGTGCTGGAGACGCTGTCCGGAAGCCAGGGATACCGGTCCGGCCGGCTCGCCCGCACCATCGACGACCCCGGGCTGTGGGCGCTGGTGACCGAATGGGACGGGGCGGGCTTCTACCGCCGCGCGCTCGGCGCCTACGAGGTGCGCGTCCGCTTCATGCCGCTCGCCGTCATGGCGGTGGACGAGCCCGGCGCCTACGAGATCGTCGCCTCCCACTGAGCACCGCCTCCGGCGTCGCCGGGCGGCCCCGCCGGGTCAACGTAGGGCAACCGGCGGCCAATAAGCCGCCGTCCCCGGTTTCGCCCCCGGCCGCGCCGGTGATCACTGCCGCATCGTGATCATCACGTCGCGCGGTCGGCGGGGTAACGACCCGCCCCCTGGGACGCGGCGAACCGGGGGAGTTGTATGCGTTATGGCGCCCTGCTCATCGGACTGCTCGGGACGGCGGCGGCCGTACCGCTCGTCGCCGGCTTCCGGCCGTCCGCCCCGGGGCCCGCGGCCCGGCCGTCCGCCCCGCTGACCGGGACCGTCGCGTACCGGGGGGTGCGCGTTCCGGTCCCCGCGGGCTGGGAGGTGCACCGCCTGGACCGCGACCCGGACCGCTGCGTCCGCTTCGACCGGCACGCGATCTACCTCGGCGGTCCGGGCCCGCGCCCCGACTGCCCGGCCCGGGTGATCGGCGGCACCGAGGCGCTCTGGATCGAGCCCCTCGGCGGAGCGTCCGCCAAGCGCACGGGCGCGGTCCGCGCCGACCGGCTCGCGCGGCACACCGTCCAGGCCACCGGCGCGCATGAGGAGCGGCTGGCCCTGCCCGAGGCGGGCGTCACGATCACCGGTACGTACGGGACGGATCCGGCGGCGCTCCAGCGGACGCTTCGCGCCACCCGCCTCACCACCACCTGGCCGGACGAGCCCGTGCCCACCTCGGAGCCCACGGAGGCCCCCGAGCCCGCGACGACCTCAGGGAGCGCAGGGGACGCGCCGGACGCGGAGCCGAAGTCCGGGCAGGAGGCGCCGCTGCCGAACTGGGCCTCCGGGGAGGGCTTCGACATCTGCGCGGCCCCGGCCGTCTCGACGATGAAGGCTTGGCGGCGCGCCTACGGGATCGCCAATATCTACATCGGCGGCGCGGCCCGCGGCTGCGCCCAGCCCAACCTCACGCGCGCGTGGGTGCGGACCGTCCGGCGCATGGGTTACCGGCTGATCCCCACCTACGTCGGCCTCCAGGCGCCGTGCAGCAAGTACAAGAGCCGTATCACCGCCGCGAACGCCGCGGCGGAGGGGGCGGACGCGGCCGAGGACGCCGTCCGGCGCGCCCGCGCGCTCGGCATACCGCGCCGCCAACCCCTCTACTTCGACATCGAGGGGTACGACACCGGCGACGATGCGTGCAGTGAGGCTGTCATGAGCTTTCTGGACTCCTGGACGACGAAGCTGAAGGCCGCACGGTACGTCCCCGGCGTTTACAGCAGCCTGTCCTCAGGAATCCGCGATCTGGGCAAGGCGCGCGGTATCACCAAGCCCACGGCGATCTGGTTCGCCCACTGGGACGGAGACACCGCCGTCTACGACACCCCCGACCTGCCGGACGAATGGTGGCCGCCGCACCGTCGTATCAAGCAGTACCGCGGCGGGCACAAGGAGAAGCACGGCGGCGTCACCCTCAACGTCGACAGCAACGCGGTCGACGGGCGGGTCTATTGAACGTCCGCCTGGGAAATCCCAGACGGGCCGTATGTTCGCCATGTCCGCGTCCGAGAGGCCGTTCGGGTGCTCTAAGCTGGGGAATGCTCTGGAGCGCCGGGGAAAGACCGCGTTCCACGGCACCACACAGGGGAATCGCACTCGCCTCGGCCCGCCGTCTCCGGCAAGGGCCGAGTCCGCCGCCTTCGTGGCGGAACCCGCTCGCCGTTTCCGCGGCGATGGGGCGTCCGATATCGTCCCGCCGACTGCCAGCCGGATGGAGAATGCTCATGGCACGCCGTTCCGACGTGTTGGACACGATCGTCAACCTCGCCAAGCGGCGGGGTCTGGTCTACCCGTCGAGTGAGATCTACGGCGGACTGCGCGCCTCCTGGGATTATGGCCCGCTCGGCGTCGAGCTGAAGAACAACGTCAAGCGCCAGTGGTGGAAGTCCATGGTGCAGGGCCGCGACGACGTCGTGGGCCTCGACTCCTGCGTGATCCTCGCGCGGGAGGTCTGGGAGGCCAGCGGGCACGTCAACGCGTTCGTCGACCCGCTCACCGAGTGCCAGTCGTGCCACAAGCGGTTCCGCGCCGACCACCTCGAAGAGGCCTACGAGGCCAAGCACGGCCGCCCGCCGGCCGCCGGCCTGGCCGACCTGAGCTGCCCCAACTGCGGGGTGAAGGGCTCCTTCACCGAGCCGAAGATGTTCAACGGGCTGCTCAAGACCTACCTCGGCCCGATCGAGGACGAGTCGGGGCTGGCCTACCTGCGGCCGGAGACCGCGCAGGGCATCTTCATCAACTACCTCAACGTGCAGCAGTCGGCCCGCCGCAAGGTGCCGTTCGGCATCGGGCAGGTGGGCAAGTCGTTCCGCAACGAGATCACGCCCGGCAACTTCATCTTCCGGACCCGCGAGTTCGAGCAGATGGAGATGGAGTTCTTCGTCAAGCCCGGCAGCGACGAGGAATGGCACCAGTACTGGATCGACGAGCGCATGCAGTGGTACGTCGACCTCGGCATCCGCAAGGAGAACCTGCGGCTGTTCGAGCACCCGGCCGACAAGCTGTCGCACTACTCCAAGCGCACCGTCGATGTGGAGTACCGCTTCGACTTCGTCGGCAGCGAGTGGGGCGAGCTGGAGGGTATCGCCAACCGCACCGATTACGACCTGACCACGCACGGCAAGGCGTCCGGCACCGACCTGTCGTATTTCGACCAGGAATCGGGCGACCGGTTCGTCCCGTACGTGATCGAGCCCGCGGCGGGCGTCGACCGCTGCACACTGACGTTCATGATGGACGCCTACGCCGAGGACGAGGCGCCCAACGCCAAGGGCAAGCTGGAGAAGCGCACGGTCATGCGGCTCGACCGGCGGCTCGCCCCGGTCAAGATCGCGGTGCTGCCGCTGTCGCGCAACTCCGACCTGTCGCCGAAGGCCCGCGACCTGGCGGCCCTGCTGCGCAAGAACTGGAACGTCGACTTCGACGACGCGGGCGCGATCGGCCGCCGCTACCGCCGCCAGGACGAGATCGGCACCCCCTTCTGCGTCACCGTCGACTTCGACACCCTTGAGGACGACGCGGTGACCGTCCGGGAGCGCGACACGATGAGCCAGGAGCGCATCTCGCTCAGCCAGGTCGAGTCGTTCCTCGCCGCGCAGCTCATCGGCTGCTGACCGGCGGCCGGCCGGGGGCCGGCCGCCGCTGGACGCCGTGCGGGCCGTCCCTCCCAGCCGTTCGGGAGGGACGGCCCTTCCTCGTCTTCCGGCCTTGACGGGACGCGGCGGAATCGGCTTGTGAGGCCGGTCGCCGTCATGGGCTACGGTGACGAGGGACCGACCGATCGCCGACAGGAGGCTGCGCGTGCGCGACCCCCGGCGATCACCCCTGCCCCGCGACGAGCGCGGACGGCTGGCCCGGCTGCTGGTCATCGCGCTGGGCCTGCTCGGTTTCGTGGCCGTCCCGGCCGGCGCGTCCGTCCCCGCGGGGCCCGGTCAAGGCGCCGCCCAGGCGGCCGTCCAGACGGCCGGGCCGAACGCGCCCGGCCGCAGCCGGACGGCCCCCCGGTCGAGTCCGGCCACGCGTACCGAAGCGGCTGTCGCGGCCGTCGTGCGGCAGGTGTCCGGGGCGTCCGCCCCGGCCCCGGCCGTCGCCGCCCCGCCCGCCGGCGTCGACGTGCGCCCGCCGTCCGGACGGGCCGTCCGCCGCGCGATGGCCGCCGAGCCGTTCGTGGCCGCCCTGCCGGGCGCGCCCCGGGGACGCGCGCCGCCCCTTCCCGCACTGATCTGACGGTTCCTGTCCGATCGGCGTCCGGGGTCCGCGCGGGCCCCGGACGCCGGTGGCCGCGGTGCCGCCCGTCCCGCGTGCGCGGACGGCGGCGCCGGGCCCCGTGTGGAGGTCTCCCCTTGTCTCGCGCCAATGTGGTGCGGGCGGTACTGGCGTTCGCCGTGCTCGCCGCATCGCTGTACTTCGCCCTGTCCGAACCCGCCCGCCTCGGCCTCGACCTGCGCGGCGGCACCCAGATCGTGCTGGAGACGCAGGACTCGCCGTCGGTCAAGGCCGGTCGCGCGTCCACCGACCGCGCCAAGGAGGTGCTGCACCGCCGGATCGACGCGCTGGGCGTCGCCGAGTCGTCGATCACCCGGTCCGGGGACCGGCGGATCATCGTCGAGCTGCCCGACGTCCAGGACCCGGCCCGCGCCGCCGCGGTGATCGGCAGGACCGCCCAGCTCACCGCGCACCCCGTCCGGGCGAGCGCGCAGGCCCCGCCGGGCGCGGGCGAGCGGGTCCTGCCGGACGAGCGGGGACGGCCGATCATGCTCGGCCCGGCCGCCCTGACCGGCGACGGCATCGGCTCGGCCGCCGCCTCGTTCGACCCGCAGAACCTGAGCGGCTGGGCGGTCGACATCGGCTTCCGCGGGGACGGCGGCCGGACGTGGGAGGCGCTCACCGCCAAGAGCGCCTGCGCGGTGGGCGACGAGCGCCGCGTCGCGATCGTGCTGGACGGCAAGGTGATCTCCTCGCCGCAGGTCACCGAGCAGGTCGGCTGCGGCGTCGGCATCACCGGCGGGTCCACCCAGATCACCGGGGACTTCGGCGCCGAGGAGGCCAAGGACCTGGCCGCCCTGGTGGAGGGCGGCTCGCTGCCCGTCCCGGTGAAGACCATCGAGCAGCGGGTCGTCGGGCCCACCCTCGGCGACGCCGCGATCCAGGCCAGCGCGCAGGCCGCGCTGATCGGCGTGGCGCTGACCGGGCTGTTCATCATCGCCGTCTACCGGCTCGTCGGCGCCCTGGCCGCGATCGCGCTGGCCTGCTACGCGCTGATCTCCTACGCGGCGCTGGTCGCGATCGGCGCGACGCTGACGCTGCCGGGGCTCGCCGGGTTCGTGCTGGCCATCGGGATGGCGATCGACGCGAACGTGCTGGCGTTCGAACGGGCCAGGGAGGAGTACGCGGCGGCGCCCCGGCGCGGCCTGCGGTCGGCGCTGAGCACCGGCTTCACCCGCGCCTGGTCGGCGATCGCCGACTCCAACATCACCACCCTGCTCGCCGCCGGGCTGCTCTTCTTCCTGGCGTCCGGGCCGGTGAAGGGCTTCGGCGTCACGCTGTCGATCGGCGTGCTCGGCTCGCTGGTGTCGGCGATGCTGCTGAGCCGCGTCCTCACCGAGTCGGCCCTCGGCCGCCGCGCCGTCGCCCGCCGCCCCGGCCTGACCGGTCTGGGCTCCACCGGCCGCGTCCGCGACCGGCTGGAACGCCGCCGTCCCGACCTGATGGGACGGAGCCGGCTCTGGCTGGCGTTCTCCGGGCTGGCCGTCGTGCTCGCCGTCACCGGGATCTTCGCGCGCGGGCTGAACTGGGGCGTGGAGTTCACCGGGGGGCGCCTGGTCGAGTACTCCACGAGCCGCCACGTGGACATCGACACCGCCCGCGCCGCCGTCTCCGGCGCCGGGTTCCCGCGCGCCGTCGTCCAGACGTCCGGCAAGGACGGCATCGCCGTGCGGACCGAGAAGCTCGACAACGCGGAGGAGAAGCGGGTCCAGGAGGCCCTCGCGGCGAAGGGCGGGCAGGCGGTCAAGCAGCGGGACGAGCTGATCGGCCCCAGCCTCGGCGCGGAGCTGCGGACCAAGGCGCTCATCGCGCTCGGCGTCGCGCTGCTGGCGCAGCTGGCCTACCTGGCGATCCGGTTCCGCTGGACGTTCGGGCTGGGCTCGGTGCTCGCCATGTTCCACGACGTGGTGATCGTCGCCGGGACGTTCGCCTGGCTCGGCAAGCCGATCGACGGGGTCTTCCTGGCCGCGCTGCTCACCGTGATCGGCTACTCGGTGAACGACTCGGTGGTGGTGTTCGACCGGATCCGGGAGCTGTGGGGCGCCCGCCCCAAGGACCGCTTCGCCGACCTCGCCAACCTCGGCGCGCTGCAAACGGTCCCGCGGACCATCAACACCGGGATGGGCGCGCTCTTCATCCTGGCCGCGCTCGCCCTGCTCGGCGGCGACTCGCTGACCGACTTCGCGCTCGCGCTGCTGATCGGCATCGTCGTCGGCACCTACTCGAGCATCTTCACCGCCACCCCGCTGGCGATCGTCTTCGAGCGTTTCACCAAGGCGCCCGCGCCGACGCCGAAGACGTCCCGCCGTCCCGCAGCCCGCCGCCAACCCGGCGACTCGGGCGCCGTCGTCTGACCGTTCAGGGGGGCCGCCGGAGCCCGGCGGCCCCCCTGAACGGGAGGCGGGACGAGGGTCAGTCGGGCAGGACCGAGCGCTTCAGGGGCCCGCTCGTTCCCTCGACGAGGCAGAACGCCAGGCGGTAGCCGAAGGACCATCCGCGCTTGGTCGGCGGCGCGACCAGCAACTCGACCGGAACCGGCGACGGGTGCGAGTCGAACGCCGCCGCCTGACGGCGCACGCAATCGGCCGAGGCCTTCTTCCTGACCTCCTGGACTCCCGGCCAGGTACCGGCGGGGAAGCGGTGCACGCCGACCACTTGGTGCTTGTGCGGCTTGGTGCAGGACATGATGCGGATGGTCACGGAGTTGTTGGAATCCCAGTTCCTCATGCAGTCGCCCACCTGCACCTCCGGCCACGTCCTCAGGTCGGGATCGACGGTGCCCGCGAGCCGGGAGGTGAGGTTCTCCTCGCCGGAGTAGCGCATCGCGCAGGTCACGCCCCGCTCGCCCCGCTTCCAGAGGTTGCCGGTGGGGGCGATGGTGGAGAGGACCAGGTCGTCGGCGTACCGGCTCTTGGCGAGGCCGTCGCCGATGACCTTGTCGCATGCGGCCCCGGCGTCGGTGAACACCCGCTGTTCGCCGGGGAACGGGCCGTCCGGCAGCCGCGTCTTCGCGACGATCTCCCCGTGGTGCCGCTCATCGCAGGGCCGGGCCGTCACCACGCGGTCGCTCTTCTTGCCGGAGCCGTCGAAGCAGTCGCCGACCTTGAGCATGCCTATGAGCGTCTGGCCGCTCTTGGTGATGTCGCCGGACCCGTTCCGGTCCATATTGCGGGCCGAATCGTAGGCGACGAGGGCGAGGCCCGCCACGACGAGCGGCAGCCAGACCGTGCCGGCCACGATCCCGCCGATCGCCAGGCCCTTCCCGCGCTCGCCGCGGCGGCCGATCTGGACCAGCGCCGCGATGCCGAATCCGATCGCGATGACCGTCCCGCCGATGATCGCGGTGACCAGCGCCACGATCGCGAACCGGTTCGTGCGCGCCGCCGCGTCCTGCACGGCGTGCGACGGGACGGGACGTCCGGCGTGCGGCGGCCCGTCCTGCGCGGGCGGCGCGGGCGGTGCGGGCGGTGCGGACGGGGGATCCGGGGTGGACGGGGCGTCCGGGGCGGCCCAGTCCGGGGCGGAGGATGACGCCGGGAGGTTATCAGCGTTCGGTGGCACGGTCACAAGCGCGACATTAGCCACAAATCGCAGGTCTGGCCTGGTCGTGGCCGAGTCGTGATCACGAATGCGGATCGGGGGACCGCCGGCGTCCGGCGGCCCCCCGATCGGGGTGGACAGGGGTCAGGCCAGGGGCGGCTGGCTCTCCTCGTTCTCGGCGCGGATCACCTGCATGACCGCGTTGATCAGGGCGAGGTGGGTGAACGCCTGCGGGAAGTTGCCCAGGTGCCGGCCGGTGTGCGGGTCGATCTCCTCGGCGTAGAGCTGCAACGGGCTGGCGTAGGAGAGGAGCTTCTCGCACAGGGCTCGCGCCCGCTCCAGCTCACCGATCATCACCAGCGCGCTGACCAGCCAGAACGAGCAGATCGTGAACGTTCCCTCCTCGGACTCGAACCCGTCGTCGGTCTCGGTGGCCCGGTACCGCAGCACCAGGTCGTCCTCCGACAGCTCGTCGGCGATCGCCAGGACCGTCTCGCGGACCCGCTTGTCGTCGGCGGGCAGGAACCCGAGCAGCGGGATCAGCAGCGAGGAGGCGTCCAGCGAGTCGGCGCCGTAGTGCGCGGTGAACACGCCCCGGTCGTCGAGCGCGTTGGCCAGCACGTCGGCGTGGATCTCGTCGGCCGCCTGCTGCCAGCGCAGGGCCCGCTCGTCGTCGCCGCGGATCCGGGCCAGCCGGGCGCCGCGCTCGGCGGCCACCCAGCAGAACACCTTGGAGGAGGTGAAGTGCTGCGGCGCGCCGCGCACCTCCCACATGCCGCAGTCGGGCGTCTTCCAGTTCGCGACGGCGTCGTCGACCTGCTTGACCACGATCTTCCAGAGCCGGTCGTCGAGCCGGTCGCGCTTGCGCACGAACAGGTAGACCGAGCCGATGATCGCGCCCCACACGTCGTGCTGGGCCTGCATGTACGCCTCGTTGCCGATGCGCACCGGGCGGGCGTTGTCGTAACCGCTGAGGTGGTCGAGGGTGAACTCGGGCAGCTCCTCCCGGCCGTCCAGCCCGTACATGATCTGGAGCTTGCCCTCGGCGGCCTCGGCGACGTCGGTGATGAAGTAGAAGAAGTCGTTGGCCTCCCAGTCGTACCCGAGGGTGTAGAAGGCCCACAGCGCCATGGTGGAGTCGCGGATCCAGGTGTAGCGGTAGTCCCAGTTGCGGTCGCCGCCCGGCGTCTCGGGCAGCGAGGTGGTCGCCGCGGCGGCCACCGCCCCGGACGGGCCGAACGTCAGCCCCTTCAAGGTCAGGGCGCTGCGCTGGAGATGGCTCCGCCACGGGTGGTCGGGGAACTTGCCCCGGTCGAGCCAGTGCTGCCAGTGGTGCACCGTCCAGACGAGCCGTTCCTGCGCCTCCTCGTAGACCTCGGGCGGCGCGTGCTCGCTCCACGACAGCGCGACGAAGCGCGCGTCGCCCTGCTTGAGCAGGGTGCGGGAGGTGGCCAGCGAACCCTCGAAGCCGACGTTCATGTCGGTGGAGAGCCGCAGGTTGATCCCGTTCCCGCGCGCGACGGCCTCGTGGTACCCGGTGCCGGTGTGCTCCCAGCGGGCCGGGGTCTGGCCGTAGTCGAACACCGGCATGCAGTCGAGCCGCACCTGCGCCTGGCCGTTCACGCACCGGACCATGCGCAGCAGCACGTGGTCGGCGTCGTAGTCGGTGGGCGCGCGGCGGTGCGTGTGCGAGCGCTCGGTCTCGTGGTGCCAGGGCCCCATGAGCAGCGCGTCGGTGACCACCAGCCAGCCCCCGTGCACCCACCAGGTGGTCTCCATCACCATCGTGCCCGGGATGTACCGCTGCGCGGCGGGCACCTCGACCCCCGCCGGGCCGACCCGGAAGTACCCGGCGTCCCGGTCGAGGATCGAGCCGAACACGCTGGGCGAGTCCATCTTCGGCAGGCACATCCACTCGATGTTCCCGCTCGGCGCGACCAGCGCGGTCGTCTCGCAGTCCGACAGGAAACCGAAATCGGCGATAGGGGCGAACGGGTCACCCGCCCGGCCACCGGCGACCTTGGGCCTCACAGCCTCACCTCCTTGATCCATCATTCCCTTCCCAACGCAATGGGTACGCCATATGACAACGGTGTTTCCCCGGCGACACGGCTGGAACGCGGCTAGTGGAATAGACCACTAGACCGGCATTGACCTGCAACGACGTACCGTTGCAGGACGGGCGTCGAACGAGGGCCGCCACCGCGGGTACAGTCCCCGCGAACAGGGCATCGGGCCCTTAACGCCCGGTGGAGCGCGGCGTGGCGCTCGACCGGCGGGGCCCCGCCGGCCCTGTCGTCGGGTGGAACCGGAGCGAGAAGGAGCTCCCCGTGCCGAAGTTCGTGTACGACTTCACTGAGGGAAACAAGGACCTCAAGGATCTGCTGGGTGGCAAGGGCGCCAACCTGGCCGAGATGACCAACCTCGGCCTCCCGGTGCCTCCTGGGTTCACGATCACGACGGAGAGCTGTAGGCACTACCTCGAACACGGGACACTGCCCGAAGGGCTCGCCGGCGAGGTGGACGCCCACCTGGCCGGCCTGGAGGCGGCGATGGGCAAGCGCCTCGGGCAGCCCGACGACCCGCTGCTGGTCAGCGTGCGCTCCGGCGCCAAGTTCAGCATGCCCGGGATGATGGAGACCGTCCTCAACATCGGGCTCAACGACGCATCGGTGCACGGCCTGGCCGCGCAGGCGGGCGACGAGCGGTTCGCGTGGGACTCCTACCGCCGCCTCATCCAGATGTTCGGCAAGACCGTGCTGGACATCGACGGGGAGCTGTTCGAGGACGCGATCGAGGCCGCCAAGGCCGCGCGCGGCGTCGCGGACGACGGCGGCCTGGACGCGGCCGACTTCCGGGCCCTCGTCGCGCGGTTCAAGGAGATCGTCCGCGAGCGCACCGGCCGCGACTTCCCGACCGACCCGCGCGAGCAGATGGACCTGGCGACCAAGGCCGTGTTCGACTCCTGGAACGCCGACCGCGCGGTGCTCTACCGCCGCCAGGAGCGCATCCCGGTCGACCTCGGCACCGCCGTCAACGTGTGCGCGATGGTCTTCGGCAACCTCGGCATGGACTCGGGCACCGGCGTCGCGTTCACCCGCGACCCCGCGAGCGGGCAGCAGGGCGTCTACGGCGACTACCTCCAGAACGCCCAGGGCGAGGACGTCGTCGCCGGCATCCGCAACGTCGTCGCGCTGACCGACCTGGAACGCATCGACAAGGACTCCTACGACCGGCTGCTCCAGATCATGGAGACGCTGGAGAACCACTACCTCGACATGTGCGACATCGAGTTCACGATCGAGCGCGGCCGGCTGTGGATGCTCCAGACCCGGGTCGGCAAGCGGACCGCCGCCGCCGCGTTCCGGATCGCCTGCCAGCTTCTCGACCAGGGCCTGATCGGCGCGGACGAGGCCGTGGACCGGGTCACCGGCGGGCAGCTCGCGCAGCTCATGTTCCCCCGCTTCGACGCCTCCCGGCTGGACGGCGTCCAGCGGCTCGGCAAGGGCATGAACGCCTCGCCGGGCGCCGCCGTCGGCAAGGTCGTGTTCACCTCTCCGCGGGCCGTCGAGCTCGCCGCGCGGGGCGAGCACGTCATCCTGGTCCGCCGCGAGACCAACCCCGACGACCTGTCCGGCATGGTCGCCGCGCAGGGCGTGCTCACCTCGCGCGGCGGCAAGACCTCGCACGCCGCCGTCGTGGCCCGCGGCATGGGCAAGACCTGCGTCTGCGGCGCCGAGGAGCTCGACGTCGACGTCAAGGCGGGCCGGTTCACCGCGCCCGGCGGCGTGGTCGTCGAGGAGGGCGAGGTCATCTCGATCGACGGATCGTCCGGCGAGGTCTTCCTCGGCGAGGTCCCGGTCGAGGACTCCCCGGTCGTCCGCTACTTCGAGGGCGAGCTGGCCCCGGCGGACGGCGGCGAACTCGTCCAGGCCGTGCACCGGCTGATGGCCCACGCCGACTCCCGGGCCCGGCTGGCGGTCCGCGCGAACGCCGACAACGCCGACGACGCCGCGCGCGCCCGGCGCTTCGGCGCCCGGGGCATCGGGCTGTGCCGCACCGAGCACATGTTCCTCGGCGATCGGCGGCAACTGGTCGAGAAGCTCATCCTGGCCGAGGACGACGACGAGCGGCAGGCCGCGCTGGACGCCCTCGCGCCGCTCCAGAGGCAGGACTTCGAGGGCATCTTCGCCGCGATGGACGGGACGCCGGTCACCATCCGGCTCATCGACCCCCCGCTGCACGAGTTCCTCCCTGACCTGACCGAGCTCTCGGTCAAGGTGGCCCTCGCCGGTGACGGCGCCGAGCCCCAGGACCGGAGGCTGCTCGAAGCCGTCCACCGACTGCACGAGCAGAACCCTATGCTCGGACTCAGGGGAGTGCGTCTGGGTTTGGTGATTCCCGGACTTTTCTCCATGCAGGTGCGGGCGATCGCCGAGGCCGCCGCCGCCCGGTACGCGGCCGGCGGCGACCCGCGTCCCGAGATCATGATTCCGCTGGTCGGCGCGGTCCAGGAGCTGGAGGCCGTCCGCGAGGACGCGCTGGCGGTCCTGGAGCGGGTGCGGGAGGACACCGGGATCGACGTCCCGGCGCTGATCGGCACCATGATCGAGCTGCCCCGGGCCGCGCTGACCGCGGGGCAGATCGCCGAGGCCGCCGAGTTCTTCTCCTTCGGCACCAACGACCTCACCCAGACCACCTGGGGCTTCTCCCGCGACGACGTCGAGGCGGCGTTCTTCTCCCGCTACCTGGAGCTGGGGATCTTCGGCGCCTCCCCGTTCGAGACGCTCGACCGGGAGGGGGTCGGCCGGCTGATCCGCATCGCCGTGCAGGAGGGCCGCGCGACCCGGCCGGGGATCAAGCTCGGCATCTGCGGTGAGCACGGCGGTGACCCGGACTCGGTGCACTTCTGCCACGAGGTCGGTCTCGACTACGTGTCCTGCTCGCCGTTCCGCGTCCCGATCGCGCGGCTGGAGGCGGGGCGCGCGGCGATCGAGTCGGCGGGCAGCGACAGCCGCTGATCCGCCCGGCCACGGCGCGCCGTGCCGGCGGCGGCGCGCCGTGCCGTCCGCGGAACCCCGGGCGCTCCGGGGCCTTGAATAGACTCAGGGTCCCGGAGCGCCGAGCGCTGCGCGGCACCGGACGTGTCGCGCGACACGCCGGAATCGAGAACCGCGGGCGTGCCTCCGGCCGTCTTACTAGCGTGACGACCGCGATGACGACACTGGAAGTAGAAGTGCCCGACTTCGAACCGGACAGGCCGGACGGATCGGCCGAACTGGACGAACCGGACGGGCCGACGGGGGACGGGGGCGGCGACCGCCCCCGCGGACGGCGCCGCCCGCCCCGGCCGCGCTGGTTCGTGATCACGGTCTGCGTGCTGCTCGGGCTGGTCGCCGTCTGCGTGCTGACCCCGCTCGCGGTGGGCGGCCGGATCTGGTACCAGGCGCGGCAGGACGAGCGGCCGCGGTCGGACGCGATCATCGTGCTGGGCGCCGCGCAGTACAACGGCGTGCCCTCGCCGACCCTCCAGTGGCGGCTCCAACACGCCCTGGACCTCTACCGCAAGGGCGTCGCCCCCGCCATCGTCACCGTCGGGGGCCGGGCGCCCGGCGACAACTTCACCGAGGCCGAGGCCGGCCGGCGGTGGCTGGTCAAGAAGGGCGGGGTGCCGGCCGCCAAGGTGGTCGCCGTCCCCGAGGGGCGCGACACGCTGGAGAGCATGAAGGCCACCGGGAAGCGGTTCGCGAGCCTGCACTGGACGTCCGCCGTCATCGTCACCGACCCGTGGCACGGCCTGCGCTCCAAGCGGATGGCCTCGGACAACGGCATCGAAGCCGCCGCCTCCCCGACCCGCAGCGGCCCGAGCGTGCAGACCCGCGACACCCAGCTGAACTACATCGTCCGCGAGACCGGCGGCTACCTGTCGTACGTCCTGTTCGGCAAGAGCGTGCAGGTGCCCAGCGAGACCATCAAGACCACACCGACCGCCACGGGCCGGCGGTGATCCCCGCAGCACCCTCCGGTCCGGTCCGCGCGGTCGCCGCCGTCCGTACGCCCGCGCGCCATCGGGAGGGCCCGCGTCCCGCATACGCTGGGGCACGATGACCGACTACACCGACCACGACCGGGAGCGCTGGGCTCCCGAGCCCGCCAAGCGCCGCGACCGCACCGCCTTCGAACGCGACCGGGCCCGGGTGCTGCACAGCGCCGCGCTGCGCCGCCTGGCGGCCAAGACCCAGGTCGCCTCGCCCGGCGCGGACGCCGCCGCCGACAACGTGCAGAGCCTGCGCACCAGGCTGACGCACTCGCTGGAGTGCGCGCAGGTCGGGCGGGAGCTCGGCAAGGCCCTCGGCTGCGACCCCGACCTGGTGGAGACGGCCTGCCTGGCGCACGACATCGGCCACCCGCCGTTCGGGCACAACGGTGAGGCGGCGCTGGACGTGGTCGCCCAGGACTGCGGCGGGTTCGAGGGCAACGCGCAGAGCCTGCGCGTCCTCACCCGGCTCGAACCCAAGTCGTTCGCCCCCGCCGGGCCGCCCCTCTACGGCCGCAGCGTCGGCCTCAACCTCACCCGCGCCGCCCTGGACGGCGTGATGAAGTACCCCTGGCACAAGGGCGCGTCCCGGACCCGCGCTCCCGGCGCGAGCGGGGGCGGCCCGTTCGGCGTCTACGACGACGACACCGACGCGGCGCTGTGGGCCCGTGAGGACGTGCCGTCCGGCCGGAGGTGCTTCGAGGCGCAGGTGATGGACTGGAGCGACGACGTCGCCTACTCCGTGCACGACCTCGAGGACGCGCTCGTCGCCGGGCACATCGACTTTGCCCGGCTCACCGACCCGGCCGAGCGCCGCGTCGTCGCCACCACCGCGATCAAGCTCTACTGCGCCGACGCCGACCCGGCCGAGCTGGAGGAGCGGTTCACCACGCTGCTGGCCGAGCCGTACTGGCCCGACCGCTACGACGGGACGCCGCGCACGCTGGCGGCGCTCAAGAACCTCACCAGCACGCTGATCGGCCGGTTCTGCATGGCCGCCGAGCACGCCACCCGCGCGGCGTACGGCGACAGCCCGCTCACCCGGTACGCGGCCGAGCTGATCGTCCCGCGCGCGCAGCGGCTGGAGTGCGCGTTGCTCAAGGGGATCACGGCGCACTACGTGTGGATCAGCCACGAGGAGATCAGGGCCCGGCAGCGGGAGCTGATCGTCGAGCTGGCCGAGCTGATGAGCGCCGGCGCGCCCGGCACCCTCGACCCGGGGTTCCGCGCCGCCTACATCGACGCCGCCGACGACGCCGCCCGCCTCCGCGCCGTCGTCGACCAGATCGCCTCGCTCACCGACCTCTCGGCGATCACCCGGCACCGGATCCTGAGCGGCTGATCCGCCGTCCGCCGGTGATCGCCGCGGATCAGCGGGGCATATCGCGCCAGATCGTCCCAATGTCAGGGCGGCTCCGGCCGATGCCCCGGCGCGGCGAAGTGTTGCCCTTGTCTCCTCCGGGGACGCCGCTGTAGGGATAGCAGGAACGGCGCCCACGCGGTGCTCATCGACAGGAGGTCGCCATGCCCGAGGAGACGTTCGTCATCGTCGGCGCGAGCCTGGCCGGTGCCAAGGCCGCGGAGACGCTGCGCGAGGAGGGCTTCCGCGGCCGGGTGGTGCTTATCGGCGACGAGATCGAACGGCCCTACGAGCGGCCTCCCCTGTCCAAGGGGTTCCTGCTCGGCAAGGAGCCGCGCGACAAGGCGCACGTGCACGAGCCCGACTGGTACGACAAGCACGACGTGGACCTCCGGCTCGGCGCCCGGGTCGACGGCTTCGACCGGGTGGGGCACGAGGTGCGGCTGGCGTCCGGGGAGCGCCTCGGCTACGACCGGCTGCTGCTCGCCACCGGGGCGTCCCCGCGGCGGCTGGACGTCCCGGGCGCCAAGCTCCAGGGCATCCACTACCTGCGCACGATGTCGGACTCGGCGGCGCTGCGGGAGGCGCTGTCGCCCGGGGGACGGCGCGTCGTGGTCGCCGGGGCCGGGTGGATCGGCATGGAGGCCGCCGCCGCGGCCCGCGGGTACGGGAACGACGTGACGGTCATCGAGCCGGAACCGGCGCCGCTGTACGCGGCGGTGGGCCCGGAGATCGGCGGCGTCTTCGCCGACCTGCACCGCGAGCACGGCGTCGACCTGCGGCTCGACCAGGGGGTGGCGGGGTTCTGGGGCGCCGGGCAGGTCTCGGCGGTGGTCACCTCGGGCGGCGCGGAGGTTCCGGCGGACGTGGTGGTCGTCGGGATCGGGGTGCGGCCCAACACCCGGCTGGCCGAGGAGGCGGGGCTGGAGGTGTCCGACGGCATCCTGGTCGACCAGTCGCTGTGCACCTCCGACCCCGACGTCTACGCCGCGGGCGACGTGGCGAGCGCCTACCATCCGCTGCTCGGGCGGCGGATCCGGGTGGAGCACTGGGCGAACGCGCTGAACGGCGGGCCGGCGGCGGCCCGCGCGATGCTCGGGCGGGAGGTGAGCTACGACCGCGTCCCGTACTTCTTCAGCGATCAGTACGACCTCGGCATGGAGATGTCGGGCGTCGCGGGGCCGGGCGAGTACGACGAGGTCGTCTACCGGGGCGACGTCCCGGGCCGCGAGTTCGTCGCGTTCTGGCTGTCGGCCGGGCGGGTCGTCGCGGGCATGAACGTCAACGTGTGGGACGTGACCGGCGACGTTCAGGAGCTGATCAGGTCCGGCCGGCAGGTCGATCGTTCCCGGCTCGCCGACCCGAAGGTTTCGCTGGCCGGGCTGGGCTGAACTCCGGGCCCCGAAGGGGACGCGATCGGGGTGTAAGCCACGTAATGTCTGCTTGGTGGTGACGCAGACGATCAAGCTCGGCCGGGCCAGGGCCGCGGTGACGGTGGCGTTCCTGGCGCACGGCCTGCTCGGTGCGGCCTGGGTGGCCCGTATCCCGCAGATCAAGGAGCACCTCGGGCTGAGCGACGGCTCGCTCGGGCTCGCGCTGCTCGGCGCGCCGGTCGGCGTGACCGTGGCGGTGCGGTTCGCCGGCTGGACGGTGGCGCGCTGGGGCAGCCGGGCGACGACGATCACGGCCGGACTGGTGGTCGCGGTGTCGCTGGTGCCGCTCGGGTTCGCCTGGAACCTGGGCTCGCTGATCTGCGCGCTGGTCCTGATGGGCGGGTCGCTCGGCCTGATGGACGTGGCGATGAACGCGCAGGGCGTGGCCGTCGAGCGCCGCTACGGGCGCCCGCTGATGTCGGGACTGCACGGCGCGTACAGCATCGGGACGCTCGGCGCGGCGTTGGCCGGGTCGGCCGCGGCGCACGGGCACGTGCCGGTGGCGCTGCATCTGGGCGTGGCGGCGGTGGTGATCGCGGCGGTGCTCCTGCTGGGCTGCCGGGGGCTGCTGGACCGGTCCGCCGACGAGATGCCCGAGCAGGACGCCGGCGGCCCGTCCGCGGGGGCGCGGGCGGGGCGGTGGACGTTGGCGCTGCTGGGCGTGATCGGGCTGTGCTCGTTCGTGGGCGAGGGCGCGATGGCCGACTGGAGCGCGGTCTACCTGCGGGAGACGCTCGACACCGGGCCGGGCGTGGCCGGGCTCGGGTACGCGGGCTGCGCGGTCGCGATGACGGTCGGACGGCTGGCCGGCGACCGGGTGGTGGCGCGGTTCGGACCGGTCCTGGTGCTGCGCCTCGGCGCGCTGGTCGCCGCGCTCGGCCTCGGGCTGGGCCTGCTGGCCGGGAACCCGGTCGCGGCCGTGGCCGGGTTCACGCTGTTCGGGCTGGGCGTCGCCCCGGTCGCGCCGGTCACCTTCAGCGCGGCGGGCAACCTGTCCGGGGTTCCGGCCGCGTCGGGGATCGCGCGGGTGACGGCGGTCGGCTACCTCGGGCTGCTGGGCGGTCCGCCGGTGATCGGGTTCATTGCGCAGGGGGTCGGGCAGACCTGGGCGCTGGGCGTCCCGGTGCTGCTGGTCGGCATGATCGTGCTCCTCGCCGGGGCGACCGCCACCGCCGGACGGTGATCCTTCTGCCGGGTTGCGACATTCGCATATGTCCCGCTCCGGTAAGGTCTGGGCGAGTGAGCACCATGCAGCGGTCAAAACCGGTCAAATCGGTTATGGCCGTCTCGCGTCACCGCCCATTCCTGCGCGAGCTGCTCAGCTTCGGGTTCGTCGGCTGCGTCGGCACGGTGATCACGATCTTCGGCGCCAACCTGCTGCGCGCCTGGCTCGGCGGCAGCCCGGTGACCAGCGTGGTCGTCCCGACCATGGTCTCCACCCTGGTGTCCTACCTGGCCAACCGGTTCTGGACGTTCCGCGACCGCGACAGCGACGGTTCCGGCCGCGAAGTGGTGATCTTCTTCGCGCTGAACGGCGTGGGGATGCTCATCCAGGTGCTGTGCACCGGCTTCACCTACTACACGCTGGGCCTGCACGGCGGCATCGCCTACAACCTCGGCCTGCTGGCCGGCCTCGGGCTCGGCTCGGCGTTCCGCTACTGGTCGTACAAGAAGTGGGTGTTCACGCCCACGGCGCCGGCCTGAGACGGACCGGACGGGTGGCCGTGCGCCGCGCCCACGGCGTGCCCGGCCCCGCCGCGTCGACCTCCGGTGGGGCCGGGGCCGGTTCAGCGGCCGGCGGGGGTGATCTTCTCGGTCTGGGCCAGGACCTCGCCGAGCAGGGCGGGCAGGTCCTGGCCGCGGAGCTGAGAGAAGATCACATGATCGACGCCGCGCTCGGCGAGGCGGCCGACGGTGTCGACGCACTGGTCCACCGACGGCTCGCCCGGGATGTTGGTCAGGGACGTCTTCTCGATGTCGGCGTAGTCGCGGCCCTCGCGCTCGCAGTGCTCGCGCAGCACGTCGAGCTTGTGGGGCAGCCCGTCGGAGTCGAAGATGTTGCACGCGTCGGCGTACTTGGCGACGAAGCGCAGCGTCTTCTTCTCGCCGCCGCCGCCGATCAGGATCGGCGGGTGCGGGCGGGAGACCGCCTGCGGGGAGTTGAGCGGACGCTCCATCCCGAAGTGCTTCCCGTGGAAGGGGGACTCGTCGCCCTTCCACATCTGGTGGGCGATCCGCAGCGCCTCCTCCAGGCGTTCGAACCGCTCGGCGACCGGCGGGAAGTCGACGCCGAGGCCACGTGACTCCTCCTCGTTCCACGCCGCGCCGATGCCGAGCCAGGCGCGGCCCTCCGACAGCACGTCCAGGGTCGTGACGGTCTTCACCAGGATGCCGGGATTGCGGTAGGTGACCCCGGTGACCATGGTGCCGAGGCTGATCCGCTCGGTGAGCGCCGCCGCGTACGACAGCGCCGAGTAGGCCTCCAGCATCGGCTCGTCGGCCGCGCCGACCATCGCGATCTGGAAGAAGTGGTCCATGACCCAGAACGAGTGCAGCCCGGCCTGGTCGGCGTCGCGGGCCATCCGCCCGAACGTCGGCCGGATCCGCTCGTCGCCGCCGGGGAAGGTGAAGGTGGGGACCTGAAGTCCGATGCGCATGCCGTGTCCTTCTGTGGTCGGGTGCTCGGGTCAACCTTGCGACCTGGAGTGCGCTCCAGGTCAAGGCGTTCGGTCCGGGTCCCCGGACGGCCCGGTCATCGTCGGGCGCGTCCGGAACGGGGACGGCCGCTATGGCGAACGTCCCCATTCCGGCGCCCGAGATTCCGCGGCGCGCGGGTCCTTGCGAAGTGTTGGGGGAGCTGCGGCCACGGCCTACCGGACCGTATCGCGGACGGGGAGGATTGACCTGGAGCGCACTCCAGGTGGGATTCTTGCCCGGTGAGCTCCTACTCCCCGGCCGAGACCGCCGAGAAGAGCGGTTTCAGCATCGACACGCTGCGCTACTACGAGAAGATCGGCCTGCTCTCCGGGATCGCGCGCAACTCGTCCGGGCGGCGCGTCTTCAGCGACGACGACCTGCGCTGGCTCGGGATGCTGCAATGCCTGCGCGGGACCGGGATGCCGATCGCCGAGATGCTGCGCTACTCCGAGCTGGCGCGGGGCGGGGGCGGCACCGTCCAGGAGCGGCTGGCGATCCTCCAGGAGCACGACCGGCGGGTGGAGGAGCAGATCGCCCGGCTCCAGGACCAGCAGCGGCAGATCCAGTGGAAGATCGACCTCTACCGCGGCGAGGTCTGCGACGGGGTGCCCGCCTGACGGCCCGGCAGTACCGCCGCCGGTCCGGTCATCCGGCGCCGCCGCCGGGGGGCGTCCACGAGGGCGAGCGGCCGAGCAGCGCCAGCAGGCGGTGCTCGGCCGGGACACCGTCGTCGATCGGGCCGGCGACCTGGTCGAAGGACTCCCCAGGGCCGCGCGCGCCGGGGGCGGCGGGGACGATCCCGGCGACCTTGAGCGCGGCGTCGGTCAGCTCCCGGCCCGGCTCCCACGGCGCGCCGATCGTGGCGGCCACGTCCCAGGCGTGCACGACCAGGTCCACGAAGTGGAAGGAGATCGCAAGGCGGGCGGGGAACGTGCCGTCGGCGCGGATCTCGGGCAGGACGAACTCGCGGTCCAGCACGCCGTCCTGATCGAACGCGGTGAGCAGGGCGTCGAGCGAGGTCTTCGCGGCGCCGACCGGGTCGTCGCCGAGCCGCCCGTTCCGCCAGACCCGGAGGTCGGCGCCCCGCCCGTCGACGGCGGCGGCGAACCCCTCGTCCTGGCTGACCTGGTGCCTGATCAGTCCGTGCAGCGTCCAGTCGGCGCAGGGCGTCGGCAGGTGCAGGGAGTCGGGCCGGACCTGTGCGACGGCCGCGAGGTAGAGGTCGGACGCCCGCCGGTCGAGTTCGCGGAAGTCGGACGCGAGGAGTTCGCTGAGCAGAGCCATGCCCTCACCGTAGGCCCGGACAGAGGCCCAGGCGAAGGGCCAAAATTGCGCGAACCGACTGAGCCGATTTAGGCTCGGCCGATGGAGGTCCACATCAGCCTGGCCGGCCGCCGCGACCTGTCCGGGCAGATCTACCGGCAGCTCAGGTCCGCGGTCCGGGACGGCAGGCTGCGGACCGGCGACGCGCTGCCGCCGACCCGGGAGCTCGCGCGGCGGCTGGAGATCTCCCGCAACACCGTCGCCGTCGCCTACGACCGGCTCGCCGCCGAGGGCTTCCTCCGCAGCCGGGTGGGCGCTGGGACGTTCGTCCAGGAGGCATGGCCCGCGTCCCGGGGCGCGCCGGCCGCGTCCCCGCTGCGGCCCCGGCCGGTCTGGGACGGCGTCGAGGTCTGGCCCGGCCCCGCGGCGGGCCTCACCTGGGACTTCCGCGCCGGGCTCCCCGACGTCCGGCTGTTCCCGTACGAGTCGTGGCGGCGGCTGATGTCCGCGGTGCTGCGGCCCTCGGCACTGCCCGGCCCGGGAGCCGCCGGCGACCCGGCCGGGCTGCCCGCGCTGCGCGCCGCGATCGCCCGGCACATCGGCGTCTCCCGCTCGGTGCGGGCCGGCCCGGGCGACGTCGTGGTGACGGCCGGGATCCAGCAGGCCCTGGACCTGATCGGGCGGGTGCTGCTCGAACCCGGCTCGGTCGTCGCGGTCGAGGACCCCGGCTACCCGCCCGCCCGCATGCTGTTCCGGTCGCTCGGCATGCGGGTGCGCGGCGTCCCGGTCGACGCCGAGGGGCTGCGGGTCGACGCGCTGCCGGTCGACGCGCGGGCGGTGTACGTCACACCGTCCCACCAGTTCCCGCTCGGCATGCCCATGTCGCTGCCGCGCCGCACGGCGCTGCTCGACTGGGCGCGGCGCCGGGACGTGGTGATCATCGAGGACGACTACGACACCGAGTACCGCTACGGCGGCCGTCCGGTCGAGCCGCTCCAGAGCCTCGACGGCGACGGCCGGGTGCTGTACGTCGGGACCTTCTCCAAGATCATGAGACCGGCGCTGCGACTCGGCTTCCTGGTGGCCCCGCCCGCGCTGCACGAAGCGTTCCGGCTGGCCCGCTACGTCTCGTCCTGGCACGCCGACCTGCCCGTCCAGGCCGCGCTGGCGCGCTTCATCGACGAGGGGCTGCTGGCCCGGCACATCCGCGCCTCGCGCCGCCGCTACCAGACCCGGCACGAGCGGATCGGCGAGCTGCTGGCCCGCGACTTCGCGGACCGGCTGGCGATCGTCCCGTCCGCCGCCGGTCTGCACCTGAGCGCCACCTTCCCGGACGGCACGCACGCCGGGCGGCCGGGCGAGGGGCCCGTGGACGACGCGGAGGTGGCGCGGCGCGCGCTGGCGGAGGGCGTCGGGCTCTTCCCGCTCTCGAAGTTCGCCGTGACCGAGCCGCCGATGTCCGGCCTGGTCTTCGGGTACGGAGCCGTGCGCCCCGCCGAGATCGACGAGGGCCTGCGCCGCCTGCGCGGCGTGCTCGACGCGCTCTAGGGGACGGCCTCAGCGGCGGACCGGGGTGACGCGCCTGCCGTCGGCGCCGAACAGCAGGACCCGGCTCAGGTCGACGCCCAGGTCCACCCGGTCGCCCCGGCTTGGACGGCGGCCGGACGCGATGCGGAACACCAGGTCCGAGCGCCGGTGGTGGCCGGAGTGCTCCTCGGAGACCTCGTCCGGAACGGCGCCCGCGCCGGCTAGGCCGAGCAGCCCGCGCATCCGGCCCGCGAGCCCGGACGGCCCCGGATCGGGCGAGGCGGCGGCGTGCGCGCGGCCCACCTCGTTCGGGTCGGCCGTGGCGATGCCCGCCTCGGCGTAGGCGAGCCAGTCGGACCCGTGGAACTCCAGCGCGCGGACGCACCCGGACAGCACCGCCCTGCCCGCGCCGTCCGCGCTCTTCGTGTCGGACGTGCCGGACGTGCCGGTCGCGAGGGTGAGGGCGTCCGGGCGGATCCCGACGATGACCGGGGCGCCGTGATGGCTGATCATCGCCGCGGCGCGCGGGTCGTGCGCCGGGATGGTGAGCCGCTGCGGGCCGAGGTCGAGCAGCACGCTCTGCCCCTCCTGCACCCACGCCCGCGCTTGCAGCAGGTTGATCGGCGGGGTGCTGAGGAACGCCGCGACGAACACCGTGGCCGGGTCCTGGTAGATCTGCTCGGGCGTCCCGACGTCCTCCAGCAGGCCGTCGCGCAGCACCGCGATCCGGTCGGCCATGCCGGGATACACCTTGTCAATGCCGTCGAGCACAACCTGCGTCATCGGGCCGCCTGGTGGTGGGCGAGATCTCGGTCCGCCATCCCATCGTGCGCCCGCCGGTTTGTCCAGAGCGCCCCTGCCCGCGCGGGGCCCAGGCGCGGCCGGACCCGGCCACGGTCCCCGCGCCCTTCCCGCGTCCTCGCCCGCACTCTCGGTTCTCCGTCCGGACGTGCCCATTCCGCCCGCGGCGACCGCGTGCCGCACGCCCGCACGCCCGCGCCGCCGCGCGTAACGATCGTCCGGGCCGGGACGATCAACGTGCTGATGGTGATCACCAATGGCCCGGAGGTGACGGCCGCCGTCCGGCGGCGCTGAGCGCTCCCCACCCGGTCCCCGAGGCAGCCTCCGCCAACCCATCACGAGGAGCTCCTATGTCAACGCCGACCGATTCCCCAGAGCCCGTCAGCCGCCGAACGTTCCTGCACCGCACCGGTGCCGGCGCGGTCCTGCTCGCCGGGGGTGCCCTCGCCGGGGGCACCGCCGCCGCCGCGCCCGCCGCCGCCCGGGGGACCGTGCCCGCCCGCGGGATCGCGCCCGCCGACCTCGATCCGCTCGCCCTGCTCAAGAAGATGCTGGCCTTCGACACCCAGAACCACGGCGACGGCGGGATCACCCGGCCGCACGCCGAGATGCTCAAGGGCGTCTGGGAGTCGGCCGGCGTCCCCGCCGAGATCGTCCCCACCCCGAAGAAGGACAACGTCCACCTCATCGCCCGGATCAAGGGCACCGGCTCGGCGGCTCCGCTGCTGCTGCTCGGACATTCCGATGTCGTTCCGGTGGAACGTGACAAATGGTCGGTCGACCCTTTCGCGGGCGTGGTCAAGGACGGCGAGGTCTACGGCCGCGGCTCGCTCGACATGAAGGGCGCCAACGCCGCGTTCGTCACCGCGCTGCTCCGGCACGTCAAGGAGGGCGCCCGGTTCGACCGCGACATCATCGTCCTGACCGACTGCGACGAGGAGTCCGGCCCGTACGGCTCCGGCTGGCTCGCCGAGCACCACTGGGACAAGATCGACGCGGGCATGGTGCTGACCGAGGGCGGCTGGTTCCTCGCGCAGAAGGACCGCGAGACCCCGATGCTCATCACCGTGACCCGCCAGGACAAGGTCTACTTCAACCTCGACCTGGTCGCCGACGGCACCGCCACGCACTCCTCCAAGCCCAGCCCCGGCTCGGCCGTCGCCACCCTGTCCCGCGCGGTCGCGGCCATCGACACCTGGCTCGCGCCCGTCGCGCTCACCCCGGTCACCCGCGAGTACTTCGGCGCGCTGGCCAAGGCGACGGACGACGGTGCGTTCAGGCGGGCGCTGGAGCTGATGCTCTCGGCCCGCAGCCAGGCCGCGCGCGAACGGGCCGCCGCCCTGGTCGTCAAGCGCAGTTCGTACCCCTGGCTGCACCGCGCACTGCTGCGCACCACCCACGCCTTCGTCATCGAGGACGCGGGCTACAAGGAGAACGTCATCCCCTCGACCGCCACGCTCCGCCTCAACTGCCGCGGCATCCCCGGGGGGCAGCGCCCCCGGGACTTCGTGGCGCAGCTGCGCGAGCGCCTGCACGGCCGCGACGTGACGGTCAAGGTCGCGGGCGAGGCGGGGGAGTCGGAGGAGGACGTGCTCAAGCGCCTGGACGCGAAGTCGGCCGCGCCCCCGTCCAGCATCGACTCGCCCCTCTACTCTGCCGTCCGCGCCGCCGCCGGCAAGACCTACCCGGACGCGGTGTTCGCGCCCGCGCTCTTCGAGGCGGGCACCAGCCTCTCCCCGTGGACGTCGCGCGGCGTGCCCGGCTACGGCGTCTATCCGTACGTTCTCGACAACGACCAGCTCATCACCATGCACGGCACCGATGAGCGCATCGGCGTCGCCGCCCTCCAGCAGGGCACCGAGTTCATGTACCGCCTCTTCGACGCCTTCAGGGTCCGCTGACCGGTCCCGGGCGAAGGCCCCGGCGTTCCCGGCGGGGCCTTCGCCCGGGAACGCCGGCGGCGGCGCCTCAGACCCGGTGCCCGATGGACGGGTAATCGAGCACCAGCCCGTCCCGGTCGAAGATGATCTCCTCCACGAACCCCGGGCTGGAGTACCGCACCACCGAGCGGTCGCCCTCCCGGCGGACGAACGCGTACGTCTGCCGGGACGGCCGCACCGCCAGGTCGGGGACCGACACCCAGGCCATGAGGTGCTCGGCCGGCGGGCCGCCGTCCAGAAACCCCGACCGCAGCACCGGCATCGAGTTGGTGAGTGGGGACAGGCCGAGGTCGCAGTCGAGCGCGCCCCGCACCGCCTCCGCGTCCCCGCCGGGCGGCGGCATCGCCACGTGCCCCTCCGACCGGGCGTTGACGGTCCAGTCGCCCTCCGGCCGGTTGATCAGCTCCAGCGCCCGCTCCCACGGCCCGGTCTCGGGGTCGATCCCGTTCGCCCGGACCAGCAGCCGCGCGGTGACGTACCTCTCACCCGTGGTCAGCTCGTACTCCAGCCGATAGGGGAACGGCCCGCCGCCGAGGGCGGCCCCGGACGCGGCCAGCCGCCCCCCGCCGAGGTCGACGTCCGCCGTCTCCGCGCCCGCGGGCTTCACCCACACCAGTGATCGGGTCATCCCCCCAGTGTCCTCTGCTCCGGCGGCGGTGGGGACGGTGCGCCCGTCCGCCGCCGCCGGGGCGGTGCCCGGTTCCATCGGGATGCGCCGGATGCCGGGCCGCGCCATTAGACTCGCCGCCGTGGCAGGCCGGATTCGCAATGAGGACATCGCGCTCGTACGAGAGCGGTCGTCCGTCGCCGACGTGATCGCGGAGTACCTCCAGCTCCGCAACGCCGGCGGCGGCAACCTCAAGGGCCTGTGCCCCTTCCACGAGGAGAAGTCGCCCTCGTTCAACGTCACCCCGAGCCGCGGGCTCTGGTACTGCTTCGGCTGCGGCGTCGGCGGCGACGTCATCAAGTTCGTGCAGGAGATCGAGCACCTGTCGTTCTCCGAGTCGGTCGAGCGGCTCGCGGCGCAGGTCGGGATCCAGCTCCGGTACGAGGAGGGCGGCGCCCGGCCCCGGCAGGACGGCGGGCAGCGCGCCCGGCTGATCGAGGCGCACAAGGCCGCCGCCGAGTACTTCGCCGAGCAGCTCGGCTCGGCCGAGGCGATCATCGGCCGCAGGTTCTTGTCCGAGCGGGGCTTCGAGGCCGCCGACGCGGCCCGGTTCGGGGTCGGCTTCGCGCCGCGCGAGTGGGAGGCGCTCGTCCGGCACCTGCGCCTGCGCGGCTTCTCCGACAAGGAGATGATCGCGGGCGGGCTGGTCAAGGAGGGCCGGCGCGGGCCGATGGACCGGTTCCGCGGCCGGCTGATCTGGCCGATCCGCGACCTCACCGGCGACGTGATCGGATTCGGCGCGCGCAAGCTGTACGAGGACGACGACGGGCCCAAGTACCTCAACACCCCCGAGTCGCCGATCTTCCACAAGGGCTCGGTGCTGTACGGCGCCGACCTGGCCAAGAAGGAGATCGCCCGGCGGCGGCAGGCGGTCGTGGTCGAGGGCTACACCGACGTGATGGCCTGCCATCTGAGCGGCATCCCCACCGCGATCGCGACCTGCGGCACCTCGTTCGGCGACGACCACATCAAGGTGCTGCGCCGGCTGCTGATGGACCAGGACGAGTTCCGCGGCGAGGTCATCTTCACCTTCGACGGCGACTCGGCAGGGCAGAAGGCGGCGCTGCGCGCGTTCGCCGACGAGCAGAAGTTCGTCACGCAGACCTTCGTCGCCGTTCAGCCCGACGGGCTCGACCCGTGCGACCTGCGGATCCGGCACGGCGACGCGGCGGTGCGCGATCTGGTGGCCTCGCGGCTCCCGCTGTTCGAGTTCGCGGTGCGCAGCGCGATCCAGCGGCACGACCTCGACACCGCCGAGGGGCGGCTGGCCGCGCTCGACGCGGCGGCCCCGGTGGTCGCGGCGATCAAGGACCGGTCGCTGCGGCAGATGTACGCGGTCAGCCTCGACCGCTGGCTCGGCATCATGGACGAGCAGTTCGTGCTGCGCCGCGTCCGCGAGCTGTCGGCGCGCGATCAGGCGCGCGGCCAGGGCAACGGCGGGCGCCAAGGGGGCGGCCAGGGCAACGGCGGGCGCCAGGGAGCCGGCCGCGGCGACCGCGGGCAGCAGGGCGACCCGCGGCGGCAGGGCGAGGCGCGTCCCCTGGCCGAGCGTCCGGCCTACGATCCGAACGATCCCGAGGTGCAGCGCGAGCGCGAGCTGCTCAAACTCGCGGTGCAGCGGCCCGCGGTGCTCGGCCCGGGGTTCGACGAGGTGCCGCCCGAGGCGTTCATCGCGCCGCCGCACGTGGCGGTGCGGGCGGTCATCGCCGCGGCCGGCGGGGTCGCGCTCGCCGGGGGGAGCGCCGAATGGGTCGCGCTGCTGCTCGAGCACGCCCCGAACGAGCAGGTCAAGGGCCTGGTGACGCTGTTCGGGGTGGAGCCGGTGCACGCCGCCCAGGATTCGGACGACCGCTATGGCGTGGAACTGCTGGCCCGAATACAGGAACGCCAGCTCACCCGCATGATCGCGAACGCCAAATCTAAACTCCAGCGGCTGAATCCGGCCGAGCAGCCCGAGGAGTACAACCGGCTCTTCGGCGATCTTGTCGCGCTTGAGCAGCAGAGACGGGTGTTGCGCGAGCGCGGGCTTGGGTCGCAGTAAGTCAAGAGACCGCAAAATAGGTCCTGTGATCTAGGCCCCTCGTGACGCAGACTGTCCCCGTGGGCCCTTCGGTGCTGCCAAGCGAGGCGCCATCGGTTGATCAGGTGGCGGACCTCGTCGCACGCGGCAGAGAACGCGGCGGTGTGACCGTCGATGACGTTGCTGCCGCGCTCGATCGCTCCGACTTGCCGGACGACTCCCTGGAACGGATCGTCCGGATGCTCGCAGAGCAGGGGGTAGAGGTCCTCGATTCCTCCCAGCAGGAGGCCGAGGACGTCACGCGAGTGGACGAGGGAGACCTCGGCAAGCGGGCGCCGACGAGCGACCTGGTTCGGATCTATCTGAGAGAGATCGGTCGCGTACCGCTTCTCACGGCAGAAGATGAAGTCGAACTCGCTAAATCGATCGAGGCGGGACTGTTCGCCGAGGAGAAGATGGCGCACACCGCCATCCTCGCCCGCGGCGAGCGGCTCGACCTCGAACTGCTCGCCCGTGAGGGAGTACGGGCGAAGCAACGCCTGATCGAGGCCAACCTGCGGCTGGTCGTCTCGATCGCCAAACGCTATGTGGGCCGGGGAATGCTGTTCCTCGACCTGATTCAGGAGGGCAATCTCGGACTCATCCGTGCGGTCGAGAAATTCGACTACACCAAGGGGTTCAAGTTCTCGACCTACGCCACCTGGTGGATCCGCCAGGCGATCACCCGTGCGATCGCCGACCAGGCCCGGACCATCCGGATCCCGGTGCACATGGTGGAGACCATCAACAAGCTGGTCCGGGTGCAGCGCCAGCTGCACCAGGACCTCGGCCGGGAGCCGATCCCCGAGGAGATCGGCCTGGAGATGGGCCTGACCCCCGTCCGGGTCGTGGAGATCCAGCGCATCGCCCAGGAGCCGGTGTCGCTCCAGTCGCCGATCGGGGAGGAGGACTCCGATCTCGGCGACTTCATCGAGGACGCGGACGCGGTCGTGCCGATCGAGGCGGCGGCGTTCATCCTCCTCCAGGACCAGCTGGAGGACATCCTCGGCACCCTGTCGGACCGCGAGCAGCGCATCATCCAGCTGCGCTTCGGCCTGACCGACGGCCACCCGCGCACCCTCGAGGAGGTCGGCAGGGAGTTCGGCGTGACCCGGGAGCGGATCCGCCAGATCGAGAGCAAGACGCTGGCCAAACTGCGCCACCCGTCCCGCGCCCAGGTCCTCAAGGAGTACCTGGACTGACCCCTTCGGCGAACCGCCCCCCCACCCACGGTGCGGGGGCGGTTCGCGGGACGCCGCTCACCGGCACTGCCACCGTGCCGTGGATCGTCGCGAAGGGGGAAGGGCGTCATCCGTCGGGGGGTGGAATACCGTGTGGCCATGCTGATCGTGACGACTGACGGCCTGGCGGGGTACGAGATCCGCAGCGTGCTCGGCGAGGCCCTGGGGACCGCGGTCCAGGCGGATCAGGGGCGGGCGCCCGCGTCCGACCAGCCGGGGAGCAGTTCGACGTTCCGGGTCACCGGCGACCGTCCGGCCACCGGCCTGGCCGCGGCGCGGCGCGAGGCGGTCGACCGGCTCGGCGAGGAGGCCCGCCGCAAGGGCGCCAACGCCGTGGTGGGCATGTGCTTCGACACCGCCGCGCTCGGGAACGGCCATGAGGTCTGCGCGTACGGGACGGCGGTGTGGGCCGAGCCGGCGCAGGCGCCCGGACGCGAGCAGCCGCAGCACGGGCAGCCGCAGCACGGGCAGCGGCCCCAGCATTCGCCCGGCGGGCAGATGCCGCCGTTCGGCGAGGCGCAGCCGGGCGGCCCGCCGATGGCCGCGCGCAACCTGACGATCGGCCTGAACGACCGTCCGAGGTAGCCCGGTACGTCCCTCCCGGATGTGTTGATCTTCACAGCCGGGGTGGGGTGCCGCTCTGTCATGGGGGCGACTGGCGCACCGAGGTTAGCATTGGCTAATTTAGGCGAGCCTAACCAAATATGTTCTCCCCTGGAGTCCCTCATGCGCCCTGCCCCGGTCCTCGCCCTCACGGGCGCCGCCGTACTGTCGATGTCCCTGCTCTCGGCCTGCGGCGGTGAGAAGGACGCCGAGGGCGCGGCGGGTGCCGCGGCGATCGGGGTGACCGCGACCGACGACGCCTGCGAGGTCGCCAAGAAGGAGCTGCCCGCGGGCAAGACCACTTTCAAGGTCGCCAACAAGGGCTCGAAGGTGAACGAGTTCGAGGTGCTCAAGCCGGACGGCAAGATCCTCGCCGAGCGGGAGAACATCGGCCCCGGCACCAGCGTGGACTTCGTGGTCAGCCTCGCCGCCGGCACCTACAAGGTGCTGTGCAGCGCCGGGCAGACCGGCAAGGGCCCGACCCAGGACATCACCGTGTCCGGACAGGCCGCCGGCGGCGGCGACCAGCGGCTGACCAAGGCCGCGGCCGACTACAAGGCGTTCGTCATCGCCAACGTGGACGACACGATCGCCAAGACCAAGCAGTTCGTGGCGGCGGTGAACGAGAACGACGTCGCCAAGGCCAAGGAGCTGTACGCGCCGTCCCGGGTCGGATGGGAGACCATCGAGCCGGTCGCGGAGAAGTTCGGCGACCTCGACCCCAAGATCGACGCCCGCGAGGCCGACCTCTCCGCCGAGGAGAAGGCCGGCTGGACCGGCTGGCACCTGCTGGAGAAGGCGCTCTGGAAGGACGGCTCGGTCAAGGGCGAGCAGAAGTTCGGCGAGCAGCTCCTCAAGGACCTCGACGTGCTGAAGTCCCGGCTGCCGGGCCTGACCCTCGACCCGGTCAACGACATGGCGGGCGGCGCCAAGGAACTGCTCGACGAGGTCGCCACCGGCAAGGTCACCGGTGAGGAGGAGGCGTTCAGCCACACCGACCTGGTCGACTTCAAGGCCAACGTGGACGGCGCCAAGAAAATCTACGAGCTGCTCAAGCCGGTCGTCCAGGAGAAGGACGCCGCGCTCGCCGGCGACCTCGACGAGAACTTCGCCGCCGTCGAGAAGCTGCTCGCCGAGCACGAGAAGGGCGACGGCTACGTGTCCTACGAGACCGTCGGCAAGGCCGACCGCAAGAAGCTCGGCGACGCCGTCAACGCGCTCGGCGAGCCGCTGTCCAAGCTCGCGGGGGCGGTGAGCAAGTGAGCCAGGCCGGTCCGGAGGAACGAGAGAGCGGGCCTGCGGCGGCCGGGGCCGCGGGCGTGTCCCGCCGCCGGATGCTGGGCTTCTCCGGCGCGAGCCTGCTGGTGGGTGCCGCCGCAGGAGCGGGCCTCGACCACGTCGCGTCGGCGGCCGAGAAGCGCGAGCCCGCCGGCGCGGCCGTCGCCTTCCACGGCCCGCACCAGGCGGGCATCGCCACCCCCGTCCAGGACCGGCTGCACTTCGCCGCGTTCGACGTGATCACCGACGACCGCGCCAAACTGGTCCGGATGCTCAAGGAGTGGACCGCCGCCGCGGCGGCCATGACCGCGGGCAGGCCGGTCGGGCAGGGCGCGGTCGGCGGGTCCGCGGTGGCCCCGCCCGACGACACCGGCGAGGCCGAAGGGCTGCCGCCGTCCCGGCTGACCCTGACGATCGGGTTCGGCGCCACGCTGTTCGAGAAGGACGGCAAGGACCGGTTCGGCCTCAAGGCGCGGCGCCCGCCCGCGCTGGTCGACCTGCCGCACTTCCCGGGGGACAGGCTCGATCCCGACCGCGGCGGCGGCGACATCGCCGTCCAGGCGTGCGCGGACGATCCGCAGGTCGCCGTGCACGCCGTCCGCAACCTGGCCCGGATCGGGTTCGGGGTGGTCGCGGTGCGCTGGTCGCAGCTCGGCTTCGGCAAGACCTCGTCCACCACCCCGGACGCGCAGACGCCGCGCAACCTGTTCGGGTTCAAGGACGGCACCGAGAACATCGCCGGCACCGAGGCCGGGCCGCTCGGCGCGCACGTCTGGGCGGCCGGCGGCGACGGCTCGGACTGGATGGCGGGCGGCTCCTACCTGGTCGCCCGCCGGATCCGGATGCACATCGAGACCTGGGACCGCACCTCTCTGCGCGAGCAGCAGGACGTCTTCGGCCGCGACAAGGGCGAGGGCGCGCCGGCCGGCGGCGCGAAGGAGCGCGACAAGGTCGTCCTGGCCCGGTTGAAGCCCGACGCGCACGTCCGCCTGGCCCATCCCGACTCCAACGGCGGCGCCCGGATCCTGCGCCGGGGCTACTCGTTCACCGACGGCTCCGACGGGCTGGGCCGCCTGGAGGCGGGCCTGTTCTTCATCGCCTTCCAGCGCGACCCCCGCACCGGCTTCATCAAGATCCAGCAGTCGCTGGCGACCGACGCGCTCAACGAGTACATCCAGCACGTCGGCTCGGGCGTCTACGCCTGCCCGCCCGGCGTCCGCCAGGGCGGCCACTGGGGCGACACACTCTTCACCTGACCCGGCGGCGCCGGCTCGGCACACGGCCTGCCGCATCGGCGCCCTCAGCGTCCTGCGGGCCCTGAGGGCGCCGTTCAGCTCTGGCCGGCGCGTTCTGAACGGATGCGGGCTACCACGTCGCCCGCGGCGGTCTTCACCGACTCCAGCTCCTGGAGGTAGGCCCAGTAGTCGGGGTTGGTGCCGGTCAGGCCCTTCGGCGCCCGTTCGAGACGGGCGACGAGCGAGTCCAGGACGCGGGCGTGGTGCGGCGCCGCGCCCCCCGGCTGGGCCATCGCGAGCCGCTGGGCGTCGCGGACGGCGAACCTGGCCGCCTCGGCGGGCTTGGCGGGGTCGGCCGCCGCCGCGTCGAGCTCGGCGACCCGTCCGGTGACCTGCCCGGCCCGGCGGTCGGCGGCGTTCAGCTCGGCGCGGGCGGCGGTCAGCGCCTGCTGGGCCCGCTTCCAGTCGGCCCGCGCGATCAGTTCGGACGCCTCGTTCAGCCGCTCCCTGGCACGGGTCGCGCCGGCTTCGATGGCCTCGGGCGCGCCCCTGAGGTCCTGCCAGCACGCCTGCGAGTAGCCGCGCAGCAGCAGTCGCATCGCCGTGCGGACCGGCTCGACGCGGCCCGCGACGGCGTCGGCCCGGGTACGGACCGAGGTCAGCGCGTTGCGGACCTTGCCGGCCAGCTTCGGCAGCTCGGCGGCGGCCTCGCGGGCCCTCTCGGCGATGGCGAGGACCTCGTCGGCCTGGCTCAGCGCCCCGGCGAGGCCGAGCCCGCCGAGCCCCTGGGAGCTCAGCCGCGCCAGCGCCTCCCGGGCCCGCGCCAGCTCCGCCTCGGGCTCGGAGGCGTCCATCCCCGCCTCCCGCGCGGCGGCGATCGCGGCGTCGGCCGCCGCCACCGCGTCGCGGGCGGCCGACAGGCGTGGCGGGAGCTGGTCGAGCGCCGCCTCCAGCCGGGCCATCCGGGGGGCGAGCCGCTCGGCGAAGCCGTTCAGGTCGCCGTTGATCTTCTGGAGCCGCTCGGTGACGGCGGCGAACGCCCGGCGTGCCTCGTCGAACTCCCCCGGTGACCGGTCCTGGTCATCGAGCGGGTTGGCGTCCAGCACCGAGATGTAGGCGACGGCGGCGGCGTTGGCGGCCTCGTCGAGCCTGGTGAAGTCCCGCTGCGACGGGGCGGCCGCGGTCGAGTCCAGGTCGGCGAACACGGTGACCCGGCCGCCCAGGTACTTCTGCGCCTGGTCCATGTCGTAGAAGGCGGTGGACGCCGCCTCCCTGGCCTCGATCGCCGCGGCCTCGGCCTGAGCCCCCCGGCCGCGGCGCCGCTGGTCACCCGCTCCCCGCAACGCTGCCTCCCTTCCCCGCCGTCCAGTCTCCCGCAGATCGCGGGATGCGTTCACCGTCTCCGGGCCCCCTTTCGGCCGCGGGACGGCCGGAGGAGGCGCTGGAACGGTAATCCTCTCCCGCGGGAGGGAACGGATAGCATCGCTGCATCGTCGGAGTATCGAGGCGCCCGACCGGCGTCCGATACGGCATGCGATCTTGGAGGCACTGTGGGTGTCAGTCTGAGCAAGGGCGGGAACGTCTCTCTCACCAAGCAGGCGCCGGGGCTGACCGCGGTCACCGTGGGCCTCGGCTGGGACCTGCGGACGACCACCGGCACCGACTTCGACCTGGACGCCTCGGCGATGGTGCTGGACGCGTCCGGCAAGATCCTCACCGACCAGCACTTCGTGTTCTTCAACAACCTGAAGAGCCCGGACGGCAGCGTCGAGCACACCGGCGACAACACCACCGGCGCCGGCGAGGGCGACGACGAGCAGATCAAGGTCGACTTCGCCGCGATGGCGCCCACCGCCGAGCGGGTCGCCTTCTCGGTCTCCATCCACGAGGCCGACTCCCGGAGCCAGAACTTCGGCCAGGTCCGCAACGCCTACATCCGGGTCGCCAACCAGTCCGGCGGCGAGGAGCTGGCGCGCTACGACCTGACCGAGGACGCCTCCATGGAAACCGCGATGGTGTTCGGCGAGCTCTACCGCGCCGGCACCGAGTGGAAGTTCCGCGCGGTCGGCCAGGGGTACGCCTCGGGCCTGGCCGGGATCGCGACGGACTTCGGCGTCAACATCTGACCGCGATCCGGCGTCGTAACCCGCCGAGCACCGACCGAACGACACCGACAGGAGCACCCGATCATGGGAGTATCACTCGCCAAGGGCGGCAACGTCTCGCTGACGAAGGCCGCGCCCAACCTCACCGCCGTCACCGTGGGGCTCGGCTGGGACGTGCGCGCCACCACGGGCGCCGACTTCGACCTGGACGCCTCGGCGCTGATGCTCTCCACCGGCGGGAAGGTGATGTCCGACCAGCATTTCGTGTTCTTCAACAATCTGAGGAGCCCGGACGGCAGCGTCGAGCACACCGGCGACAACCTGACCGGTGAGGGCGAGGGCGACGACGAGAGCATCAACGTCGACCTCGTCGCGGTGCCGGCCGAGTGCGACCGGATCGTGTTCCCGGTGTCGATCTATGACGCGGACAACCGGCAGCAGAGCTTCGGCCAGGTCCGCAACGCCTTCATCCGGATCGTGAACCGGTCCGACAACAACGAGCTTGCGCGGTTCGACCTCACCGAGGACGCCTCCACGGAGACGGCCATGGTGTTCGGGGAGTTGTACCGGCACAGCGGGGAGTGGAAGTTCCGCGCGGTCGGCCAGGGGTATGCCTCGGGTCTGGCCGGCATCGCCATGGACTTCGGCGTCAACGTCGGTTGATGGTCGACCCATACCTAGCAGAGATACTCGCATGATTCTTCGCACCTTCGGGTGGTCCTTCGGCGTCACGGTCGTGGGCCTGCTCATCGCGTTCCTGTACGACGGGCCCACCGGGCTCGCGCTGGTGGCGGTGCTCGCCGTCCTCGAGATCTCACTGTCGTTCGACAACGCCGTGGTCAACGCCAAGGTGCTGGACCGGATGAGCCCGTTCTGGCAGAAGATCTTCCTGACCGTCGGCATCGCCATCGCGGTGTTCGGCATGCGGCTGGTCTTCCCGCTGCTGATCGTCGGGGTCACCGCGCAGCTCGGCCCGGTCGAGGCGTTCGACCTCGCGCTGAACGACGCCGACCGCTACCACCAGCTGATGAACGACGCCTACCCGATGATCGCGGCGTTCGGCGGGATGTTCCTGCTGATGCTGTTCCTCGACTTCGTGTTCGAGGAACGGGCCGACACGTGGCTGCCGTGGCTGGAGCGCCCGCTGGCCCGCATCGGCAAGCTGGACCAGCTCTCGGTCGTGGTCGCGGGCGGCTCGCTGGCCTTCGTGGCCGGGCTGTTCGCGGCCGAGCCGGGCAAGGTGATGATCGCCGGTGTGCTCGGCATGGTGACCTACATCCTGGTCAACGGGCTGGGCGAGCTGTTCTCCGACGTGGCCGGCGACGACGAGGACGACGAGGGCAAGGACGGGGAGGCCGGCGACAAGCCCGTTCCCGCCACCGCGGGCCGCACGGGCGGAGCGAGCGCGCTGGCGCTCGCCACCGGCAAGGCCGGGTTCTTCCTGTTCCTCTACCTGGAGGTGCTGGACGCCTCGTTCTCCTTCGACGGCGTCATCGGGGCGTTCGCGATCAGCACCGACCCGATCGTGATCGCCCTCGGCCTGGGCATCGGCGCGATGTACATCCGGTCGCTCACCGTGTTCCTGGTCCGCAAGGGCACCCTGCACGAGTACATCTACCTCGAGCACGGCGCGCACTGGGCGATCGGCGCGCTGGCGGTCTGCATGCTGGTCAGCATCGGCCACCACGTGTCCGAGTGGATCACCGGCGGGCTGGGTGCCGGACTGATCATCGCGGCGTTCGTCAGCTCGGTGGCCCGCAACAGGGACCGCGACGGCGGCGCCGGCGCGGACGACGACCGGCCGGCGCGCTCCGTCCAGGTGTGACACCCCCATCCACGAAGGAGCCGATGATGTCGATCTCGTTGCAGAAGGGGCAGAAGGTCTCGCTGGCCAAGCCCGGCGGCGGCACCCTCAGCCAGGTCAAGATGGGCCTGGGCTGGGACGCGGTCGAGAAGAAGGGCCGGTTCGGCAAGAGCAAGGCGCAGACGATCGACCTCGACGCGTCCTGCCTGCTGTTCGACGCCAGCGGCAACCTCGCCGATGCGGTGTGGTTCAGGCAGCTGCGCAGCAAGGACGGCTCGGTGCTGCACACCGGCGACAACCTCACCGGCGCGGGCGAGGGCGACGACGAGGTGATCAACGTCGACCTCCAGCAGGTCCCGGCGAACGTCGTCCAGCTGGTGTTCACGGTCAACTCGTTCACCGGGCAGGACTTCACGCAGATCTCCAACGCGTTCTGCCGGCTGGTCGACGAGGCCACCGGGCAGGAGCTGGCCCGCTTCGACCTGAGCGGCGCGGGCGAGCACAACGCCCAGATCATGGCGAAGGTGGCCCGGGACGGGCAGGGCTGGTCGATGACCGCGATCGGCGCCACCGCCACCGGCCGCACGTTCCAGCACCTGCTGCCGGCCGTCTCCGAGCACCTCTGAGCGGACGCGGCGCCGCGGCGCCGTGCGGGCCCCCGGGCGTGCCCGGGGGCTTCCGTCCGTGACGGGACGCGCCGTGACGGGACGCGGCGACCGCGCGCCGGGCTCCGTGACGTGCGGTGCCCGGCGGCATTCAGAACCATTCCGAAGCATTTGTGGGTGGATTCACCCTAATGCGCTGTCGGACGCGACATATTCTGTGAAGGCTCCGGGGACCGGCCCCGGGCGGGGACCGATGACGATCCGCCCGCCGCGGGGCGGTGGAGCCGACCCTGGGGGGACCTGCGTGCATGCGGCACTTTGACCACATCGACACCGCTCGCCGGAAGCACCTGTTCTACCGGCACCCCCGCAGCTTCGACCGCCATGACGATCCGGCGGTCCTGGCCGTGGCGCTCGGGGCCACGCTCTACGCCCCGGCGACCCGTCCGGCGCTCGCCGACGACGTCCAGAAGGCCGCCCGCCGCGGGGTGGCCAGCATGGTGGTGTGCCTGGAAGACGCCATCGCCGACGCCGACGTCGCGGACGCCGAGGCCAACGCGGTGGCCCAGTTCCGCGACCTGCGCGAGCGGGGCGGCGACGCCCCGCTGCTGTTCGTCCGGGTCCGCGCCCCCGGGCAGATCGCCGACCTGGTCGACCGGCTCGGCGACGCCGCCGAGCTCGTCACCGGCTTCGTGCTGCCCAAGTTCACCGCCGCGGACGGGGCCCCGTTCCTGGACGCGCTGGAGGAGACCGCCGCGCGCACCGGGCTGCGGCTGCTGGCGATGCCGGTGATCGAGAGCCGCGAGGCGGTGCACGCCGAGTCCCGCGCCGAGCTGCTGCGGGACGTGGCGCTGCTGCTCGACAAGCACCGCGACCGGATCCTGGCGATCCGGCTGGGCGCCACCGACATGTCCGCGGCCTACGGGCTGCGCCGCCCGCCGGACCTGACGATCTACGACATCCGGCCCGTCGCGGGCGCGATCTCCGACGTGGTCAACATCCTCGGCCGGGCCGACGGCACCGGCTTCGTGGTGACCGGGCCGGTGTGGGAGTACTTCTCCGCCGGAGAGCGGATGTTCAAGCCGCAGCTACGGCGGTCGCCGTTCGAGGCGCAGCACGCCGCGCCGCTGCGGCAGCGGCTGATCACCTCCGACCTGGACGGGCTGATCCGCGAGGTGCACCTTGACAAGGCCAACGGCCTGACCGGCAAGACGGTCATCCATCCGAGCCATGTCGCGACCGTGCACGCGCTCTCGGTCGTCACCCACGAGGAGTACTGCGACGCCGCCGACATCCTCGGCTGGTCCGGTGGCGGCGCGATGGCCAGCTCGTACGCCAACAAGATGAACGAGGCCAAGCCGCACCGCGCGTGGGCCGAGCGGCTGATGCTGCGCGCCCGGGTGTTCGGGGTGGCGGCCGAGGGCGTCACGTTCGTCGAGCTGATCGACGCCGCCGGCCCCGCGGGGCCGGCGCGCGGCGACGCGGTTCTGAGCCGGGCGGGCCAGGCGTGAGCGGGATGCCGGTGGAGGACTCGCGGGCACTCCGGGAGCCGGGTACGGGGTCCGGCGGCGTCTGGCCGGGGGAATGGGTCGCCAAGCGCCTCGGGGTGCTCCTGGACGACGGTGAGCGGCCCGTGGGCGCCGGGCTCGGCGACCTGGTGGGGCTGGCGGTGCGGCGCAACCCGCGCCGCGCGCACCTGCTGGTGTCGGCGGTGCTCGGCAAGCACGTGCCGACCGATCCGCGCCTGGTGCACGGGGCGGGGCTGCTGCTGGGCGAGCTGGTCCGGGGCCGCCTGACGGGCGCCGCCGGGTCCGGTCCCGGCGCGTCCGGGCCGCTACTGCTGGAATCGCTGGGTGGGTCGCCCGGCGCCGCCGCCGCGCTCCGTGACCGGCTGGGCGAGTCCGGGCCGCCCGTCGAAGCGGTGGTGCTCGGCTACGCCGAGACGGCCACGTCGCTGGGGCATTCGGTCGCCGACGCCCTGCGCGGGGCCTACTACCTGCACTCCACCCGGCGTCCCGTCGCGGGTTTCGGCACCTACGGCGGGTTCGAGGAGGAGCACAGCCACGCCACCAGCCATCTGCTGCTGCCGGCCGACCGGGCGGCGTTCGACCGGGACGTCCCGGTGGTGCTCGTCGACGACGAGCTGTCCACCGGCCGCACCGTGCTCAACACCATCGAGGCGCTGCACGCCGTCCGGCCGCGCCGCCGCTACGTCGTGGCCGCGCTGGTGGACGTGCGCGGCCCGGACGACCGGGAGCGGACGCGGGCGCTCGCCGCGGCGCTCGGCGTCCGGATCGACGTGGTCGCTCTCGCGCACGGGCGGGTCGGCCTCCCTGAGGGTGTCCTGGAGGCCGGCCAGCAGCTCGTCGCGGGGCTCTCCGCCGGGTCCGTGGAGACCGGTGCCCCCGGGACGGGGTTCGGTGTCGTCCGGGCCGATCTGGACTGGCCGGCGGGGCTGCCCGACGGCGGGCGGCACGGGTTCTCGCCCGGCGACCGCGGACGGCTGGAGGAGGCCCTCCCCGCGATGGCGGGCCGCGTCGCCGCGCGGCTGCCCGGCGCCGAGGGGCGGGTGCTGGTGCTGGGATCCGAGGAGCTGATGTACGCGCCGCTGCGGCTCGCGGAGGCGCTCGCCGACATGCTCCCGCGCGTGGACGTCCGCTTCTCCACGACGACCCGTTCGCCGGTCCTCGCGGTCGACGACCCGGGCTACGCCATCCGTACGCGGCTGGCCTTCCCCGCACACGACGACCCGGCCGACGGGACGGGCGAGCGGTACGCCTACAACGTCGCCCCGGGGAGCGACCCGGCCCGCGCGTTCGACGCGATCGTGCTCGTGGTCGACGACGTCGCCGACACCCGCGCTCTCGCGGACGGGCTGCTGGCCCGGCTGGCCGCGCTCGCGCCCGTCGTCCTCGCCACCGTCCCGTCCTTCCGCGGGGGAGGGGAGCGCCCGTGAGCCCCCGAACCCGCACGCGCGCGCGCCTGCCGGACCCCTTGTACGGGCCCGATTTCGGCAGCTACCCCGCCGCCGATGTCGCGTGGCTGCTGAAGGACCTGTCGGCGGTGCCGCTGGAGGCGCCCACCGAGGAGCGCGAGGCCGCCATCCAGGCGGGCCGGGCGCACTACGCCGAGTCGCTCCCGGTGGAGTACCAGCCGGGGCCCGCCTACCGGCGGCTGTTCCACCAGGCGCTGGAGGCGTCGGCCGAACGGGTCGCCTACGCCGCCGCGATGGTCACCGAGCTGGCCCTCGCCGAGCGCGGCCACGACCTCACGCTGGTCTCGCTGGCCCGCGCGGGCACGCCGGTCGGGGTGCTGGCGCGGCGCTGGGCGCGGTTCGCGCACGGGCTCGACCTGCCCCATTACGCGGTCAGCATCGTCCGCGGCCGGGGCATCGACGGGGTGGCGCTGCGGTTCCTGGCCGAGCACCACGATCCGTCCGGCGTACTGTTCGTCGACGGCTGGACGGGCAAGGGCGCGATCACCCGGGAGCTGGCCGCCGCGGTCGACGCGCACGCCGCCGCGACCGGGCACCGGTTCCCCGGCGAGCCCGCGGTGCTCGCCGACCCCGGGCGCTGCACGTCCCTGCACGGCACCCGCGACGATTTCCTCATCCCCTCGGCGTGCCTCAACTCGACCGTGTCGGGGCTGGTCAGCCGTACCGTGCTGAACGACGCGCTGATCGGCCCGGACGACTTCCACGGCGCGAAGTCCTACGCCGAGCTGGCCGCCGACGACGTGTCCGGACTGTTCCTCGACACCGTGTCCGCGCGGTTCGGCGATGTCGCCGAACGCGTCGCCAAGGACCTGCCCGCGCTCCGCGACGCAGACCGTTCGCCCGACTGGTCGGGCTGGGAGGCGGTGCGGCGCGTCGGCCGCGCGCACGGCGTCGACGACCTCAACCTGATCAAGCCGGGCGTGGGGGAGACGACGCGGGTGCTGCTGCGCCGCGTCCCCTGGAAGGTCCTCGTCCGCGCCGACGCCGGGCCCGACCTGACGCACATCCGGCTGCTGGCAGCCGAACGGGACGTTCCCGTCCTGGAGGTCGGCCCAGCGGAGTTCCCCTACGCGTGCGTGGGGCTGATCCACCCGCGTTTCGGCAAGGAGGCCGTCCAATGAGCGGTGTGCTGGTCTGCTCCGACCTCGACCGCACGCTCATCTACTCGGCGTCGTCGATGGCCCTCACCGGACCGGACGAGACGATGCCGCGGCTGCTGTGCGTGGAGTTCTACCAGGGGGCGCCCCTGTCGTACGTCACCGAGACGGCGGCGCGCACCCTGGAGACCCTGGCGGCCGGCGCCACGCTCGTCCCCACGACGACGCGCACCCCCGAGCAGTACGCGCGTGTGCACCTGCTGGAGAAGCCCCCCGCGTACGCGATCTGCGCCAACGGCGGTCACCTTCTGGTGGACGGCGCCGACGACGCCGACTGGTCCTCTGCCGTACGGGCCCGTACGGCAGAGTCCGGTGTCGCGCTCGCCGAGGTGCAGGAGCGCCTCGCCGCCACCGGCGGCGACTTCGTCCTCAAGCGGCGCAGCGCGTCCGGCCTCTTCGCCTATACGGTCGTCGACCGCGCCGCGCTTCCGGGCGGCTGGGTCGACGACCTCACCGGCTGGTGCGCCGAACGCGGCTGGCGGACGTCCCTGCAAGGCCGCAAGGTCTACTGCCTGCCCGAGTCGCTGACCAAGGCCGCCGCCGCGGCGGAGGTCGCCCGCCGCACCGGCGCCACGACGACGCTCGCGGCCGGCGACTCCCTTCTCGACATCGAACTGCTGGAGGCGGCCGGCGCCGCGATCCGGCCCGCGCACGGCGAGCTGCACGACACCGGCTGGTCCTCCCCGGGCACCGCCGTCACCGCCGCCGCCGGCATCGCCGCGGGCGAGGAGATCGCGGATTGGCTGCTGGCCCGCGCCACCGATGCCTGACCGCCCGGACGCGCCCGGCCCCAGGGGGTGGCCAGAACGCGGCCTGGGGGTCACGCTGAGCCCATGACCTCCCGTCTGACCGGCGACGAGACCACGCTGTGGCAGGCCGCGGCGCGGGTCCTGGACGCCAACTGGACCGGGACGGCCACCGTGCCGTCGCCCGGCCTGTACCCGCACCAGTGGAGCTGGGACTCGGCGTTCGTCAGCATGGGCCTGGCCCGGCACCGGCCGGACCGCGCCGAGGCCGAACTCCTGTCGCTGTTCCGCGGGCAGTGGGCCGACGGTCTGCTCCCGCACATCGTCTTCAACACCGAGATCGCGCGGGACGCCTACTTCCCCGGCCCCGAACTGTGGCGCAGCGACCGGCAGCCCGCCGCGCCGCACGGTGTGCCCACGTCCGGGCTCGTCCAGCCGCCGCTGCACGCGCTCGCCGCGCTGCGCCTGCACGAATGCGCCGCCGACGGCGAGCGCAGCCGCGGCTTCCTGGCCCGCCTGTACCCGATGCTCGTGGCGCAGCACCGCTACCTCGCGCGCGCCCGCGATCTGGAGTCCAGCGGCCTCGTCGCGATCTGCCATCCCTGGGAGTCGGGCCTGGAGAACAGCCCCGCCTGGGACCGCCCGCTCGGCGCACTGCGGCTGCCGCCCGCCCGGTACGCGCCGCGCCGCACCCGGCACACCATGCCGACGGGGGAGGACTACGACCGCTACGTGTGGCTGGTCACCCTCCTGCGCGAGGCCGGCTACGCCCCTGGCCACCTGCGCGAGGACCATCCGTTCGCGGTGGAGGACCCGCTCGTCAACGCCGCCTACCTGGCCTCCACGCACGCCCTCGCCGAGATCGCGGAGATCATCGGCGCGGACCCGGTGCCGCACCGCGAGCGGGCCCAGCGGATCCGGCACGCCCTCCTCGACCGGCTGTGGGACCGCGACGGCGGCTGCTTCCGCGCCCTGGACCTGCGCGCCGGCCGGCTCCTGCCCGTCGTCACCGTCGCCGCGTTCGGCCCCCTCATGGACCCGGGGCTGCCCGCTCCGATCGTCCGGCACCTCGTCGACCTGCTGCTGTCGGCCCGCTTCGCCGGCGCGGCCGGGTACCCGGTGCCGACCTGCGACATCCAGGCGCCCGCCTTCGACCGCGGCGGGTACTGGCGCGGCCCGACCTGGATCAACACCAACTGGCTGCTCTGGCACGGGGCGCTCGCGCACGGCCTCCCGGTGATCGCCGACCTGCTGTACGGGGCGACGCTGCGGCTCGTCCGGCAGTCGGGGTTCCGCGAGTACTTCGACCCGTTCGACGGCACCGGCCGCGGCGGCCACGACCACTCGTGGTCGGCGGCGGTCGTCCTGGACCTGCTCGGGGCCCGCCGCGCGCCCTGGGCGGCGTGATCGCCTACCTTGGGGGGATGCGCCTACTCCGGGCCGCCCGGCTGCCCGCCTCCGTCCGCGACGCGCTCGCCCTCGACCGCGGCGAGCGCGTCCTCGCGCACGCGCCCACCCGCGGCGGGTCGTTCGTCGTCGCGACCACCACCGCCCTGCGCCTGCCCTCCGCCGAGGGCGGCTTCACCAGCGTCCCTTGGGAACGCGTCGACCAGGCGTCGTGGAAGGACGGCTGGCTGCACGTCCAGGAGACCTCCGGCGGCCCCGAGCACCACGTGCGGCTCACCGAGCCCGGCTCGGTGCCCGAGACCGTGCGCGAACGCGTCACCGCGACCGTCGTCCTCACCCATCACGCCCGCCTCCCGGGCGGCGGCGGCGTGCGCATCGCCGGACGCCGCCCCGCCGAAGGGGGCGGCGTCCGCTGGTCGTTCGTCTTCGAGGCCGGCCTCGACCCGGACGACCCGGGCCTGCGCGCCCACGCGGAGCAGATCCTCCAGGACCTGCGCCGCCAGACGGGCCTCTAGCGCAGGCTCTCGCTGCGCGGGTCCCGGTACTCCGCCGGCACCCGCCGCCCGCCGGGGATCCGGTCGCCGATCTGGTCGGGGACCCGGTCCCGCGCGTTCGTCGCCAGGTCGCCGGCCCTGTCCTTGGCGGCCCCGGCCAGCTCCTCGCCCTTGGCGCGGACCACCCCGGCCGCCTCCTGCACGGTCGGGTTCTCGGCCACCCGCCGCGAGGTGCGTTTGATCTGCTCATAGCGCTCGCGCCCGGCCTTCGTCCCCAGGACGTAGCCGACCGCGGCACCCGCGATGAACGTCGCGCGGTACTTCATGTCCAACCCCCGGTGCAGCGGATTCGTGTCCTCCACCTACCCAGGAACCCGGCCTCCAGTCCCGCGCCCCGATAAGCGTGCGCGAGCAGCCCCTGGCATGCGCTAATCTGGACGCGCTGGCAGGGGCAACGGCCCCGGCGAGCGAGCACGATCCCGCGTAGCTCAATCGGCAGAGCAGCCGGCTGTTAACCGGCAGGTTATTGGTTCGAGTCCAATCGCGGGAGCCATCTCAGCGCGAACATGACAAGGCCGGGTCCCGTCTCCACGAGACGGGACCCGGCCTTTTTTCGGCCGACCGGCCGAGCCGGTGAGGCTGCCCGGCGTGCCGGGTCACATCGTGACGACGATCTTGCCGGTGGTGTGCGGACGGGCGAAGCCGCCGCACGCCCGCGCGCCCTCGTCGAGGGTGTCGCGGCGGCCTACCGTGGCCGTGAGCGCACCGCTTTCCGCGAGTTCGCCGACTTCCCGCATCCCGCCGTCCAGGTCGAGCACGAAGTGCAGGGTCTCGCCCGGCTGCACCTCGGCGGTCGCCCTCGTCTTCGACGGCCTGCGCCGCGAAGGTGCGCACCGGCTGCCCCGGCATAGGGCGATAAGGAATCTTTGGGAATGAGATGGTATTTGCCTGATACGGGTTCTGTCGGGTTATTTGGTAGATCGTCGCGCCGGCGGCTTTTTGGAAGTTCGTGAAAAGGTCTACTTGTCGGTGTGGGGGTGACTACTCTCCTACACAGAGTGATTTGTGAGATCACTCGGTTCGCGGCGCCGGCGGTTCGGGGCGCCGCGGACCATCGGTCGTTCAGGGAGGTCGCGGCGCCCCTGCAACGTGATCGGCCCCCGCTAGCCGCGATACCCCCGGCCCCGGCCGGGGGTATTTTTTTGTGTGCGAATGGTGCAGGAGGGGCGGGGGTGCGGGCGGGGGCGGTGGTGACCGCCGGACTCGTGTCCGGGAGTCCTCCGCGAAGTGAACATTTTCCCGCTTATGCGCATCTCATTTGATATCTATCGGCGACTGAGCGTGATCTTCATGTCGAGGGAGTACGGGATGGCGTCAGGGCAGATCCAGTCACGTCTCTCGGCGGGGAAGGGTGCGCGCTCCGGGCCGGGGGCCGCCGCCTTCGCGCCGATCGTGGGACGGGACGGCGAGCTCGGGCTGCTGCGGCAGCAGCTCGCCGACCCCTCGGTACGGTTGCTGACCATGACCGGGCCCGCGGGGGTCGGCAAGACCCGGCTTGCGCTGGCGCTCATGGAGGATCTCGCCGGCGGCTCCCAGTTCCTGGACCTGGCCGGCCACGAGCGGGCCGAGACGGTCTTCGAGGCGCTGTCCGCACCGGGCGAGACCGGCCGGCTGATCATCCTGGACCAGGCCGAGCACTTCACCGAGGCGCTCGCGGCGGGGCTGCCCCGGCTGCTCGCCGAGCGGCCGCGGATCCGGGTGCTGCTGGTCAGCCGGGAGCCGCTGCACCTGTACGGGGAACGGGTCCTGCGGGTTCCGCCGCTGGCCCGCGTCGCGTCGGTGGAGCTGTTCCGGCAGCGCGCCGTCGCGGTCCGGCCGGGGTTCTCGCTGGCCTCCGCCGACGGCGCCGAGGCGGACGACCTGTGCGAGCTGCTCGACGACCTGCCGCTGGCGATCGAGTTCGCGGCGGCGCGGCTCAAGCTGTTCCGGCCCCGCGAGCTGCTCAACCGGCTGCGGGACGGGCAGGACGTGCTGTACGGCGGTCCCACCCTGTCGCACCACTCCAGCATGCGGGAGGCGATCGGGTGGAGCTACGAGCGGCTCACCGGGCCCGAGCAGGCGGTCTTCCGCAGGCTGGCGGTCCATGAGGACGCGTTCTCGCCGATGGCCGGCACCGGGATCGCGCCCGAGATCGTCGAGACGCTGGTGGACAAGAACCTGCTGGTCCCCGTCGCCTCGCCCGGCGACGAGCCGCGGTTCCGGATGCTGAACGCAGTGCGGTCGTTCAGCCGCGACCTGCACTCGCCCGAACCGGCCGAGGAGCCCAGGACGGCGCCGCACACGCAGCCGCTGACGCCGCGGGAGCAGGAGGTGGCGATGCTGGTGGCGCAGGGCATGACCAACCGGCAGATCGCGCGCCGGCTCGGCATCGCCGAATGGACGGCGGTCAACCACGTCCGCAACGTCATGCGCAAGCTCAACTGCACCTCGCGCGTCAACGTGGCGGGCTGGGTGATCCGGGAGCAGCCCGTCGCCACCGCCCTCGACTGAGACGACGGACGGCCGGAGCACCTCCGGCCGTCCGCCCCGTCGGGTCAGGGGCGATGGACTCCAGCGGCTCGGTGTCCAGGGCGTCCACGTCGACGCCCATCTCCTCGGCGATGCGCATGGCCTCTTCGATGAGGGTCTCGACGATCTGGGCCTCGGGGACGGTCTTGACGACCTGGCCCTTGACGAAGATCTGGCCCTTGCCGTTGCCCGAGGCGACACCGAGATCGGCCTCACGAGCCTCACCCGGACCGTTGACCACACACCCCATCACCGCCACCCGCAACGGCACCGGGAAATCCTTCAGACCCGCGGTGACCTGCTCGGCCAGAGTGTAGACATCGACCTGGGCCCGGCCGCAGGACGGACAGGACACGATCTCCAGACCCCGCTGCCGCAACCCCAGCGACTCCAGAATCGCCGTACCGACCTTGACCTCCTCGACCGGCGGCGCCGACAGCGACACCCGGATCGTGTCACCGATCCCCTGAGCCAGAAGAGCACCGAACGCCACCGAGGACTTGACCGTCCCCTGGAACGCCGGCCCCGCCTCGGTCACACCCAGATGCAACGGATAATCACACGCCGCCGCAAGCAGCCGATACGCCTCGATCATCACCACCGGATCGTTGTGCTTCACCGAGATCTTGATGTCACCGAACCCATGCTCCTCGAACAAAGAGCACTCCCACAACGCCGACTCCACCAACGCCTCAGGCGTCGCCTTCCCATACTTCTCCAGCAGCCGCTTGTCGAGCGACCCCGCGTTCACACCGATCCGGATCGGCACCCCCGCCCCCGACGCCGCCCGAGCGATCTCACCCACCCTGTCATCGAACTGCGACGGAACCGCCACCCGCACGATCTGACAACCCGACGCCGTCAACTCAGCAATCTGCTGAAGCGTCGCATTCACATCCGCCGTCAACGTCGTCGTCATCGACTGCACCGACACCGGCGCATCCCCACCCACCGGCACACCACCCACCATGATCCGCCGCGACACCCGACGCGGCGCCGGGGACGGCACGGGGTCCTCGGTCCGAAGCTTGGGCATTCCCAGTCCGACGGTCATCGGGGTCCTCCGGTCGCTCGGAGCCGTTCGGCGGCGGGGCCGTCCCAGATGATCGGGATCGCGGCGGGGGCCTGGGCCGCGTTGTCGCTGCTCCAGGGGATGTCCGACTCGGGGACGGCCAGTGCCAGGCCGGGCAGCCGGTGCAGCAGGGCGTCGAAGGCGAGCTCCAGCTCGATCCGCGCGACCGGCGCGCCGAGGCAGAAGGCGGGGCCGGCGCCGAAGGTGAGGTGCTGGTTGGCGGTGCCGCGGGCGATGTCGAGCGTCCCGGCGTCCGGGAAGTGCGCGTCGTCGCGGTTGCCGGAGTGGCGGGCGACGAAGACGGTCGACCCGGCGGGGATCGTCACGCCGCCGACCTCCACGTCCTCGACGGCGTACCGGGCGATGCCGTAGCCGGCGCCGGGCGGCGCGTAGCGGAGCAGCTCCTCCGACACCGCGCGCAGGTGCGCGTCATCGGTGCCCGCCTGTGCGGCGGCCAGCGCCCCGGGGTGCCGGAAGAGGGTGAGCAGGCCCTTGCCGATCTGCGCGGCGGTCGTCTTGTAGCCGGCGACGAGCAGGGTCATCACGGTCACGAACAGGTCGTTGTCGCTGAGCCGGCCGTCGTCCTCGTCGCGGACGGCGACCAGCGTGCTGAGCAGGTCGCCGGCCCGGCCGCCCCGCCGGCCGGGCACCCGAGGAGACCTGCGCACCCGCCGCACCCGAGACTCCGGCGCGCGAGACCCTGACCGTGCCGGGCACGCGGACGCTCCCGGCCGCGTCCTCGGGCCTGGCGGTGGTGGAGGCGGCCGGGCAGGCGGGCGAGGCGCACAGTTGCCCGAACTGCCACCAGCCGCTGATGGTCGTCAACATGATCCTGCCGTCGTCCGCCGACGTCACCGCCGTCACCACCGGACCGGTCCGGCTTCCTGCGCGACGGTGAGAGGGCGACGCCGTCAGGCGAAGAGGTCGTCGGCGGTGGTCGCGTGGAGGGCGCGTTCGGCCCAGCGGTGGAGCTGGTCGACGTCGGTGCAGGAGGTGATCTGTGCCCGCTGCGCCTCTGAGAGCCTCATGTCGCGCTTGGAGAGGATGAACAGCAGCATGTCAGCCTCGCCGCGGCCGTAATGCTCGCGGGCGAAGGGGCTGTGGACGGGCCAGGTGGTGGACACGATCTCCTCCATGAGCTTCTGCACGGCGAACGAGGCCATGCTGTATGCGTGTTCATAGTACTGCGCAGCGTTATCGCGGTTCAGTGCTCCCAGGGACGTGATGAACGCCCGGGTCACCGCGGGGTCTTTCCCGTAGGCCATGACGGACAGGACGGCGAGGTCGGGGTGGGTCGCGATCTCCTTCGGGTCGGTCATCACGGGGATCTGGTCGGGGCTGAGGACGGCGGCCTGGAAGGTGTACCCGGGGAGCTCGGTCGTGATGGGGCCGGTGAAGCCGGCCGCGGTCCGGGCGTCGGGGCAGATGACCAGGACGGTGACGGGGCAGCGGAGCATGAGCCAGAGGGCCGCGGCGTAGCGGGGGAGCTGGCGCCGTTTGGACTCGGTCCTGTCCTGCTGGATCTCGACGATGATGCCGTGCGCGGGCGCGTGGGGGGCGCCGAGGGTGATGACGGTGTCGGGGCGGAAGTCGTTGGAGGGGCGGTCGTTGAAGTCGTTGGCCTCCAGCTTGACCTGCGTGCCGGTGGGGAGGGCGAGGCCGAGGACGTCGTTGAGGAGTTCCACGGCGAACTCGGGCCGGTCGCGGAAGAGCTGGTTGAGGGCGTCGTGGCGGGAGGATGGCATGTCGCGTTAAGTTACCGAAAAACTCCGCTCGGTAGGCGTGTTTCGGGTTCGATGGCGGATCGGTATGGAGCCGTCACGAGGTCGCCGTCGGACATTTCGGTTCCTAGGATGCGAAGGGCCGGTGCCCACGCCGGCCGTCGGAGAGGGGCCTCATGACGCACGAGGGTGACGGCGCGCTGTTCGCCGTCAGCGACCTGCACGTGGCGTTCGCCGAGAACCGGGCGGTCGTCGAGGAGCTGCGCCCGGAATCGGACGCCGACTGGCTGATCGTGGCCGGCGACATGGCCGAGCGGTTCGCCGACGTCGAATGGGGGCTGCGCGTCCTCAGCGAGCGGTTCGCCAAGGTCGTCTGGGTGCCGGGCAACCACGAGCTGTGGACGACGAAGGACGACCCGGTCGCGCTGCGCGGCGAGGCCCGCTACCGGGGCCTGGTCGAGATGTGCCGCGGCCTCGGCGTGGTGACGCCCGAGGACCCGTACCCGGTGTGGCGGGGCGGTGGCGGGCCCGCGACGATCGTGCCGATGTTCCTGCTGTACGACTACACGTTCCGCCCCGCGGGCGCCTCCACCAAGGAGGAGGCCCTGGCCATCGCGTACAAGGCCGGGGTGGTCTGCACGGACGAGATGCTGCTGCACCCCGATCCGCATCCGAGCCGGGACGCCTGGTGCCGCGCCCGGATCGCGGTGACCGAGCGGCGCCTGGCCGAGCGCGACCCGGCGCTGCCGACCGTGCTGGTCAACCACTTCCCGATGGTGCGCGAACCCACCCTCGTCCTGCACTACCCCGAGTTCGCGCAGTGGTGCGGCACCGAGCTGACCGCGGACTGGCACGTGAAGTACGACGCGGCGGCGGTCGTCTACGGGCACCTGCACATCCACCGGACCATGTGGCAGGACGGGGTGCGGTTCGAGGAGGTCTCCCTCGGCTACCCGCGCGAGTGGCGCCGGAGGGGCGGCCCGTTCGGGCTGACCCGCGTCCTGCCCGCCGACGGCGCGGCGCCCGGCGGGTGACGCCGGCCGGCCCTCGGCGGAGGCCCCCGGGTAGTTAGTTGTACTCTTAAAACCGTTATATGAGTACAACGACGGGAGCCCCTTGCCCGAACCCACCCACCGGCGGCGGCTGGCCGTGCTGGCCGTGTGCTGCATGAGCCTGCTGATCGTCAGTCTGGACAACACCGTCCTGAACGTCGCCCTGCCCGCCATGCAGCGCGACCTGCACACCTCGCTGTCCGGCCTCCAGTGGACGATCGACGCCTACCTGATCGTGCTCGCCTCGCTGCTGCTCCTGGCCGGGTCCACCGCCGACCGGATCGGCCGCCGCAAGGTGTTCCAGATCGGGCTGGCGCTGTTCACCGCGGGCTCGGTGCTGTGCAGCCTCGCGCCGACGCTCGGCTGGCTGGTCGCGGCCCGGGTGGTGCAGGCGGTCGGTGGCTCGATGCTCAACCCGGTGGCGATGTCGATCATCACCAACACCTTCCCCGAGCCGCGCGAGCGGGCCCGCGCCATCGGGGTGTGGGGCGCGGTCGTCGGGGTCAGCATGGCCGCCGGGCCGGTGGTCGGCGGGCTGCTGGTGGACGGCGTCGGCTGGCGCGCGATCTTCTGGCTGAACCTGCCGATCGGGCTGGCCGCGCTGGTGCTGACCGCCCGGCTGGTGCCCGAGTCGCGCGCCCCGAGGCCGCGCCGTCCCGACCCGGCGGGCCAGGCGCTGATGATCGTGACGCTCGCCGCGGTGACCTACGCGATCATCGAGGGACCCGCGCTCGGCTGGGCCTCCCCGGCGATCGCCGGATGCGCGGCCGCCGCCGCCGTCGGCCTCGCGCTGTTCCTGTGGCACGCGCGCCGGCATCCCGAACCGCTGATCGACCTGCGCTTCTTCCGCAGCGTCCCGTTCGGCGGGGCGACGCTGATCGCGGTGTGCGCGTTCGCCGGGCTGGCCGGGTTCCTGTTCCTGAACGCGCTCTACCTCCAGAACGTCCGGGGCCTGTCGGCGCTGCACGCGGGGCTCTACCTGCTGCCGATGGCCGCGATGACCGCCGTCCTCGCGCCGCTGTCGGGCCGCCTGGTCGGCAGCCGGGGAGCACGCCTGCCGTTGCAGATCGCCGGTGCGGCGATGCTGGCCAGCGCCCTGCTGTTCGCCGTGTTCGACGCCGAGACCGGCAACGTGCTGCTGTTCGCCTCGTACGTGCTGTTCGGCATCGGGTTCGGCATGGTCAACGCGCCCATCACCAACACCGCCGTGGCCGGGATGCCGCGCGCCCAGGCAGGCGTGGCGGCGGCGGTCGCCTCCACCAGCAGGCAGGTGGGGCAGGTGCTCGGCGTCGCGGTGATCGGCGCGGTGCTCGCCGCCGGGACGGACACGGGCTCGCCCGCCACCTTCGTGTCCGCCGCCCGCCCGGCATACTGGATCATGGCGGGCTGCGCGGCGGCCGTGCTCGTCCTCGGCACCGTCACCACCGGCCGCCGGGCCGCGCGCAGCGCGGAGCGGACCGCCGCCCTCTTCGAGACCGAACCGACCCGGACTCCGGTGAGCGCATGACCGCATCCCCGCCCGACGCCACCGCCGACCCCGCACCCGCGCGGGGCGGCCCGCCCGACGCGGACGCCGCCGGGCGGGCGTGGCGCAACCTGCGCATCCTGATGCACGAGCGCGGCGACCGGCGGCGGGAGGTGACCGAGGCGCTCGGCCTGAGCTTCTTCCGGGTCAAGGCCCTGCGCCGCATCGCCGCCGGCCCGACCACGCTCGGCGAGCTGGCGGAGGGGCTGCTGACCGACCGTCCCTACACCACGCTGGTGGTGGAGGACCTGGTCAAGCGCGGCCTGGCCGAGCGGGCGCCGAACCCCGGCGACCGCCGGTCCAAGATCGTGTCGGTCACCGCGGCCGGGCGGGCCGCGGCGGACGAGGCCGAGCGCATCCTGGACACCCCGCTCCCGGCCCTCCACGACCTCCCGGGGGGCGACCTGGCCGCGCTCGACCGGATCGCCGCCCGCCTCGTCGCGTCAAGCTGACGCTGTGGACCGGCGGGCGGTTCGGGACGGGCGGTTCAGGACGGGCGGTTGCGCCCCGCGTCGGCGTCCATCCGGGCCCAGTCGGCCTCCCACAGGGCGTCGCGGTACCGGTCGCAGCGCCGCCGCAGCACTCCGTACGCCAGCAGCAGCGGGAGCCCCGCCACCAGGACGCCCGCGAAGCCCGCGTACGCGGCGTCGGTGAGCGTCCGGTTGTGCGCGCGCGGCCGGACGGTCGGCTCGCCCTCCCGGTCGATCCAGATCTGCCGCCGCGCGCCGTCCTTGGCGTCCTGCCAACTCGGCAGTGACCCGGACTTCACCTTGCCGCCGGGGCCCGGCCACTGCGCCCGCACGGTCTCATGGACGTAGCGGTCGCCGACCGAGCCGATGCCGCCGGTGCTCTGCACGGTCGCGACCACCTGGTGCCGGTCGATCCGCTCGGCCCGCTCGGCCCGCGAGCCCTGCCGGTAGGACCAGCCGGCCGCCCAGGCGGCCAGCGGCGGCGCCGCGGCCAGCAGGACCAGCAGCAGGACGAGCGCGATCAGCCGCTGGAACCGGTCGACCCGGCGGCGCAGATCGTTGCGCTCCAGGCCGAGCCGGCGCCGCAGCCGATCGGACGGCCGGACCGCCGGACCGGCACCGAACCTGCTCATCACGCGTCACCTCCCCGGGGGATACCTTCCCGGTGAGAGGCCGTTGGCCATCGGATTCCAGGATATTCCCGGGGCCGCCGATCGGCACAGGGCCCGCGGCCGGCGATTCTCAGCCCCCGGCGGCCCTTGCCAGCTCGTCGAAACCGCCCTGGACGCCCTTGGCCAGCACGTCCAGATCGGGCATGGCGTCGAAATCGCCCGTGATGCCGAAGTGCAGCGACCCGCAGTACGACACGATCGCCGTCGCCGCCCGGATGCCGCCGGTCAGCGGCACGTACGGGTGCATCTCCAGCACCCTGCGGCCGAGTACGTACAGCGGGAAGTTCGGGCCCGGCACGTTCGTCGTCACCGTCTGCACGAGGTCCTGCCGCAGCCGGATCGGGAGGCGGGCGCCGAGCGACAGCAGGGCGGGCGCCACGGCCGTGTCGGTCAGCCGGGTGAGGGTCTGGGTCCCGGCCGCCTGGTTGCTGCGCTTGACGTCGTCGGTCTGTTCGCGGACGCGGCGCAGCCGCTCCAGCGGATCATCGACGCCCACCGGCAGGTTCACGAACACCGCCGCGACCCGGTTGTCGAGCACGCCGTGCTCGTCGGCGGCGCGCAGCGAGACCGGCACCGCCGACCGCACCACGGTGTCCCCGGCGAGGTCGCCGCGCCCGTTCAGCAGGTCGCGGTACCCGGCGGTGACCGAGGCCAGGACGACGTCGTTGATCGTCCCGCCGAGCGCCGCGCGGATCGCCTTGGCCTCGCCGAGCGGCACCTGCTGCCAGCACCAGCGGCGGTGCGGGCCGATCGGCCCGTTCAGCGACCCCGCCGACGGGCGGGCGAACCGGGCGGCGGCCCGGCGCAGCCCGGCCGCGAAGTCGCGGAGCTGCCGCGCCTCCGGCATCACGGTGCTGCGCGCGACGTCGCCGAGCTGCCGGACGGGCGAGGTGAGCCCGCGCTGGGCCGAGTCGACCAGCAGGTCGAGCCCAGACGGCGGGGCCTCCGGCTCCCAGCGGGCGGTCTCGGCGGGCGGCTCGTGCTCGGGGGACAGGTCGAACAGCACGGTCGCCAGGTCCATCCCGGCGACGCCGTCCACCATGCAGTGGTGCACCTTGACGATCATCGCCCAGCGCCCGCCGGTCAGCCCCTCGACCAGCCAGATCTCCCAGAGCGGCTTGGCGGGGTCGAGCCGCTGCGCGAGGATCCGCCCGGCCAGGTTGCGCAACTGCTCGTCGTTGCCCGGCGCCGGAAGCGCGGTGTGCCGGACGTGGTAGAGGATCTGGAAGTGGGGGTCGTCGGCCCAGACGGGCCGCCCCAGGTGCAGGGGCACCGGGTGGACGCGCTGCCGGTAGCGCGGGACTTGGGGGAGCTTGCCGACGATCGTCCGGATCAGGTCGCCGTAGGAAGGGGCGGGCCCCTCGAACACGACCACCGACGCCACGTGCAGGGGGGTGTTCTCGTCCTCCAGGAGGTAGAAGCTGGCGTCCAGTCCGCTCATCCGTTGCACGGCCTCACCATCTCTTTTCCGTTGGGGGTCGCAGGGGGAACGCGGGCGGTGGGGACGGGGTGCCGTCCGGGTCCGGCCGCATACGGCCATCCGTTCCCGCCGCTACCCGGCGAGCGGCGACTTATGTCCGCGATGTCCTTTGTGTGGGGCCCATTCGGGGCCCTGTGCGGTGACGCGGTGCTACGCGGTGGCGCGGTGCTACGCGGTGGCGCGGTGCTACGCGGCGACGTCCTTCGCGCGGCGGCGGGTGCGGCGCCGCACCGGGGCCGCCTTCGCCGCCGTGTGCTCGCGGACGAACGCGCCCACCTCGTGCAGCGCGGCCAGCCCCTCCGGCACCAGGTCCGCGAAGACCTGGAACACGTGGACCTGCCCCTCCCAGACCTGGAGCCGGCACGGCACCCCGGCCCGTGCCAGCCGTCCCGCCATCAGTTCGGCGTCCGGCAGCAGCATCTCGGTCGATCCCACCTGGATGAGCACCGGCGGGAGTCCCTCCAGCGGCCCGTTCACCGGCGACGCCATCGGATCGAGCGGTACCGCGCCCTCGGTCAGCAGGCCCGCCAGCCGCTCCACCCGCCGCGCCGGCAGGTAGGCGTCCAGCCGCGCGTTCTCGTGCGCGACCTTGCTGGTGTGGTCCAGGTCGGTCAGCGGGGCCAGCGCCACGATGCCGCCCGGCGACGGCAGCCCCTCGGCCAGCGCCTGCATCGTCGCGGCGAACGCCAGGAAGCCGCCGGCGGAGTCGCCCGCGACGACGATCCGTCCGGGCGCGTACCCCCGGTCGAGCAGCCACCGGTAGGCGCGCACGCAGTCGGCCACCGACACCGCGAGCGGCGCGGCGGGAAGCTGCCGGTACGCCACCGACAGGACCGGCGCGCCCGACGCCGCCGAGATCCGCGCGACCAGCCGCCGGTGCGTCCGGAGCCCGCAGGAGAAGAACCCGCCGCCGTGGAAGTACAGCACCGCCCGCCCGCCCGCATCCGAGGTGCCCGTGCCGGACGGGTCCGGCGCCGAGACCCACTCGGCCCGGAAGTCGCCGAACGGGACCGGCTCGACCCGCGCCCACCGCGGCGCCGGGAGCGCCAGCGGCGCGGCCAGGTCGATCGCGAACGCCGGGCGCAGCCCGCGCGGGCCGAGCGGCCACCATGACAGCAGCGGGCGGGCCGTGAGCCTCAGGCCGCGCGCGGTCAGCCGCGCGCGCACGGTGGCGCCCGGACGGGATTCGATCACGGGGTCCATCTGCGACCTCCCACGCGGTGCCGGCGGGCCGGCCTACTGACCAAGCGGTCACTAAGCCGGTCCGGGACAGCCTCGTATCGGGAGATCAGTGTGTCAAGTGTCGTTCCCGGGACGAGGGGGAGGAACCGGGCCCGTCCCCGGGCCCGCGCACCGCCAGCGCCAGCACCGCCCCGAGCGCGCACAGGCCGGCGGTGATCCAGAAGATCTCCTGGTACTCGGCCCGCAGCGCGTCCTGCACCGCCGCCGTGTAGGCCGCCATCTCGTGCTTGAACTCCGCCTTGGACATCAGGAACGGCAGCGGCGGCCTCAGCTCGGCGGTCAGCGCGTGGAACCGGTGGAAGCCCCACGCCGACAACGCCGAGATGCCGAGCAGCATCCCCATCATCCGCGCCACCACCACCGCCGCCGACGCCACGCCGTGCTGCGCCGCCGGGACGAACCGCAGCGCCGCCGACGACACCGGCGCGATCACCAGCCCGAGGCCGAGGCCCGTCACCACCAGGTCGACGTCCAGCCGGGGCAGCGCCCCGTACGAGGCGGCCTCCAGGTCGGCGGGCCAGCCCGCGATCAGCAGGTAGCCGCCGGCGGCCAGCGCGAGCCCGGCGGCCATCGGCCACCGCTCGCCGAACCGGCGCGCGGCCACCCCGCCCAGCACCGCCGCGACCGGCAGCGCCACCAGGAACCAGGTCAGCAGCAGCGCGCCGCCGAACGCGTCCCTGCCGAGCAGCGTCTGCGCGACCAGCACCACGTCGACCAGCGTCACCATCAGCGCCGCGCCCGACAGCAGGCTCACCCCCAGCGTCGCCAGCAGCGGCCCGCGCCGCACGCCGCCGAGGTCGAGCAGCCGCGTCCGCGTCCGGACCTCCCACAGCACGAACGCCGCCAGCGCCACCAGCCCGGCCGCGATCACCGGGACGCCCCACGGCGGCAGCGCCGACCTCTCCGGCTCGGGGTTGTAGACGCCGCAGACCAGGAGCCCGAGGCCGAGCGCGAGCAGCAGGCCGCCCACCACGTCCACGCCGCCGCGCGGCCCCTCCTTCCGGCCGCCCGGCACCGAGAGGTGCACCGCGACCATCGCCGCGGCGGCCAGCGGAAGGTTGATCCAGAAGATCCAGCGCCAGTCGAGCGCCGCCGCGATCCCCGCCCCGTAGAGCGGTCCGAGGACGCTGCCGAGTTCCTGCGCGGCCCCGACCCCGCCCAGCACCACCGGACGCTGCCGCTCGTCCCACAGGTCGCTCGCGAGGGCCATCGTCACCGGCAGCAGCGCGCCGCCGGCGATGCCCTGGACCACCCGCCCGGCGGTCAGCACGGGCACCCCGTGCGCCAGTGCGGTGACCGCCGACCCGACCGCGAAGAAGAACAGGCACGCCTGGAGTACGGGCCGCCGCCCGAACCGGTCGGAGAGCTGCCCGAGCAGCGGCATCGCCGCCACGTACCCGAGGAGGAACCCGGTCAGGACGGGCGTCACCCGCTCCAGCCGGTTCACCGGGATGCCGAGGTCCTCGACCACCGCCACCAGGATCGTGGTGACGACGTAGGCGTCGAGCGCGGCCAGCAGCACCACGGTGCCGCCGACCCCGACCGCGAGGCGGCGCCGGGTCACTTCGGCGCGCTGATCTTGTACGGGGCGTCGAACTCGGTGAAGTCGATGGTCACCGTGCCCTTCCCGTTGCTCGGGACGTTGCCCTTGACCTTGAGTAGCCGGTGGTCGGCCTTGCCCACCCACACCTGCCCGGCGACGTCCTCGCCGATGCCCGGCACCAGCCGGCCGAGGTCGTCCTTGGCCAGCGTCGCGCGCACCCGGTAGGCGTCCTTGCCGCCGATCCTCTCCTCGGCCTCGGCCTTGGCCCCCGTCGCCGAGGCCAGCAGCTTGGCGATGCCCCGGTCCGGGTCGAGCGCCGCGGACGGGTCGTACATCGCCGCCGCGAGCGTCTTGGACACCTTGCGCCAGCCGCCCGTCCCGGCGTCGAGGTAGATGCTCTCGCCCAGCGCGACGATCTTCATCTCGACGGTCTGCCCCGACTGCGCGACGGTCAGCGTGCCCTCGGCGTCCCCGCTCTTGAGCAGCTTGATGTCGGCGCCCTGCACCATGATCGGGGGTTTGTCCGCCGTCGACATCCGGACGTTGACGCTCTTCAGCCGGGCCATCGCGGCCGACGCCTCGCGCAGCGTCGCGGCGCCGTCGAACGCCGCGGCCCTGGGCCGGTCCGACCCGCCGCCGCCCCCTCCGTCGCACGCACCGGCCATGACCAGGGCGAACATCGCAGGTACGAGGGGGACGAGGCGAGCGCGGAGTCGTGGCATAGGCGGACCCTACCGACCGGTCACCTCGGGCGTCACTCGCCTGGAGGTATGACATCGTCCGACCAAAGGTGGAGATCTCCTTCGCGGTGGCCCCGGCCGAGACCCCGCCGCTAAGATGACCTACGGCGCGCCCCTATCTCTTCTCTCACTTCGCGGGGGCTGCCCGGGGGCGGTAGCTCAGCTGGTTAGAGCAGGGAACTCATAATTCCTGGGCCGCGGGTTCGAGTCCCGCCCGCCCTACGTACGACCGTGCGGCGGGGGCCGCAGGACCCCGCCCGGGAGGCGTCGCGCCCGGCTCCGAAGGTAGCGCTGCTCGGGGATGCTGGTGGTCAGGCGCGCCGCCGTCCGGTAGGACGCCAGCGCGCCCCGGTGGTCGCCCGCCATCTCCAGCAGGTGCGCCCGTACCGCGTGGAGGCGGTGGTGCCCGCTCATCCGGTCGTCGGAGCCGAGCGGGACGAGCAGGTCCAGCCCGGCCCGCGGCCCCCGCACCATGGCGACCGCGACGGCGTGGTTGAGGGTGACCATGGGGTTGGGGGCGAGCCGCTCGAGCAGCCCGTACAGGGCGAGGATCTGCGGCCAGTCGGTGTCCTCGGCGCGCGCGGCCTCCGCGTGGACGGCGGCGATGGCGGCCTGGAGCTGGTACGGGCCGAGCGGCGTGCGGTCCAGGGCGCGGGCGACCAGGGCGACGCCCTCGTCCACCGACTCCCGGTGCCACCGGCCGCGGTCCTGCTCGGCGAGCGGGACCAGCGCGCCGTCCGGTCCGGTGCGGGCCGGACGGCGCGCGTCGGTCAGCAGCATCAGCGCGAGGAGTCCGGCGACCTCGCCGTCGCCGGGCAGCCGCCGGTGCACGGCGCGGGCGAGCCGGATCGCCTCGGCGGTCAGCTCGCCGCGGTGCAGGTCCGGGCCGGACGTGGCGGTGTGGCCCTCGGTGAAGATCAGGTAGAGCACGTGCAGGACGGCCCGCAGCCGGTCGCCCCGCTCGTGCTCGGGCGGCGGCCGGAATCGGGCGCCCGCGGCCCTGACCCGCTGCTTGGCGCGGCTGACGCGCTGCGCCATGGTCGCCTCGGGCACCAGGAACGCGCGGGCGATCTGGGCCGTGCTCAGACCGCCGACCGCGCGGAGGGTGAGCGCGACCTGCGAGGCCGGGGTGAGGGCGGGGTGGCAGCACAGCGTCAGCAGGGTCAGGGTGTCGTCCCGGTCCCGCGGGCCGCCCGCGTCGGCGGCGGGCGCGAGGAGGTCGTCCGGCGGCGTCCGGGACGCCGCCTCCTCCTCCCGCCGCCTGCGCGCGCCCTCGCTGCGGAGCTGGTCGGCCATCCGGCGGGACGCGACCGTGATCAGCCAGCCGCGCGGGTCGACGGGCGTCCCGTCCACGGGCCACCGTGTCGCGGCGGCCAGCAGCGCCTCCTGCATCGCGTCCTCGGCGGTCTCGAGTTCCCGAACCGCCGCACCAGCGCACCGAGGACCCGCGGCGCCAGCCGGCGCAGCAGGTCCTCGACCCCGGCCCCGGTCGTCACATCTCCTGGCCGGACGGGCCCATGACCGGACGCACCTCGACCGCGGCGAACCGGGCGTCGGGCAGCCGCGCCGCGATCTCGGCGGCCCGGCCGGGGCTCTCGCAGTCGACCACGAAGTACCCGGCGAGCTGCTCCTTGGCCTCGACGAACGGCCCGTCGGTGGTCGCCGCGACGCCCCCGCGCACCCGGACGGTCCGGGTGTTCAGCGGGTCGGCCAGCGGTTCCGCGCCGACCAGCTCGCCGGACTCGGTGATCTCTTTGATCAGCTCCTCGAACCGCGCGGTCATCCCGGCGCGCTCGGCCGCCGGCAGCGCCAGGCTCTCGGGCACGTTCAGGAACATCGGGTGCCCCCAGTTCTCCGGGTTTCCGTAGATCAGCAGCATGTACTTCACGTTCGGCTCCTCACGTTCGCGGCCCCGGGTGCGGGCCCTCACAGCAGAGGTCGGAGCGGAGGCCCCGGTCTCGACATCCCCGGGAGCCCGTCCCGCGCGCGGCGCCGCGCCGAGATCCTGGCGCCGTCCCGGCGGGCCCGCGTCAGGCGGGCCAGTCGGGGCGGCGCTTGTCCAGGAACGCGCGCATGCCCTCCTGCGCCTCCGGGGTCTGGCTGGCGGCGGCCATGACCTCGATGGCGTAGGTGTAGGCGTCGGCCTCGGGACGGTCGAGCTGGGCGTACAGCGCCTGCTTGCCGAGGGCCTTGCTGCTCGGGCTGCCCTGGGTGGCCCGGGTCAGCAGGGCGAGGGTGGCCTCGCCGAGCTCGGCGTCCGGCACCGCGTAGTTGATCAGGCCCCACACGGCGGCGGTGCGGGCGTCCACCACCTCGCCGGTGAGGGCCATCTCCACCGCCCGCTTCCGGCCGACGCCGCGCGCGATCGGGACCATCGGGGTGTGGCAGAACCAGCCGCCCTTGCCGCCGGGGGCGGCGAACCCGGCGCTCTCGGCGGCTACCGCCAGGTCGCAGCTCGCAACGAGCTGGCAGCCCGCGGCGGTGGCCAGTGCGTGGACGCGGGCGACCACGACCTGCGGCACGGACTGGATCGTCCGCATCAGCTCGGTGCAGGTCTGGAGCAGGCTCCGCACCTCGGCGTGGGACGCGCCGGCCAGGTCGGCGAAGTCGTGGCCGGCCGAGAACACTGGCCCCTCCGCCGCCAGGACGATCCCGCGGGCGTCGGTGTCCGCCACCTCGCGGAACGCCTCGGTGAGGGACAGCAGGAACGCGCGGGACAGCGCGTTGCGCCGCCGCGGCCGGTTCATGGTGATGGTGGTGAAGGCGCCGTCGCGCTGGACAAGGACATCGCTCATGACCGTGACGCTACGTCAGCGCCGTCCCTGTCGCACGGGGGGCACGGTCCCTAGGCTGGCGGCATGGCGCGAGCGACGACGGCATCGATCCCGGACCCACCCCGGACCCGACCCGGATCGCCTCCGCCCGTCCCGCCGGACGGGCGTTCCGGGAGGGCCGACGGTGGTCGGGTCCGCTGACGGGGGGCCCGGCAAGCTGCACGGCGGCCGGCACGGGCTGTCGCGCGACTACGTACGGGACAACCAGCGCGGCCGGATCCTGTCGGCCGTCGTCGCCGCCGCCGGGGAGATCGGCTACTCGCGGATGAGCGTGGAGGCCGTCATCGGCCGGGCCCAGGTGTCCCGCCGGACCTTCTACGAGCACTTCGGCAACAAGGAGGAGGCGTTCCTCGCCGCCTACGACCACGTGATGAACGGCCTGCTGGAGCGCACCGCCGAGGCGTACCAGCGGGAGACCGGCATCCCCGACCGGTTCCAGGCGGGGCTGCGCGCGTTCCTGGAGGGGCTGGCCGCCGATCCGGCCGCCGCCCGCATGTGCATCGTGGAGGTGCTGCCCGCCGGGCGGCGCGCGACCGCCCGGCGGGACGAGATGCTGCGCACCTTCGCGGGGCTCGCCGAGCTGGAGGTGCGGCGGCTCTCGCCGGGCTACCGCGCCCCGGCGCTGACCGCCGAGCTGACCATCGGCGGGCTCTACTCGGTGGTGTACACACGGGTGGTGGCGGGCCTGGTGCACGAGCTCCCGGGCATGGTGCCCGACCTGGCGTACGCACTGTACGTGCGGCCGTGACGGGCGAACCCGTGCCGGATGTCGGACCCCCGGCGTACCGTGGGCGGGTCCACGGATGCGCCGAGGGGGTCCGGCCGTGAAGCTGCTCACCGCGACCGACGTCAGCCAGGGATACCGCGACAACGACTTCGACTGGTGCGTCGAGGGCGAGCTGGTCCACATCGGCGTGGTGTGCGCCCGCGACCGCGGCGACCCCGACGGCGGCTGCGGCTGCGGCCGGGCGTTCGCCGGGCTCAACTCGCACCGCGCCACCACCACCGCGATGGTCCGCGAGGTCCCCGGGTTCACCGCCGGCGACTACGTCGAGGCGATCCGGTCCAGCCTGGAGCAGCAGGGCCACGACCCCACCTACGCCGAGCACGAGGCGGCGATGCTGCGCTGCCTGGTGCGCGACTGGCCGGAGGGGGTGATCGTCGAGCGGCGGCTCGATGAGATCGTGGTCAGGCAGGTCGTCCAACCCTAGCCAGGAGGTGCGCTCATGCTGGTCGCGTTCTCGGTGACCCCGCTCGGAACCGGTACGGACGTCGGTGAGCTTGTCGCGGAGGCGGTCCGGGTGGTGCGGGCCAGCGGCCTGCCCAACCGCACCGACGCCATGTTCACCACCATCGAGGGCGAGTGGGACGAGGTGATGGCGGTGGTCAAGGAGGCCACCGACGCCGTCGCGGCCCGCGCGCCCCGGGTCAGCCTCGTCGTCAAGGCCGACCTGCGGCCCGGCACGACCGGGGCACTCGAGGCCAAGGTCGAGACGATCGAACGCCACCTGGCCGGCTGACTCCGGCACCCGGCGTGCGGCACCCGGCGTGGGGCACCCGGCACCCGGTACCCGGCGTGCGGTGGCCGCGTGCGGTCAGCCGTCGCGGAGCCAGTCCTCGATCTCCTCGTCGGTGGGCGGGAACAGGCACCACAGCGCCTCGTCCAGCGAGCCGCACAGCGTGATCCGCTCGTGCATGCCGAGGATGCGGAACATCTTGGCCGCGAACGGCCGCACGCCCGTCACGGCGAGGCCGGTGCCGCGCGCCGCGCAGTGCTCGGCGGCGGCCGAGACGGTGCGCATGCCCGCCGCGTCGAAGAACGAGACCCCCGACAGGTCGAGCACCAGCGGCCGGTCGGCGGCGCGCACCACGGCGCGCAGCCGGCGCCGTGCCTCCGGGGCGGTGAGCCGGTCGAGCTCGCCGCTGAGCAGCACCGTGGTGTGCCGCCTGCCGTCGATCACGAGCACATCGACCGCGGTGTCCTTCATGGGTGACCTTCGCATCGGGGACGGTGACACAGAATCATCGCGCGGACACGCAAGGTTGCCAACCCTGTGGACCGGGATTCTGCGGGCGCGTTCGGCGTGACTCCGGTGGTCCGGGACGGCGCGGGCGCCATGGTAGCGGGGACGTCCTCGCGCGGGAGGGCGGCTACGGGGTGATCACGCAGGGGGCGCCGCCGCAGACGTCGACGACCTGGCCGGTCGACAGGAAGACCGCCTTCTGCCGCCGCGCGAGGGCGGCGCCGCGCGGGTCCGAGTGCGGGTCGCGGCCCTCCGTCGGCGGGGTGTTGGTCAGCGGGGGAGCGGGCGAGCCGCTGTCCCACAGCACCAGCGCGGAGCCGTCGTAGGGGTCGGCGCCGAGGGCCGGGAGGTCCCAGAACGGGACCTTGTCGGGGCTGCGGCCGGGCGTCAGCGCCGGGGCGTGCACGCGGGCGCCGATCGTGCGGGCCTCGACCTCCGCGGCCACCGGGGCGACCTGGTGGTCGCCGAACGCGATGTGCATCAGCACCCGGTGCTTCGGTGTGCCCGGGAGCGGCCGGTCGGTCATGTGCCAGGCGTAGCCGTTGGCCTCGCCCCGGTCCCAGAGCATCTGGATCAGGCCCAGCCCGATCTGCTGGTCGAGCTTGTCGGGGTAGAACCGGGAGAGGACCTGCTCGTAGGTGGGGAAGTCGGCGCTGCGGTTGAGTAGCGTGCTGTAGTTCATCGCCGGGACGCCGAGCACGGACCGGCGGAGGTCGGGCGACACCGCGGTCAGCGCGCCGCCCATGATGCCGCCCTGGCTGTTGCCGTCGTAGGCCAGGCCGGCGGACGGGTCGATCAGCGGCTTGCCGGCGCCGTCCTGGAACGCCTTGTCGCGCGCGAAGCCGCGGGTCATCGCGCGGCCGAGCACGATGAAGTTCAGCATGCCCTGCTGGAGCCGGTCGGCGACCGTCCGGAAGCGGGAGATGTCGGCGAGCGCGGTGAGGACGTTCGGGATGTCCTCGTCGGCCATCCCCGACCACTTGGTCGCGCAGAACGCGAAGCCGTGCTCGGCCGCCATCGCCTTGACGTTGCCGGCGCCGACCTCGCTCTCCTTGCCGAGCAGCCCGTGCCCGTACAGCGCGGGCCGGGCCGCCTTGGTGAACGCCGACTTCGGGATCTCGCACTGGAAGGCGACGAGCTGGAGGTTGCCCGGCAGCCGGGACGGGAGCCCGTCGGCGCCGTACCGGAACGCCGAGCCGGGCGGGCCGCCGGGCTGGTCCAGATAGCTCGGCGCGAGGAGGAAGCCCTTCACCTCGCGGCCGATCTGCTCGTCCACGTCGTCGGCGACCTGGGTGACCGCGAAGCCGGGGGAGCCGTCGCCGAGCCCGGCGAGCGCGTCGTCGCGGATCTTCAGCATCCGCCCGGACAGGCCCTGCCGGCTCGCCACCGTGAAGTCCCAGGCGAGGTACAGCCCGGCGCGTCCCACCCCGTGCCGGGCGAGGCCCGCCAGCACCGCCCGCTCGGCGCGCTGCCGCGCGCGCAGCGGGTCGGCGGCCGGCAGATCCGGACCGAGGATCCTGGCGAACGCGGCGCCGGGCGCGATGGCCGCGCCGTCCGCGCCGCGCAGGTTCCGGAACGCGACGGCGTAGTGGTGCCCCTCGCGGAGGTTGCGCGCGGGCCGGACGATCAGCGCCCGCCGGTCGGCCGTGTCGGCGTTCGCGTCCAGCTCGGCCCAGTACGGCACCCGCTCCCCGGTCGCGGTGTCGACGATGACGACCGGGGCGTCCGGGCGCAGCGAGGAGCCGATGTCGGTGATCGGCGCGACGCCGCTGCGGCCGACGTCCACGCCGGGCACCCGGGCGAGCAGCATGGAGCCGGGCGAGAAGCCGTCCGACCGGTTCCACTCGGCGGGGTCGACCGGGATCCCGATCGAGTTGCGCAGCGTCGTGCGCAGGGCGACCCGGCGGCCGGTCGGCGTGGACGGATCGGGACGGGTGTACCAGTCGCTCGGGAACGGGAGCAGGCACGCGGCCGGATCGATCGGGTCGCAGCCGTCCCCCTCGGCCGGCGACGCCGCGGCGGGCCGCGCGGGGGCGGACGGCCCGGCGGCGGTGGCCGGCGGGGGCGCGGCGAGCAGCGCCAGGGCCAGCAGGGCGCCGGCGGCCGAGGCCGTCGCGCGCAGGACAGAGGAACGCAAGGCCGACCTCCCGGATCGCAGAGGCGCACCACGCGCGGTCCCCCGGTCCGGCCGTCGTGCGTACAGCGAGATCATGATCGCATCGGCCGCCGCGGTCAATGGCCGGCGGGCACGGGGCCGGTTGCGGCCCCGGGGCGCGCGATGCGAGTCCCTTGGGGGACGTGGACCTTGTCTCCCGCCGTCGGCCCGTAGGAGCGCAGCACCACCGGAGCGCCCGCCTCCTCTTCGATCGCCTGCACGGGATCGGGGAGCGGTCTGTAGACGGGACGTGCCCTCATCAGGCGATCGGTCAGGGCGGCTTGCCGCTCCAGGCCGCCCGGCGCCCCGCCCGGAGGCCCAGTGGGTAGGCGGTGGACGAGTTCGCCGTCCATGTCGTACGCGCTGCACAGACGAAGGTCGCTGCGGGCGTTCGCCACGTCCAGGTGGGTGACCGCCAGGGCGTCCACCCCGCCAGTCACGTCGAGCGCGTACCGGAGGGCCACCGCGTCAAGGTGTCCGGTCCGAAATGCGCCCTGCCAGGGTCCCGTGCCGTTGTGCCGGTCGGGCAGCTCCGCTGTGAGGGCCGGGTCTTCGGTGACGAACGGTCCCGGGCCGTGGCGCGTCGCGTACGCACGCAGCACGCCGAGCCGGGTCGCGTGCGCGCCCGCCTCCGCGAGGAGGGTCTCGGCGTTGGCGAACGTGGTGGTCGACCAGGTCGTGTACGGGTGGAAGCCGTGCCATTCGTCCAGCAGCACACCTTGGGCGCCTTCGAACACCACGTTCGTGGACCGCAGCAGCCCGGGAAGGTACCGGCCGTCGACGATCCGGACGTTCTCGCCGAAGGCCAGGAACGCCTCCACGCAGTCGTCGACCGGCGGCATCTCGTCGCCGGGGAAGACGCTGGGGAACGTGTCGCGGTAGTGGTCGTGTACAGCGGTCAAGGTCCGCCGCAGACGCGCGCGCGAGAGGCAGTCGCCCACGCGCGGCGCGTCCTCGTGCGCGAGCGCGTACGCGGCGGTCTCGCCGACGCCCATCCCGCACGATCCGTGCCGTCCCGCGCCCCGGGCCGCCTCCCGCGCACGGTTGGCGGCCCGGTGGTACGGCGTGGTCAGCGGCGCGTCGCGGTCGGCGGTCAGCAGGCCGAGCGGCTGGGCTACGCCGAGGGAGCGCAGGTGCGCGGCCTCGGCGCCCAGCGCCAGCGGATCGACGAGCATGAACCGGGACAGGTGCGTCCGCACCCCCGCCGTCAGGCTCCCCGAGCCGAACTGGGCGAACGTGTGGTGCCGCCCGTCCGCCGCGACCACGTTGTGCGCCGCCTGCGCGCCCCCGTTGAACCGCACCACGGCGCCGACCGGTTCAGGCCCCCGCAGGCAGAGCCAGTCGACGACGGTGCCCTTGCCGGCGTCCCCGAACCCGAGGTCCGCCACGACCATGTGCCGGGTCACAGCCAGGCGGTCCTGGAGGGCCCGCCGCGGTTCCGCCGCGACGGGGCGGAGGACGGGCCGGACCGCGGGTTCGGGGACGCCGGAGCCGGGGGACGGGGGCCGTCCAGCGCGGCGAGCGCCCGCGACACCGAGGCGCCCGCGCCCGACCCGGTCTCGGCCAGGTGGCCGAGCCCCTCGGCGAGGTCGATCGCGTCCTCGGCCAGGCCGATGGTCAGCGCGATCGTCTCGCAGACCGCGCCGAGGTCGTCCAGGTACAGGACGTTCTGGCCGAGCAGCCCGCGCCAGAACTCCCGCAGCCGGGCGTCGCGGGAGTGGTGCGCGCCCTCGGGGATGATGAAGTACACGTCGTACATCCGCTGCAACTCGCGGACGAGCGCCGCGACCGGGACGTCCTCGTCCGGCCCGGCGCCGATGACCCTGGCCGCCTCGGCGCGCTTGACCGCCGGGTAGGCCAGCTCGTCGCCGATCATGAACAGGTAGCCGCGGCGGCCCCGCCTCTCCCAGCAGTCGAGCGCGGTGTGCCGGGCCATGAAGTACATCGCCAGCTCGTACGACTCGGTGAACTGGCCGCCGCCGCCGCCCTCCAGCAGGATCTTGCCGAGGTCGTCGTCCATCCGGTTGTCGGCCTCGAACTGGCCGACCTGGAGCGGCGCCCGGTCGCAGGTCGCGTCGCCGACGGCGCCGAACAGGATCTGCGGGTGCGCGACGTAGCCCTTGCGCAGCAGCAGGCCGAGCAGGTCGGGCAGCTTGGTCTGGAGCGTGCGCGGCACGCCGCCCATCGACCCGGTGACGTCGAACAGCACGCCGATGCCGAGGGACTCGGGGTGGTCGTCGGAGTCGCGGCTCTCCCGGACGGTCACGCCCTTCGGGTCGAGGTCGGGGTGGACGGCGGTGGCGCCGCCGTCGTTGTAGGCGAAGGGGCTGGTTCCCCTGGCGGCGCGGTACCTCGCCGCGGATGTGTAGACGTCGGTGGACCAGTGTCCGCTTCCCATGGGGGTCACCTTTCTCTCTCATCTCGGTCTCTTCCGGCAGCCGCGCCGCGTCCCCGGGACGGCGCCGCGGCGGCGTTCACCGGATCTGCTCCTCGCGGCCGGGCCGGAGCAGCGCCGGGTGCAGGAGGCGGGCGTCGCCCGTCCGGTAGAGGCGGGGGCGCGGGCCGCCGCGCCGGCCGCCGCGGTCCGCGGTGTCCCCGGTGCTCTCGACGAACCCGGGCACCGACAGGACCTTGCGGTGGAAGTTCCCGGCGTGCAGCTCCTCGCCCCACACCGCCTCGTAGACGGCGCGCAGTTCGGGGATGGTGAACGTGCCGTCGCAGAACGCCGTGGCGAGCGGGGTGTACTCGAGCTTGGCGCGGGCCCGCTCCAGCCCGTCCGACAGGACCCGCGCGTGGTCGAAGGCGAGCCGGCGGGTGGTGCCGGGCAGCTGGCCCCCGGCTTCGGTCAGGCCGAGCGCGCCGACCGGCACCCAGCCCGCGTCGGCGGCGTCGCCGCCCGCCTCCGGATCGGGCAGCTCGGGCGCGAACGCCAGGTAGGCGACGGAGACGACGCGCATCCGGGGATCCCGGCCGGGGGCGCCGTAGGTGCCGAGCTGCTCCAGGTGGACCCGGCCGAGGGCGCCGCCCTCGGTGCTGAGCCCGGTCTCCTCGGCCAGCTCCCGGACCGCCGCGTCGGGGAGGTCCTCGGCGTCGCGCACGCCGCGCACGAATCCGCCGGGCAGCGCCCACATGCCCGCGAAGGGCGCCGCGCCGCGCCGAACCAGCAGCACGTGCAGGCCGCCGTCGCGGATGGTGAGCGCGACCACGTCGACGGTCACCGAGACCGGGTCGTAGTCCCGGGGGTCGTAGGCGGCGAGGAAGTCGCTCTCGTCGGCGGGCCGCTGGTCCGGGCTCATCGGCGTTGTTCTCCTTATGAGTAAATCTCAAGGTGAGTTGAACTCGATATGAGAAGAACATAGCGCCGGGTGGTGCGTTCCGTCCAGCGGTTAGTCCGGATTTGTCGTTTTCCGTGGTCGTCGCCTAATCTTCCCGGGGATTTAGGCAAGCCTTACCTGTGTTCGGCAGGTGGGCCGGAACGCAGGGGTGGCGCGGGTGACCGATCGAGGCGGACGCGCCCGGCGCCCGGTCGTCCTCGCGCTGAGCGCGCTGCTGCTCGCCGCGGCCGTCCTCGCGAGCCTCGCCGCCGGGAGCCGCGGGATCGCCCCCGGCCACGTCCTGGACGCGCTGCTGCACCCGGACGGCGGCGAGGAGAGCACGATCGTCCGCTCGCTCCGGCTGCCGCGCACCGTCACCGGCGTCGCGGCCGGCGCCGCGCTCGCCCTCTCCGGGGTGCTGATGCAGGCGCTCACCCGCAACCCGCTCGCCGACCCGCGGATCATGGGCGTCACCTCCGGCGCCTCACTCGGCGTGGTCCTGGCGATCAGCGTGTTCGGGCTGACCGCGCTGCCCGCCTACATCTGGTTCGGCATCGCGGGCGCCGCGCTGTCCGGCACGTTCGTCTACGCCCTGGCCGCGCGCACCCGCGACGGCGCCTCGCCCGTCACGCTCGCGCTGGCCGGCACCGCGCTGGACGCCTCGCTCAGCGGCGTGGTGGTCGGCGTGCTGACCGTCGACTCCCAGACCTTCGACCAGTACCGGTTCTGGGCCGTCGGGTCGCTGGCCGGCCGGCCGCCCGAGGTCGCGCTGTGGCTGCTGCCGTTCGTCGCGGCCGGCGTGGTGCTCGCCTTCGGCGCGGCCCGCGGCCTGGACGCGCTCGCCCTCGGCGACGACCTGGCCCGCGGCCTCGGCCGCAACGTCGGCATGGTGCGGCTCGCCGCGGCGGTCGCCGCGATCATGCTGACCGGCGCCGCCGTCGCCGCCGCCGGCCCGATCGGGTTCGTCGGCCTCGCCGTGCCGCACCTGGCCCGCGGCCTGGTCGGCGCCGGGCACCGCTGGGTCCTGGCGGTCTCGGTGCTGCTCGGGCCCGCGCTGCTGCTCGCCGCCGACGTGATCGGACGGCTGGTCACCCCGCCCGCCGAGGTCCGCGCGGGCGTCGTCACCGCGCTGATCGGCGCCCCCTTCCTCATCATGCTCGTCCGCCGGGCCCGGACGGTGACCGCGTGAAGACCAGCGCCGCCGTGCCGTTCCGCCCCTCCGCGCGGTCCCACCCCGCCGCGGGCCGGACGGTCGTCCGCGCCGGCCCGCTCGCGTTCGTCGTCCGGCGCCGCGCGGCCGCGGCCGGCCTGCTCCTCATCGTGCTCACCGCCGCCGCGACGCTGGTCTCCCTCGGTGTGGGCAGCACCTTCATCGCCCCCCTGGACGTGGTCCGGGCGCTCGCGGGGGACGGGCCGTCCACCGTCGTCGTCCAGGACCTGCGGCTGCCCCGGATCGTGCTCGGCCTCGCCGTCGGTGCCGTCCTCGGGCTGTCCGGCGCGCTGCTCCAGGCGGTCAGCCGCAACCCGCTGGCCAGCCCGGACGTCGTCGGGGTGAGCCAGGGCGCCGGGCTCGCCGCGACGCTGGTGATGAGCGCCGGCCTCGGCTCGGCCTGGCTCGGCCCGTTCGCCCTGCTCGGCGGGCTCGCCGCCGCCGCGGCGGTGTTCGCGGTCTCGGGCCGGCACGGGCTGGCCGCGCACCGCTTCGTCCTCGGCGGCGTCGCGGTCGCGCTCGCGCTCAAGGCGCTGACCGAGGTGTTCATCGTCGGCGCCGACCCGATCGAGGGCCAGCGGGCCCGGATCTGGCTGGCCGGGAGCCTGGCCGGGCTCGGCCACCGGGAGACGCTGACGCTGCTGGTCCCGGTGCTGCTGCTCGCGCCGGTGCTGGTGTGGGCGGGCCGGGCCATGGACACCACCGCGCTGGACGACGACGTCGCCCGCGGCCTCGGCGTCCGCGTCGTCCGCCGCCGCCTCGCGCTGGCCGGCGTCGCGGTGGTGCTGGCCGCCCTGGCGACCTCGCAGGCCGGCGCGGTCGACTTCGTCGCGCTCGCCGCGCCGCAGCTCGCCCGCCGCCTGGTCCGCGCCGAGCGGCCCCCGCTGGCCTGCGCCGCGCTCACCGGCGCCCTGCTCACCGTCGTCGCCGACCTGATCGCCCGCACCGCGTTCGCGCCCGTCCAGCTCCCCGTCGGGGTGCTCACCGCGGCCCTCGGCGGTCCCTACCTGCTGTGGCTGCTCGTACGGAGGAGGAACCGATGACGACCGACGCCGCAGACCGGCCCCCGGTGAGGCTGGCGACCCGCGGCCTCACCGTCGGGTACGGCGACCGCACCGTCATCGACGGCCTGGACCTGGAGCTGCCCGGCGGCGCGTTCACCGTGATCGTCGGCCCCAACGCCTGCGGCAAGTCCACGCTGCTGCGCACCCTCGCGCGGCTTCTGGCGCCGCGCTCCGGAACCGTCCTGATCGACGGCGCCGAGCTGCACGCGCAGCCGACCCGCGAGCTGGCCCGGCGGCTCGGCGTGCTGCCGCAGAGCCCGGTCACCCCCGAGGGGCTGACCGTCGCCGACCTGGTCGCGCGCGGACGGCAGCCGTACCAGCGCTGGTTCCGGCAGTGGAGCGGCGAGGACTCGGCCGCCGTCGAGCGGGCGCTCCGGCTCACCGGGCTCGGCGACCTGCGGGACCGGCCGGTGGACGCGCTGTCGGGCGGGCAGCGGCAGCGGGTGTGGATCGCGCTGACCCTCGCCCAGGACACCGACGCGCTGCTGCTGGACGAGCCCACCACCTTCCTTGACCTCGCCCACCAGGTCGAGGTGCTCGACCTGCTGCGGCGGCTCAACCGGGACGGCGGCCGGACCGTGCTCGCCGTCCTGCACGACCTCAACCAGGCATGCCGCTACGCCGACCACCTCGTGGTGATGAAGGACGGCCGGGTGACCGCGCAGGGCCCGCCGGACGAGGTCATGGACGCGGCCTGCCTGGCCGGGGTGTTCGGCCTCGGCGGCGTGGTCGTGCCGTGCCCGGTGACGGGCGCACCGATGATCGTGCCGGATGCCCCGGCCTGACCGACAGTTCGATGAAGGGAAAGGCAGTGAAGCTCCACGGAAGAGGCGGGCGGCTCGCGCAGGGGATCGCGGTGCTCGCGACGGCCGCCCTGGCGCTGACCGCGTGCGGCGGCGGCGACTCGGGGCAGGCCGACGGGCCGACCCGCGTGGTCGAGCACGCGATGGGGGAGAGCAAGGTCCCCGAGGCCCCGAAGCGGATCGTGGTGCTCGACAGCGACAAGCTCGACACCCTCTACAGCCTCGGGCTGACCCCGGTCGGGACGGCGCTGCCGGACCAGGCCGCCGGGATGCCGAAGTACCTGGGCGACGGGTACGCGAAGATCAAGAGCGTCGGCACGCTCCAGGAGCCCGACACCGAGGCCATCGCCGCGCTCGAGCCGGACCTGATCCTCGGCTCCAGGTTCCGCCAGGAGAAGTTCTACGGCGAGCTGTCGAAGATCGCGCCGACCGTCTTCACCGACAAGGTCGGGGTGACCTGGAAGCAGAACTTCCTGCTCGACGCCGAGGCGGTGGGCAAGAAGGCCGAGGGGGAGCAGAAGCTCCAGGCGTACCAGGACCGTGCCAAGCGGCTCGGTGAGAAGCTCGGCGACCCGTCCGGGCTGAAGGTCAGCCTGGTCCGGTTCATGCCGGACGAGCTGCGCGTGTACGGGCCCGAGTCGTTCGCCGGGATCGTCCTCGGCGACACCGGCCTCGGCCGGCCCGAGCGGCAGCGGCTCGCGGACAAGGCCGACAAGCGGTTCGCCGCGCTCAGCCCCGAGCGGGTCGACCAGGCCGACGGCGACATGATCTTCGTGGCGGCGTACGGCGAGAAGGCCGCGCAGGAGCAGGCCGAGGTCACCGCCGGCCCGCTGTGGCAGAAGCTCGGCGCGGTCAAGGCCGGGCACGCCCAGGTGGTGGACGACGAGACCTGGATGACCGGCATCGGCGTCACCGCCGCCGGCCGCATCCTGGACGACCTCCAGAAGTACCTGACGCCGCTCGCGGCGAAGTGACCGTCCGCCACTCCTGACGGCACGGCGAAGGCGCTGCCCCCCCCGGGCCGGGAGAGCGGTGCCTTCGCAGGTCAGCGGCGGTGCCTGCCGCCCCCGGGCCGCGGCGGATCGGGCTGGGCGCCGTCCGGGGCGGGTCCGCCGGACGCCGCCGGTCCGCCGGATGGCGCCGGTCCGCCGGATGGCGCCGGTCCGCCGGACGGCACCGGGCCGTCGAGCGGCGCGACGCCGGGCGGCAGCCGGCGTGCGGGCGGAGGAGGGACGGGGGCCTGCGCCGGGACGGCGCCGGGCGGTGGCTGCCGCCCCGCCGCGGCCGGGTGCTGCGGCGGGGGCTGGTCCAGGAGCAGCCTCATCTGGCTCTTGCGCCGTCCGTACAGCAGGTAGAGCAGCACCCCCGCGGCCATCCAGAGGGCGAAGTTGCGCCACGTCTCGACCTTCAGGTTCAGCATCATCCAGCCGGTCGCCAGGATGCTCAGCGCGGCGGTGAGCGGAGCCGCCGGGACGCGGAACGGGCGGTGCAGGTCGGGCCGCCCGCGGCGCAGCGCGGGCACCGCGGCGGAGACGAACAGGAACGCGAACAGGGTGCCGATGACCACCATCTGCTCCAGCGTGAGCACGTCGAAGACCTGCGACATCAGCACCGCCGCGCCGCCCGCCACCAGCGTCGCCCGGGACGGCACCCGGAACCGGCTCATCCCCGCGATCGGGCGCGGCAGCAGGCCGTCGCGCGCCATCGAGAACAGCACCCGGGTCAGGCTGATCAGCACCACCAGGATGACGGTGCTCAGCGCGAGCACCGCGCCGACGTCGATGACCCGGCCCATCGCCCCGGCGCCGGCCGAGGCGAACGCGGCGGCGAGCAGCGGCCGGTCCGTGCCGAGGCCGGCCAGCCCGTCCAGCCCGGCCATGCCGACCATCGCCACCGCCACCGCGGCGTAGAGCACGACCGCGACGACCAGGCTGGTGAGCATCCCGCGCGGCACCTTGCGCGGGGCGTCGTCGGTCTCCTCCGAGGCGGTCGCGATCAGGTCGAAGCCGATGTAGGCGAACGCGATCGCGGGCGCGGCGGCGAAGACCCCCCAGACGCCGAACGCGTGCGGGGCGCCGCCGCCGGCCAGCCCGGACAGCACGTCCAGCACCGTGCGGGCCTCGCCGCCGGGCTGCTCGGCGGGCGGCGGCACGAACGGGGTGAGGTTGCCGGGGCTGAAGAACTTCAGCCCGGTGGCGACCACCAGCGCGACCACGATCAGCTTGGCCACCACCATGAACCACAGGGTGCGCAGGCTCATCCGGCCGCCCACCGCCAGCAGCACCACCAGCAGCACCAGGATGCCGAGGGCGAACACGTCGAAGCCGCGCTCCTGGCCGATCACCCCGGCGAGCCCGGACGGCACCGGGACGCCGAAGTCGCTCAGTGCCTGGGCCGCGTACAGCGACCACGCCCGCGCGACCACCGACGCGGCGAGCAGCAGCTCCAGCACCAGCGCCCAGCCGACCACCCAGGCCCAGACCTCGCCGAAGGCGACGTAGCTGAAGGAATAGGCGCTCCCCGCGACCGGGACGATCGAGGATAACTCCGCATAGGCGAGCGCGGCCAGCAGGCACACGCCGCCGGCGATCAGAAAAGAAATGATCACCGCCGGGCCGGCGGTGTGCACGGCCTGCTCCCCGGCGATCTTGAAAATGCCGGAACCGACCATCACGCCGAGTCCGAGCACGATCAGATCGCGGGTCCGGTAGACCACGCGCAACCGGTGCCGGCCCCCGTACAGCCGGCCGGTGGCCCGCTCGACGGGCAGGCGCCGGAACATGGTGTTGCGCGTGCGGCCGTCCCAGGTCATAGGTGTCCCCCCCTGGCCTGACCCCGCGCCGCTGTTCGCGAGACAGTGCTGGTACTGGTCGAAGTCCCTCAGAATTCACCAGGAATGAGCCATTCGCAATGTTTTCTCGCGAATTGATGTGATTTTGCCGTTGCCCGTCCACGGAAAGGCACGGGATGGGCGCGGAACGGAACCCCCGTTGCACGACCGGGCCCAGCCGGCCCCGGCCGCCCGGACGCTGGCGCCGCGGCAAGATCGGTGGCACGGTGGTGACGCCGCGTCCCCAGGAGGTTCGGTGTCCCGAAACACATCGCCCCGGAGCGCCCTGCGCCGCCGCACCGCACCGGTGGCCGGGCTCGTCGTCGCCCTCTCCCTCGCCGCCCCCCTCCAGCCCGGCGCCGCCGCCGCGCGCGCCCCGGGAGCGGGCCCCGCCGCGCCGTCCGCGCCGTCCGACCGGCGGCCCGTGGCCACCGGGTACGGGGGCGCCGTCTCCACCGTCGACCCCGATGCCAGCCGCACGGCCCTGGAGGTGCTCGAGCGCGGCGGCAACGCGATGGACGCCGCGGTCGCGGCCGGCGCCACCCTCGGGGTGACCGAGCCGTACGTGGCCGCGATCGGCGGTGGCGGCTACCTGACCTACTACGACGCCAAGACGCGCCGCGTCCACGCGATCGACGGCCGTGAGACCGCGCCGGCGAGGATGCGCGCCTCGTCCTTCGTCGACCCCGCGACCGGCAAGGCGATCCCGTTCGACGAGGCGGTCACCAGCGGGCTCGGCGTCGGCGTGCCCGGCACCCTGGCCCAGTGGGACCTCGCGCTGCGCCGCTTCGGCACCCGCGACCTCGGCACGCTGCTGCGGCCCGCGATCCGCGTCGCCGACAAGGGCTTCGTCGTCGACCAGGAGTTCCGCGACCAGACCGCGGTGAACGAGGCGCGCTTCCGCGACTTCGGGCCGACCCGCGAGCTGTTCCTGCCCGGCGGGAGGCTCCCGGCGGTCGGCTCGGTGTTCCGCAACCCCGATCTCGCCGCCACCTACCGCGAGCTGGCCGAGCGCGGCCCCGGCTGGCTGTACGGGGGAGGGCTGGGCAAGGAGGTCGCCAGGACGGTGCGCAAGCCGCCGCTCGACCCGTCCTCTACCCGCAACGTCCGCGCGGGGCTGATGGAGCCGCGCGACCTGGCCGCCTACCGGGCGCTGTCGAAGCGCCCCACCCGCACGTCCTACCGGGGCACGGAGGTGTACGGGGCGCCGCCGTCCTCGTCCGGCGGCTCGACGGTCGGCGAGGCCCTCGGCATCCTCGGCGACTTCCGGTTCGACTCCCGCGACCCGGTCAAGGCGCTGCACTACTACCTGGAGGCGTCCAAGCTCGCCTACGCCGACCGGGGACGCTACGTCGGCGATCCCGCCAAGGTGAAGGTCCCGCTCGGCGAGCTGCTGTCGACCGGGTTCGCCCGCGAGCGCGCCTGCCTCATCAAGCCGGGCGAGGCCGCCACGGCGCCGGTGGCGCCCGGCTCCCCGGACGGCCGCTACACCCCGTGCGTCCCGCCCGGCGGCGCCACCCGGACGCTGGCCTACGAGGGACCGCAGACCACCCACCTCGTCGTCGCCGACAAGATGGGCAACGTCGTCGCCTACAACGTCTCGATCGAGCAGTTCGGCGGCAGCGGGATCACCGTCCCCGGCCGCGGGTTCCTGCTCAACAACGAGCTGACCGACTTCACCCAGCAGCCGCCCGCCCCCGGCGCGAGCCCCGACCCGAACCTGCCCGGCCCCGGGAAGCGCCCGCGCAGCAGCATGGCGCCGACGCTCGTCCTCCAGGACGGACGGCCCAAGCTCGCCCTCGGCACGCCGGGCGGGTCCACCATCATCACCACCGTGCTCCAGATCCTGCTGAACCGGCTCGACCTCGGCATGGACCTGCCCGCCGCGCTCGCCGCGCCGCGCGCCACCCAGCGCAACACCCCGCAGGTCTTCGCCGAGAAGGCGTTCATCGACGGCTACGGCAGGGAGCTGGCCGCGCGCGGGCACCGCCTCGAGCTGTTCCCCGGACCGCCCGCGGGCGTGATCGGAGCCGCCACCGCGCTGGAGATGCTGCGGCCCGGACTGGTCCAGGCCGTCGCCGAACCGGTCCGCCGGGGCGGGGGCAGCGCCATGGTCGTACGGCCGGGCAGGTGACCGGGCAAGTGACCGGGAGGAACGCCGGAGAGACGCACGGTTACGATCGTCATGGGGGAAGGAGCATGCGATGGCGCAGGCTTACGTCCAGGTGACCACCACCACCGACTCGCGGCTGGAGGCGGCCGGGCTGGCCCGGTCGGCGGTGGCCGAGCGGCTCGCGGCGTGCGCCCAGCTCGTCGGCCCGGTCGCCAGCACCTATTGGTGGGAGGGCGAGATCGAGTCGGCCGAGGAATGGCTGATCGTCTTCAAGACCACCGCCGACCGGTTCGACGAACTGGCCTCGCTGATCACCGAGGGCCACTCCTATGACACCCCGGAGATCATCGCGTCCCCGGTGGTGGCGGGCAGCATGGACTACCTCGCGTGGATCGCCGAGCAGACCGAGTCGCCCGAGCCCGGCGACGACGACGCCGACGACGCGGGGACCGGCGACGCCTGACGCCCGGTCCCGCTCCGGTCCGCGCCCGTCCGCGCGGACCGGGGCGATGTCCGTTTTGTGGTGTGACTCAGGTCATAACGGGGAAATAAGTCTGTGATTACCCCGCCGGGCGTGGTTTCCTCGGCCGCGGAGAGAGGGGGCGGTCGCGTGCGCGAGGGACCGCGTGAGGAGCTGCTCGACGATCACGGCCTGTTCGGGCCCGGCTCGGTGACCTGGCGGGTGATGGGCGAGCCGGTGCTGATGATCGGCGGCATCCGAGCCCTGCTCCTCCAGGCGCTGCACCCCCGGTCGATGTGGGGCACCGCGCAGAACTCCGAGCTGATGGACCGCGACGCCGCGTGGTCCAGGCTCGCCCGCACCGTCGAGTTCGTCCGCGTCCGCACCTACGGCACGCACGCCGAGGTCGACCGGATCGGCCGCCGCGTCCGCAGGCTGCACTCCAAGCTGACCGGCCTCGATCTGCGCACCGGCGAGACCTTCCCGGTGGACGACCCCGAGAACCTGCTCTGGGTGCACCTCGGCGAGGTCGACTCCTACCTCGACGTCGCCCGCCGCGCCGGCGTCGGGCTGAGCGCCGCCGACGCCGACGCGTTCGTCGACGAGCAGCGCCGCGCCGCCGCCGTGGTCGGGCTCGACCCCGCCGACGTCCCCGCCTCCGTCGCCGAGCTGAAGGACTACTACGCGGGGATGCGCCCGCGGATCTGGGCCTGCGACGAGGCCCGCGACGGGCTGCGCCGGATGTTCAGCCCGGACGTGCCGAACCGGCTCCTGCCGCTCAAGCTGGCCGCGCCCGGCCTCGGGATGCTGGTGGTCTCGACGCTGCCGCGCTGGGCCCGCCGGATGTACGGGCTGCCCGGCCTGCCCACCTCCGACCTCGCCGCGACGCTCGCCCTCAAGGGCCTGCACCGCACCGTCCACGTCATCCCCGAGCGGTACCGCTACTCCCCGGACGCCCAGCGGGCCAGGCGGCTCACGCGCGAGCACGCGTCCGACCCGGCCGGCTGGTCCATCGCGTCCTGAGTCAGAGCGCCGGGGGAGGGGCCTCGCCCGCGCCGCCCGCCGGGGCGTTCCGCGGCAGGAGCAGCACGGGCAGGACGAGCACGGCGGTGAGGCCGAGCGCGACCCAGAACGTGGTGCCGAAGGCGTCCGCCAGCTTCGGCGCGATCTGCTCGCGGACCTGGTCCGGCAGCCCGCCCATCTGGTCGGTGCCGCCGCCTCCGCCGCCCCGCCGGGGGATCCCCGAGCTGATCTCGCGGGACAGGATGACCGCCAGCAGCGCCGTCCCGACCGATCCGCCGAGCTGCACGATGATGTTCAGCGAGCTGCTGGCGCGCGACACCGCCGTCCGGCTGAGCGTGGTGACCGCGGCCGACATCGTCGGCATCATCGTGCTGCCGAGCCCGAGCCCCCGCACGTACAGCGCGGCGCCGAGCAGCCAGTACGAGGTGTCCGGGCCGACCAGCGCGAACGGGACGGTGCCGATCACCAGCAGGACGATGCCCACCGGGACGACGCGGCCCGCGCCGAGCCTGACGGACCGGATGGACCTGACGGACCGGACGGGCCGAACGGGACCGGCTGGTCCGCGCACTGCCCGGCCCGCCGCGCGTGCCAGGGCGCGCCTCGCCTGGACGATCTCGACGACCTGAACGCCTGACCCCGCCCGTTCGGGAGAGGGGGGGAGTCAGCCGCGGCGCATGAGGCGGCCGACCGCGGCCATCAGCTCGGTGGACATGGCCTCGGACTTGCCCTCTTCAGCGCCCTCGGCCACGCAGTGCCGCACATGCCCGTCGAGCAGGCCGAGCGCGACCTTGTCGAGGGCCGCCTGGATGGCGCTGATCTGGGTGAGGATGTCGATGCAGTAGCGATCGTCCTCGACCATCCGCTCGATCCCGCGGACCTGGCCCTCGATCCGGCGCAGCCGGGTCTGGAGCTGGTCCTTGCTGGCGGTGTAGCCGCGGGTGGGGGTGTCGCTGGTCGCCATCGTCGTCCTCGCAATCGGTCCGGGGCCGCGGTCGGCGGGCCGCCGCACGGGGGCCGACCCCCGAGGGGTATGGTATCCCGCGGTCCCGCCCGGCCCGCGCGCTCAGCCGGGCGGCAGGTTCCACGAGGTGATCACCGGCCGGTCGTGCTCGGTGCCGAGCGTGGACAGGGTACCGGTGTCGAGCGCGAACAGCCGTCCCGCGGCGGGCTCCAGCCCGAGCCAGCGCGCGGTGAGGACGCGCAGCACGTGCCCGTGCGCGACCAGGGCCACATCGCCCTCGGCGAGGTACGGCCGTACCCGCGCGAGCACCGCGTCCACCCGCTCGCCGACCCGCTCCACCGGCTCGCCCGGGTGCTCGGCGTCGCCGGGCACGACCCCGTCGTCCCACAGGAGCCAGCCGGGGCGCCCCTCGCGGATGGCCTCGCTGGTCACGCCCTCGTAGCCGCCGTAGTCCCACTCCCACAGGTCGGGGTCGGCCTCGTCCACCCTCAGCCCGGCCAGCGCGGCGGTGCGGCGGGCGCGCTCGGCCGGGCTGCACACCACCCGCACGACCCGGCGCGCCGCCATGGGCGCGGCCAGCGAGCGGGCCTGCCTTTCGCCGCGTCCGGTCAGCGGCAGGTCGGTCCGGCCGGTGTGCCTGCGCGCCCGGCTCCACTCGGTCTCGCCGTGCCGCAGGATGATCAGTTGCCCCATGCCCTCACCCTAAGGGCGGCCCGATCATGCGGCGAGGACGGCCGCCAGGGGGACGTGCGGGAGCCCGTGCGCCTCGGCCACGTGGTCGTAGACCAGGTCGCCGCCGTGGGTGTTGAGGCCGAGCGCGAGCGCCGGGTCGGCGCGCAGCGCGTCCCGCCAGCCCCGGCCCGCGATCGCGGCGGCGTAGGGGAGGGTGACGTTGGTGAGCGCCTGGGTGGAGGTGGTGGGCACCGAGCCGGGCATGTTGGCCACGCAGTAGAAGATCGACTCGTGCACCCGGTAGGTGGGCGCGGCGTGCGTGGTCGGCCGCGAGTCCTCGAAGCAGCCGCCCTGGTCGATGGCGATGTCGACCAGCACTGAGCCGGCCCGCATCCGCGCCACCAGGTCGTTGGAGACCAGCTTGGGCGCCCGCGCGCCGGGGATCAGCACCGCGCCGATCACCAGGTCGGCGGCGCGCGCCTCCTGGTCGAGGGCGTAGGCGTTGGACACCGCGGTCCGCAGCCGGCCCTGGTAGATCGCGTCGATCTGCCGCAGCCGGTCGACGCTGACGTCCAGGACGGTCACCGCCGCGCCCATGCCCACCGCGACCTGCGCCGCGTTGAGCCCGGACACGCCCCCGCCGATCACCAGCACCCGGGCCGGCGCGACGCCGGGCACGCCGCCCGGCAGCACGCCGCGACCGCCGTTGGAGGCCATCAGGTTGTACGCGCCGACCTGCGGCGCGAGCCGCCCGGCCACCTCCGACATCGGCGCCAGCAGCGGCAGTGCCCCGCTCGGGAGCTGGACGGTCTCGTACGCGATCGCGGTGACGCCGGCCGACAGCAGCGCGTCGGTGCACTCGCGGGACGCGGCCAGATGCAGGTAGGTGAACAGGGTCTGGCCCCGGCGCATCCGGTGGTACTCGGCGGCGATGGGCTCCTTGACCTTGAGGATCAGGTCGCCCTCGGCCCAGACCTCGTCCGGGCCGTCCAGGATCTTGGCGCCCGCGTCGGTGAAGTCCTCGTCGGGGATGGCCGACCCGAGCCCGGCGCCCTGCTCGACGAACACCTCATGTCCGTGGCGGGTGAGCTCGTGCGCCCCCGCCGGGGTGATCGCCACCCGGTACTCGTGATTCTTGATCTCCCGCGGAACGCCGATCTTCACGGTGTCCTCCGTCAACGCTGACCAGGATGTACGCCTACAGCGTGCGGCCCGCGCGTCCCTCGCGGCCATGCGCAGCGTGTATTGGTGTTCCCCGTTCCGCTGACACTATGTAAGGCCGCTCAGGTGGACGGTCGGGCGGGCGGGTCAGGGCTTACGGGCGATGCCGCCGAACATCAGCCGCTGGCCGACGCTCAGCTCCGCGGGCACCTCGCCCTCGGGCCGCCACAGCGGCAGCGCGACCACGCCCGGCTCCAGCAGCTCCAGCCCGTCGAAGTAGGCGGTGATCTCGTCGGGGGTGCGGAAGCGGCCGGTGCCGAGCATCGCCAGGTACTGCTGCTCGGCGTCCCGCGACTCCTGGCCGGACGCGCAGAAGCAGGTGACGAAAAGGTGGCTGCCGGACGGCACCGCGTCCATGAGGGTGTCGACGATGCGCTGCGGTCCCTCGTCGTCGTGCAGGTGGTGCAGGATGCCGACCAGCATCAGCCCGACCGGCCGGTCGAAGTCGATCAGGCGGCGGACCTCGGGGTCGGCGAGGATCTCCTCGGGCCTGCGGACGTCGGCGGTGACCACCGTGGTCCGGTCGTTCTCGGCCAGCAGTGCGCGGCCGTGCGCCAGCACGATCGGGTCGTTGTCGACGTACACCACCCGCACGTCGGCGGCGGACGCCTGCGCGACCTGGTGGGTGTTCTGCACGGTGGGCAGCCCGGAGCCGAGGTCGAGGAACTGCCGGAGCCCGGCCTCCTCGGTGAGGTACCGCACCCCGCGGCCGAGCACCTCGCGGTTGTAGGCGGCCACGTCGTAGATCTCGGGGACGACCTTGACGATCTGGTCGACGAACGCCCGGTCGACCTCGAAGTTGTCCTTGCCGCGCAGCACGACGTCGTAGGTGCGGGCGATGCTCGGCTTGGTGGTGTCGATCCCGAGTGAGGCCCAGTTGTACCGCTCGTCCGCCATGTCGGTCCTCCGCGTGGTGCCGCTCTGGAGTCGTCCGCGCCCGGGGGGCCGGTGCCTTGGGGCCGAAGCGTACTTGGATGGACAGCCGGAAGGCCGGAAACCAGGCGATCTTTGGTGGAACGATCCCGCCGGGGTCAGTGCCGCGCCGGCGGCAGCCATTCGTCGGCGATCGCCACGGTGAGCTGCTCGAGCAGCGGGCCCGCGCGCCGCCCGCTGCGGTCGGGGTCGCGCTCGATGTCGGCCAGCGTGTAGACGGCCTGGATGCGGGCCTTGCGGAGCTGCTCGCCGGTCAGCCCGCGCCGCGCCGTCACCGCGACGACCGGCGCGCCCGCCCGCGCGGCGGCGCGCGCCACCCCGATCGGCGCCCGGCCGCGCAGCGACTGGGCGTCCAGCACGCCCTCGCCGGTGACCACCAGCAGCGCGCCGCGCGCCTTGTCGGCGAAGCCGAGCAGGTCGAGCATGAGGGACGCGCCGGGCTCCACCGTGGCACCGAGGAACGCCAGCGCGGCGAACCCGACCCCGCCCGCCGTCCCGGCCCCCGGCAGGTCGCGGGCCGTCCGGCGGGAGGCGGCCTCGGCGAGGTCGGCCCACCGGCGCAGCCCCGCCTCCAGAGCGCGCGCCTCCTCGCGGGTGGTGCCCCGCCGCGCGCCGGCCGCGGCGGCCCCGGCGCGGCCGAGCAGCGGCCCGGCGGCGTCGCCGGCCACCACCACCCGGACGCCCGACAGGTCGGGCAGCCCGCGCAGGTCGAGCCGGTGCAGCGAGCGGAGCGCCGCGCCGCCGGGCGGCAGGTCCTTGCCGAGGGCGTCCAGCAGCCGGCCGCCGAGGCCCTGCACCAGGCCCGCGCCGCCGTCGGCGCAGGCGCCGCCGCCGAGGCCCAGCACGATCCGCCGGGCGCCGAGCCGCACCGCGTGCGCGATGAGCTGCCCGGTGCCGACGCTGGAGGCGACCATCGGGCGGGGCCGGCCGTCCGGGAGCCGGCGCACGCCGGACGCCTCGGCCAGCTCCACCACCGCGCTGCGGCCGTTCAGCGCCAGCGCCGCGGTGACCGGGCGGCCGATCGGCCCGCACACCTCCACCTCGACCCGCCGCCAGCCCGCTGCGATCGCGGCCTCGGCGGTGCCGTCGCCGCCATCGGCCACCGGCAGCTCCACCAGCGGGACGCCGGGCCGGGCCCGGCGCAGCCCGGCGGCGAGGTGCCGGGCGACCTGCGCCGCGGTCAGCGCGCCCTCGAACCGGTCGGGCGCGAGCAGGACGTGACCGCGCGGCGCCGGGACCGGGGGGGCCGGGACCGGCGGCGGGGGCCGGTCGGGGGGAGAGTCCGCGGACACCACAGCCACGCCTTTCACGCCGGGAGGTAAGGTCCTACCTTCTGCTTACGCCATGACGGCACTATTTGACACCCGAACGGCCCCCGAGACTTCCCATTCCGCGAGAGCGGGCGCCGCGATCCGGGACTACTTCACGCCGAGGGCCCGCTCGACCACGTTCAGCCCGAAGTACAGGACGAACACCACCGAGATGATCCACAGCAGCCAGTGCGTCTGCCGCCACCGGCCGCGGGCCGCCTGGATCACGCTGTAGGCGATCAGCCCGGCGCCGATCCCGTTGGTGATCGAGTAGGTGAACGGCATGAACACGATGGTGAGGAACGCCGGGATCGCGATCCCGAGGTCGCTCCAGTCGAGCTTGGCGACCTGCGCCATCATCAGCGCGCCGACCACGACCAGCGCGGGGGCGGCGGCCTGCGCCGGCACCACCTCGGCGAGCGGGGTGAGGAACAGGGTGACCGTGAACAGCGCGCCGGTCGCGAGGTTGGCCAGCCCGGTGCGGGCGCCCTCGCCCACGCCGGCCGCCGATTCCACGAACACAGTGTTGGCCGAGGAGCTGGTCACGCCGCCGAGCGCGGCCGAGACGCCGTCCACCGACAGGATCCGGCCGAGCCGGGGCACCTGCCCGCGCTCGTCCACCAGGCCGGCCTCGTCGCTGACGCCGAGGATGGTGCCCATCGCGTCGAAGAACCCCGACAGCACCAGGGTGAACAGCACGACCAGCGCGGTGACGACCCCGGCCCGGCCGAACCCGCCGAACAGGTCGACCTCGCCGAGCAGCCCGAAGTCGGGGGCGGCGAACAGCTTCTCCGGCATCGCGGGCGTCACCACGCCCCAGCCGTTGTCGGGGAGCGAGGCCGTGCTCTCGATGATCACTGCCAGGACGGTGCCGACCACGATGCTGATCAGGATCGCGCCGGGCACCCGCCGCACGTACAGCACGATCATCAGCAGCAGCGTGACCGCGAACACCAGCGCCGGCCAGGTCTCCAGGTGGCCGCCGGTGCCGAGGGCGAGCGGCGGGCTCTCCGTCTTGGAGGTCACGAAGCCCGCGTCCACCAGCCCGACCAGCGCGATGAAGCAGCCGATGCCGACCGCGATCGCGTGCTTGAGCGCCAGCGGGATCGCGTTCATGATCCGTTCGCGCACCCCGGTGAGGGCCAGCAGGACGATCACGAACCCCTCGATCACCACCAGCCCCATCGCCTGCGGCCAGGTCATCACCGGCGCCGCCTGGAAGGCGACGACCGCGTTGATGCCGAGCCCCGCGGCCAGCGCGAGCGGCACGTTCCCGACCAGGCCCATGATGATCGTGGTGATCGCCGCCGACAGCGCCGTCATCGTGGTGAGCTGCGGGATCGACAGCGTCGCCTCGTTGACGTCCTTGGCCCCGCCCAAGATGATCGGGTTCAGCAGGATGATGTAGGCCATCGCGAAGAACGTCGTGACGCCGCCGCGCACCTCCCGCCCGACGCTGGTCCGGCGCCCGGTCAGGTCGAAGAACCGGTCCAGGGGGTTGCGAGGGCCCTGAGGCGGTGGGGCGTCCCCGGGCTCGGCGGTAGTGACGTGCGACATGACGCGCGCTCCGAATCCAGCAGCATGATCACGCACAGGCGGTGATCTCGAAAAAGGCGTGCACAGATTAGCTGCCCATGACCCGTTGTGGTCGAAACGGCCCTCCAGGGGCCGTCGTGTCGGATCCGTGCTGGTTCGTGGAGCTTTATGGCGCTGCTCGGCCGCCCGCTCAGTCGCCCCGGTAGGTGGAGTAGCCGAACGGACTGAGCAGCAGGGGGACGTGGTGGTGCCCGCTGCCCGCCGGGACGGTGAAGACGACGACGACCTCGGGGTAGTAGGTGTCGGTCCCGATTCCGGAGAAGTAGGGGCCGGTGCCGAACCGGAGCCGGTAGGTCCCGGGCTCGGAGCCCGCGCCGCCGGCGGCCGTCCAGCGCCCGCGCCCGTCGGTCTCCCCCTCCTGGACCGGGCGCCAGGACTCCCCGTCGTGACGGTCGAGCCGCACCGGGACCGCCGGCGCCGGGCTCCCGCGATGCGTGTCGAGAACGTGCGTGGATACGGTCATGGCGCAAGTACACCAGCCCGTCCGCCCGTCGGGTTCGCCAGGCCTGCGCCCCGTGCCGAGATCGAACCGCTATAGCCTGCCTTGGTGCGAATGCGAGACTCGGCGGGCGCGAGCGGTGACGAGGGGCTTCCGCGCGGCGTGCCGGGCGCCGACTCGTACGCGTCGCTGCTGGCCTCGGTGCCCGAGGGGACGCGCTCGTCGTTCCGCGACCGGATGCTCGGGCCGCTGGAGGAGTACGACAGCGCGCGCCGCGCCGCGCTGCTGCACACGCTGGAGGTCTTCCTGTCCTGCTCCGGGTCCTGGAGCACGACCGCGGCCAGGCTGCACGTCCACGTGAACACACTTAGGTACCGAATTCGCCGGATCGAGGACCTAACGGGCCGCGACCTCGGCACACTGGAAGATCGAGTCGACTTCTTCCTCGCCCTGCGCGCCGTGCGCCCGGCGAGAACCTCGTAGGCGGGTGGTCAAACGATGGACCGGGAGACACTGGGGCAGCGGATCAGGGCCCTGCGCATCCGGCAGGGTGTGAGCCAGGCCCAGCTCGCCTTCCCCGAGCTGTCCGACAGCTATATCTCACTGATCGAGAGCGACAAGCGGGTGCCCGCGCCGAGCGTGGTGGACCTGCTCGCGGTCAAGCTGAACTGCTCGGCGACGTACCTGGTCAGCGGCGTCAGCGAGGACGTCGTGGACGAGCTGCGGGTGACCCTGGACTACGCCGAGATCGCGCTGCGCAACGGCGCGGCCGGCGAGGCCCGCGCCAGGTACGCCGAGGTGCTCGCCAGCGCCGACGCGGTCGCGCTGCCCGAGATGCTGCACCAGGCGCGGTGGGGCTACGCGCTCGCGCAGGAGGCGGCCGGCGAGCTGGAGGACGCGATCGGCGGCCTGCGCGAGCTGACCGAGGCGGCCTCCGCCGAGGCCGACCTGGACCACTGGGCCAAGGTGCACGTCGCGCTGAGCCGCTGCCTGCGCGAGCGCGGCGACATCAGCGCCGCCGTGCAGGTGGCCGAGGGGGCGCTGCGCCACCTCATCGCGACGGGCGCCGACGCCACCGACGCGGCGATCGACCTCGGCGCGGCGCTGCTGGCCGCGTTCATCGGCCGGGGCGACCTGGTGCGGGCCCGGCAGCTCGCGGCGCAGCTCGTCGAACGGGCCGAGCGGATCGGCAGCGACCGCGCGCGGATGGCCGCGTACTGGGAGGCCGCCTACGTCGCGGAGGTCCGCGGCGAGTACGAGGAGGGCGTCGCGCTCGCCGAACGCGCGCTGGCGCTGGCCGGCGACGACGTCGTCGGGGCGGCGGAGGAGGCGGTCGGGCCCGCCGGGGCCGGGGCCGGGGAGCCGTTCGATGAGGGCGGGGCCGACCCGCGGGGCTTGAACCGGCTGCGCGTCGGTTACGCGGGGCTGCTGCTGCGCGCCCGTCCCGACCAGTCCGGACGCGCCCGCGAGCTGCTGGCCCGGGTGCGCGGCGAGGCCGACGCGAGCGCGGCCGGAGAGATCGACGTCGCCCGGTGCCTGACCGAGCTGGCCCGCGCCGAGAACGCGCTCGGCCGCCCGGCCGAGGCGGTCCGGCTCGCCGAGGAGGCGATGGACCTGCTCGGCGGCGCGCCGCGGCGGGCCACCGCCGGTGCGCTGACCGTCCTCGGTGAGGCGTCGGTGCGGCTCGGCCGCCGCGACCGCGCCGTCGAGGCCCTCGCCGGGGCCGCGACCCATCTGGAGAAGATGGAGTCGTCGCGGGAGGCGGCGCAGGCGTGGTTCGACCTCGCCGAGGTGCTCGCCGAGACCGGTGGCGACGAGGGGCCGCGGCTGTCGGCGTACCGGCGCGCGCTGACCTGCGCCGGCGTCTGAGGGACGGGACGTGTTCGGAGTCGTCAGGCCGTGCCGGCACGGCCTGTGCGGGACGCTCTTCAAGGACTGGATGGCGCACCTGTGCGGGCTGTGCCTGACGCTGCGCGACGAGCACGGGCAGGCGGCCCGGCTGGTCACCAACTACGACGGGCTGCTGGTGTCGGTCCTGGTCGAGGCGCAGCGCCCGGACCGGTCGCCGCGCCGCAAGGCCGGGCGCTGCGCGCTGCGCGGGATGAAGGGCGCCGAGGTGGTCACGGCCCGCGCCGAGGGCGCCCAGCTCGCCGCCGCGACGTCCCTGCTGCTCGCGGCGGGCAAGACGCGGGACCACGTGGCCGACGGCGACGGCCCGTACGCGCGCCGGCTCGTCGCCTCGGCGGCCGGGCGGATGGCCGGGCGCTGGGACGCCGCCGGCGGCCGGACGGGCGCGGCGGTGGGTTTCGACCCGGCCGTGCTGCGCGCGGCGATCGCGCGGCAGGGCGCGCTGGAGGCGGCGGGCGGGCTCGGGCTGCTGGAGCTGACCGAGCCGACCGAGACGGCGGTCGCCGCGGTGTTCGCGCACACCGCGGTGCTGGCGGGCAAGGAGCACAACGCCGAGTCCCTGGCCGAGGCGGGCCGCTTCTTCGGCCGCCTCGCGCACCTGATCGACGCGGTCGAGGACGTCCGGCCCGACCTTGCGGCGGGCGCGTTCAACCCGCTCGTGGCCACCGGCACCGGCCCGGCCGAGGCGCGCCGGCACTGCGACGACGCGCTGCACGGGCTGCGGCTCGCGCTCGCCGACCTCGAGCTGGAGAGCCCGGCGCTCGTCCGGGCGCTGCTCGGACGCGAGGTGCGCCGCTCGGTCGATCGCGTCTTCGCCGGATACCCAGGAGGCCCCCCGCCCGGCCAGTACCCGCAGCACAGCCCGTATCCCCAGCAGGGCCCGTACCCGCCGCAGGGGCCCTACCCGCAGCAGCCCCAGCAGGGGGCGCAGCCGCCGCCCGGAGGCGACGGAAGCGGCTGGGGCGGCGGCGATGGCGGCTGGGGCGGCGGAGGCGGCGGCTGGGGAGGTCCGGGCGGTGGGGGCTCCGGGCATGGGCCTTCCGGCCAGCGGCCGGGATTCCCGCTTCCGTGCTTCACCGGCACCGTGGTCTGCATGACGTGCGGGGTCTTCCAGCCGGAGTGGAGCAAGCACCACGGCCAGGACTGCTCGGACCGCTGCTGGTGCAGCCGTGCGTGCGATGGCGGCTGCGACTGCCCCGACTGCTCAGGTTGCTCAGGCTGCGACGGCTGCGGATGTGACGGCTGCGGGTGCGAATGCTGCGGCTGCTGCTGCATCGACTGCTAGGACTTGACCAAGCGATCGTTTGGGTGACAGTCTCGCCGCGTGGCGAGCGAGACCTTCGCGAGAGTGCTGCTGGAACGGACCGACGACGAGCACCCCGGGCTGCGGTTCGAGGATGAGACCCGCACCTGGGCCCAGATGGTGGCGGCCTCCCGGGCGCGCGCCCGGATGCTGGCCGGGGCGTGCCCCGCGCCGGCGGGCCGACCGCGCCACGTCGGGGTGCTGCTGGAGAACGTCCCCGAGTACGTCTACTGGATCGGCGCCGCCGCGCTCGCGGGGGCCACGGTGGTGGGGATCAACCCGACCCGGCGCGGCGCGGAGCTGGCCGCCGACGTCCGGCACACCGACTGCGACCTGATCATCACCGACGCCGCGCACGTCCCGCTGCTGGCCGAGTTCCCCGAGCCGTTCCCCGCCGGACGCGTCCACGTGGTGGACTCCCCGGCCTACCGCGACCGGCTCCACGCCGTCCCGGAGCCGGAGGCGGGCGTGGGTGCCGGGCCGGGCCGGGAGCCGCGGGCGGACGACCGGCTGCTCCTGCTGTTCACCTCCGGCTCGACCGGGACGCCGAAGGCGGTGGCGTGCAGCCAGGGCCGCCTGGCGTCCATCGCCGGACGGTCCGCGCAGATGGGCATCACCCGCGACTCGGTCACCTACGTCGCGATGCCGCTGTTCCACGGCAACGCGGTCATGGCGAACCTGGCGATGGCGGCCCATGCGGGCGCGACCGTCGCGCTGCGCCGCAGGTTCTCGGCGTCCGGGTTCCTCCCCGACGTGCGCCGGTACGGCGTGACCTACTTCAACTACGTCGGACGGGCCCTGGCCTACATCCTGGCCACCCCCGAGGACCCCGGCGACGCCGCCAACACCCTCCGGGCCGCGTTCGGGACCGAGGCGTCCGCGCAGGACATGACCAGGTTCGCCGCCCGGTTCGGCTGCCGGATCATTGAGGGGTACGGGTCCAGCGAGGGCGCGATCGCCATGCAGAAGACCCCGGAGACGCCGCCCGACGCGCTCGGCGTGCCGCAGCGCGACATCCGGATCGCCGTCCTCGACCCGGAGACCGGCGCCGAGTGCGCCCGCGCGCGCTTCGACGGCTCCGGCGGCCTCGCCAACCCCGGCGAGGCCATCGGCGAGATCGTCGGGCTGAACGTCGCCGCCGCGTTCGAGGGCTACTACAACGACCCCGCCGCCGACGCCGAGCGGGTCCGCGACGGCAAGTACTGGAGCGGCGACCTCGGCTACCGCGACGAGGACGGCTTCTTCTACTTCGCCGGACGCGGCGCCGACCGGCTCCGGGTCGACAGCGAGAACTTCGCCGCCGCCCCGGTCGAGCGGATCCTGGCCCGCTGGGCGCCGGTGGTGATGTGCGCGGTCTACCCCGTCCCCGATCCGCGCACCGGCGACCAGGTCATGGCCGCCCTGGAACTGCACGGCGACCCCGGCGGGACGGGGGGCTTCGACCCCGGGGCGTTCGCGGCGTTCCTGGCGGCCCAGCCCGATCTCGGCACCAAGTGGGCGCCCCGCTTCGTCCGCCTCGTCCGGGCGATGCCGCTGACCGCGACCGGCAAGGTCGACAAGCGCCCGCTGCGCCGCACCCGCTGGGAGGCCGGCGACCCGGTCTGGTGGCGGCCCGGCCGCGACCTCGCCTACGAGCCGCTGACGCGCGCGCGGGCCGGGGAGCTGCGCGCCGAGTTCGCGGCGCACGGCCGCGCGCACGTCCTGACGGCCCTCTGAACGGCCGCCGATCCACCCGGGGCGTCCGCACGGGCGGGGCTCAGTAGGCTAGTGGGCGGCATCCACCCCTGACTGGAGATCCACCTCCCATGAAGACCTTCATGCCCCTTCCGCCGATGCGCCGCCTCGGCGTCGTCGCCGCCCTCGTCGTCGCGTTCGGCGGGGCGCTGGCCACGCCGGCGCTCGCGCACACCCGGCTGGTGAGCAGCACCCCCGGCAAGGACGCCTCGGCCGCCTCGGTCACCGAGGTCGAGCTGGTCTTCAGCGACAAGATCAGCTTCGCGGAGGTGGTGGTCAAGGACGCCGCGGGCAAGGCGTTCCAGCAGGGCAAGGCCGAGCACGAGGGCCCGAAGGTCACCCAGAAGCTGTCCGCCGCGCTGCCCGCCGGCACCTACACCGTGGCCTACGGGGTGGTGGGCGAGGACGGGCACCGGATCCAGAAGGCCGACCTCAAGTTCACCGCCACCGCGGGCGAGGGCGGCGGCGGTGGCGAGGAGCCGACGACCGGCGGGGTCGCCGCCGCCGAGCAGACCGGCGCCGCCGCGACCGCCGACGAGCAGCCGCTCAAGGCCGACCAGGAGCCCGCGAAGGCCACCGACGACTCGGGGTCGGGGATGGTCACCTGGATCATGATCGGCGGCGGGGTGCTGATCGGCATCGGCATCGGCGGCGCGCTGGTGCTCCGGGCCAAGCGCAGGCAGCGGCCGGCGGCCGGCAGCGGTGAGTAGGACCGGCCTGCGCATCCTGCGGACCGCGGCGGTCGCCGCGGCCGTGGCGATCGCGGTCCTGGCGGCCGGCCTGCTCCTCGGCGGGTCGGTCGCCGAGCAGGTCATCCCCGGGCTGAGCGACGCCGGCGCGGTCACCCGCTGGGGACTGCCGGTGTCCCGCCTGGTGATGGACCTCGGCGGCGCCCTGACGGTCGGCGCGCTGCTCGCCGCGGCGGCGCTGCTCCCGCTGGAGGGCGGCCGGGGCGCGCCCCGGCTGTCGGCGGACGCGATCGGCTACCTGCGGGCCGCGTCCTGGCTGGCCGCCGCCTGGGCCGCCGCCGCCGCGGCCACCCTGATCTTCACCGTCGCCGACGTGCTGGGCCAGCCGGTCGGCGAGGTGCTCACCGGCAGCGAGCTGAGCAGCTACGTCGGCCAGCTCCCGCAGGGCACCGCGCTGATGCTGGTGGTGCTGCTCACCGTCGTCGTCGCGCTGCTGGCCCGCACCACCACCACCCCCGCCGCCGCGTTCGGGCTGCTGGCGATGGCCGGGGTGGCGCTGCTGCCCGCGCCGCTCACCGGGCACTCCGCGTCCGCGGCCAACCACTCGGTCGCGGTCACCGGCGTCGCCCTGCACGTCGCCGCGGTCGCCCCCTGGGTCGGCGGCCTCGCCATCGTCGGTGCGCACGCGCTGCGCGGCCGGCCCGGCCTCGGGGTGATGGCCGGGCGGTTCAGCCGGATGGCGCTGTGGTGCTACGTCACCGTCGGCGTCAGCGGGCTGGTCAACGTGATCGCCCGGCTGCCCGACCCGGCCGAGATGCTCGGCACCGACTACGGCCGGCTCGCCCTCGGCAAGATCATCGCGTTCGCGGCGCTGGGCTGGTTCGGCTGGTGGCACCGGGGCCGCACCGTGCCCGCCCTCGCCGCCGCCGAGTCCGGTGGCGCGCCGTCCGGTGCCCCGTCCGGCGCTCCGGGGCGGCGCGCGTCCTGGCTGTTCGCCCGGCTGGCGAGCGTCGAGATCGCGGTCATGGCCGGCACCATGGGCCTGGCGGTGGCGCTGGCGCGCACCGCGCCGCCCGCGCCCACCACCGAGGAGAGCCCGATCAAGGCGCTCATCGGCTACGACCTGCCGCCGGCGCTCACCCCGGCCCGGCTGGCGACGCTGTGGCAGTTCGACTTCTTCTTCGCGGTGCTGGTCGCGGTGCTCGCCGCGCTCTACGTGGCGGGCGTGGTCCGGCTGCGGCGGCGCGGCCACGCCTGGCCGGCGGGACGCACGGCCGCCTGGTTCATCGGGCTGGCCACCATCGTGATCGTGACCGAGACGGGCGCCGCCCGGTACGCGCCGATCCTGTTCAGCGTGCACATGGTGCAGCACATGGTGCTGTCCATGCTGACCCCGATCTTCCTGGTGCTGGGCGCCCCGGTGACGCTGGCGCTGCGCGCGTTCAAACCCGCCCGGGTGCGCGGCGACCGGGGCCCGCGCGAGTGGCTGACCGCCGCGCTGCACAGCCGCTTCACCGCGCTGGTCGCGCACCCCGCGGTGGCCACGATCATCTTCGTGGCGAGCACGTTCGCGCTGTACTTCACGCCGCTGTTCGAGGCGTCGATGCGCAGCCATCTCGGGCACATCGCGATGATGGTGCACTTCCTGCTCTCGGGCACACTGTTCTTCTGGGTGCTGGTCGGGGTCGACCCGGCGCCCAGGAAGCTGCCCTACCCGGGCCGGATCCTGCTGCTGTTCGTCACCATGCCGTTCCACGCGTTCTTCGGGATCGCGCTGATGAGCCTCGGGCAGCCGCTCGCCCGCGGCTGGTACACCGCGGTCGACCCGCCGTGGGGCACCTCGATCATCAAGGACCAGCACACCGGCGGCGCCATCGCCTGGGCGTTCGGTGAGATCCCCACGTTCATCGTCCTGCTCGTGCTGGCCTTCCAGTGGTACTTCGACGACCAGCGGCAGGCCCGGCGCGAGGACCGCAAGGCCGACCGGGCCGAGCGCGACGGGGGACGTCCCGAGGACGACGAGCTGGCCCTCTACAACGCCCGGCTCGCCAAGCTGGCCGCCAAGGACGCCGAGGGAACGCAGGCCGGCCCGGCCAAGGCCGAGCAGACCGAGCAGACCAGGCAGACCGGGCAGAGCGCGAAGATCGTTGATGACGCCGCCGAGGACGGCGGCGGGGGCGGCGGCGGGGGCGACGGCAAGGCCCGGAAACCTTGAGCGCGGGTCCTTCTCCCCCGCACGGGGGAGGGGGACCGCCCCGAGGGGGAGAGGAACGCCCCCGACGCTCTGCCAGGATCGACGGTGTGTCCAGAATCTTCCAGCCGCTGACCGACCACGCCACCTGGCGCCGGTGGTCCTTCATGGTCGTGGGCGGCGGGCTGCTCATGCCCTACTGGTTCCTCGGGATGCTCGTGCTCCCGCTGCTCCCGTACGGCGATTCCGTCGCCGTCACCGTCACGGCCATGCTGGTCCTGCCGACGGTCGGCACGTTCATCACCGGGCTGGTGCCGATCGTACGGGTGCTGGAGGGCTCGATGGCCCGGGAGCTGCTCGGCGGCCCGGCCGCGGCGCTCGGCCCAGGGCCGTCCCGCTCGTGGGAGAGCCGGTCCCGCACCGGCGCCTGGTTCAGCCTGCACCTGCTCACTGGGGTGCTGGTCAGCGGGCCGAGCCTGGCGGTGCCGCCGCTCGCCTTCGTGCTGCTCGCCGCCCCGCTCGTCCGCTGGGACGAGAGCTTCCTGGACGCCTGGGGATGGCAGGTGTCCTGGCAGCAGTGGTTCGGGCCGGCCGGTGGGCTGCTGGCGCTGGCCGCGCTGCTCGCCTGGATCGTCGCGGCGGGCCGGGTGATGGCCCGGCTCGCGCCGCGCTTCCTCGGTCCGTCGGCCGACGAGAGGCTGGCCGAGTCGGAGGCGCGGGCCGTCCGGCTGGCCGAGCGCAACCGGCTGGCCCGCGAGCTGCACGACTCGGTGGGGCACGCGCTCAGCGTGGTGACACTCCAGGCCGGCGCGGCGGGACGGGTGCTCGACACCGATCCCGCGTTCGCCCGGGAGGCGCTCGGCGCGATCGAGGACTCGGCCCGGTCCGCGCTGGAGGACCTGGACCATGTGCTCGGGCTGCTGCGCGAGGACTCCACGCCCCGCACGGCCCCGCAGCTCACCCTCGCCGACCTGGGCCGGCTCCTGGAGCAGACCCGGATCGCCGGGGTCCGGCTCGACGCCGAGGTCGACCCGGAGGTGGCGCACGTGCCCGCCGCCGTGTCGCGTGAGGCGTACCGGATCGTGCAGGAGGGGCTGACCAACGCCCTCCGGCACGCGGGCAAGGTGCCGGTGCGGCTGCGCGTCGGCATCCGCGACGACAGGCTGGAGATCGATATGAGCAACCCGCTCGGGGCCCCCGCCGAGGGGGCCGGCCACGGCGGCGGACGCGGGCTGGGCGGCATCCGCGAGCGTGTCACCGTGTTGCGCGGGCGGATGACGGCGGGCCCGGCCGAGGGCCGCTGGCGGATGGACGTCTCGCTGCCGCTGGGCCACGGATGAGCGGGCCCGCCGGGACGCCGGCCCCGGCCGGTAGGGTCCCGGGCATGACGATCAAGGTGCTGCTGGTGGACGACGAGCGGCTGATCCGGGCCGGGCTGGCCGCGATCATCAACGCCGAGCCGGACCTCACCGTGGTCGGCGAGGCCGCCGACGGCGCCGAGGTCCCCGGCGAGGTGTCGCGGCTGCGGCCCGACGTGGTGCTGATGGACGTCCGGATGCCGAAGCTGGACGGGATCCAGGCCACCCGGCACCTGCTGGAGACGATGGCCGAGCCGCCCCGGATCATCGTCGTCACCACGTTCGAGAACGACGAGTACGTCTACGACGCGCTCAAGGCGGGTGCCCACGGCTTCCTGCTCAAGCGGACCCGGCCGGAGGAGATCCTCCAGGCCGTCCGGATGGTGGCGCACGGCGACACCCTGCTGTTCCCGGCCGCGATCCGGGCGCTGGCCGCCGCGCACGGCCCGTCCGGCCCCGGCCCCGGCGGCGCGGACGGCGGCGCGCGCTGGCACCGGCGGCTCACCGAGCGCGAGGCGGATGTGCTGAGGCTGATGGCCAAGGGGCACTCCAACGCCGAGATCGCCCAGGAGCTGTTCGTCAGCCCGCAGACCGTCAAGACCCATGTCGGCAACGTGCTGGCCAAGCTCCAGGCCCGCGACCGCACGCAGGCGGTCATCCGCGCGTACGAGACCGGGTTCATCGTCCCGGGCTGACCCGGTGCGCCGCCGGCCCGCGCCGTGCCCGGCCGGGCGCGGCCGTCAGCCGCGCAGGGCGCCGAGCAGCTCGATCGTGCGGGCCCGCTCGGCGTCGTCGCCGAGGGCGCTGACCAGCAGGTCGGTGGCCCCGGCGGCGGCGAAGCGGCGGACGGCCCGCTCGATCTCCGCCTCGTCGCCCGCGATGATCGTCTCGTGCACGCCGGACAGCCCCTGCCGGTCGAGCATCGCCCGGTAGCCGGGGAACTCGCCGGCGAAGCCGAGCTGCTCGGCGAGCCGCTCCCGCGCGCCGTCCGGGTCGCCGGTGAGGGCCATGACGGTGCCGACCGCGACGCGCGGCGCCGGGCGGCCCGCGGCCTCGGCGGCCTTGGTGAGCCCGGGCACGATGTGCTCGGCGACGCCCTGCGCCGTGACCCAGGTGGTGACCGTGCCGTCGGCCAGCTCGCCCGCGATCCGGAGCATCACCGGGCCGAGCGCCGAGATCAGCACCGACGGCGGGGTGGCGCCGGGGGCGTCGACCTGCCCGACGGCGGTCAGCGTCTCGCCGTGGAAGTCGACCTCCTCGCCACGCAGCAGGGGCCGCAGGGCGGTCAGGTACTCCTCGGTGTGCCGGGCCGGGCGGTCGTAGGAGTAGCCGAACGCGTCCTGGACGATCGACCGGTGGCTCGGCCCGATGCCGAGCGTGAACCGGCCGCCGGTGAGCGCCTGGGCCGTGACCGCCTGGCTGGCCAGCGCGATCGGGTGCCGGGGGTAGGTCGTCGTGATCGCGGTGCCGGTCTCGATCCCGGGCGCGGCCCGGCCCGCGATCGCCGCCACGGTGATCGCGTCCCACGCGGTGGTCTGGCCGAAGAACGCGCTGTCGAGCCCGGCCGCCGCGGCGGCCTGGACCTCGGCGGTCAGCTCCTCCAGCGTCGCCGCCGCGGCGACCGAGAACGTGCCGATGCGCATGGCTCCTCCAAGATGAATCGGATCTTCCGGTTCCGTTTACTCGCCTAGGGTAACCTGAATCTACGATTCCGGTTGACCTCGGGGAGGGAACGATGCGGGCCGACGCGCGGCGCAACCGCGATCGCATCGTCCAGACGGCGCTCGACCTTCTGGCCGAGCGCGGACCGGGCGTGTCGATGGAGGAGATCGCGCGCGCGGCCGGGCTCGGCGTGGGGACGCTCTACCGGCACTTTCCCGACCGGCGCGGGCTGCTGGAGGAGATCGGGATGGACGTGCTGCACCGGCTCCGCGCCGAGGTGCGTTCGCTGGTCGGACGCGAGCTGCCGGGCTGGGAGGTGCTGAACCTCCTCGTCGGCTACTGCACCGGACAGCCGCTGGCCCTGCTCAAGTCGCTGGCGGAGGACACCGCGGAGGACACCGCGGAGGACGGCGCGGGGACCTGTACGGTGGGCGCGCGCGAGCGTATCGAGCTCCAGCGCGAGGTCACCGGCCTGCTGGAGGAGATCGCCGGGCGGGCCCAGCGGGAGGGCGCGGTACGCGGCGACATCACGCCCGGCGAGGTGATCGAGCTGTTCAGCGCGACGGTCTGCCGCCCCGGTGCCCGTCCGGGCGACGCCATGACCCGGGTCATGCTGGACGGCCTCCGAGCCTGAGGACCGCCGTCCGGGCGGCGGGCCCTGAACGCTGCGGCCCGCCCGCCCGGCGGATTCAGCGGATGCCGAAGATGCGCACGATGTTCGGGGTGTCGTGGAGGGTGTGCGGCGCGAACGCGTGGTAGGCCCACACGTGCACCCAGGCGTTGCCGGTCCGCACGGTCAGCCAGGTCTTGATCATCCCGGGCGCGAAGTAGGTGGCCAGCAGGAAGACCAGCGACAGCACCGCCCGGCCGGGGGAGTCGAACACCGTCCACGCGTCCCATACGTGCAGCGCCGTGTAGGCCAGCCCGCCCAGGATGACGGTCGTCGCGGTCGACCCGGTGAGGCGCAGGAAGCGCGGTACCAGGATGCAGTAGATGAACACCATCGCCGGGAGCACCGCCCCGGCCAGGTAGAGGACGAACGTCAGCGGCAGCCCGAGCAGGAGTTGGCGGCCCTCCAGGTCGAACGTCTCCGGGTGCATCGCGGTGTACTGGACCACCGACTCGATCACCAGCACGACGATGATGACCTTGGTGTCGCCCAGCCGGTCCGCGGACCTGAGGTTGAGCGCGGTGGACGAGTAGCGCCGGCGGAAGTACAGCAGCGGGACGGCCGCGTAGACCACCAGGTTGTAGCCGGCCCACGTGACCGCTTCGGCGGCGGTGACGTGCAGGTGCGTCCCGTACAGGGTGCCGGCCAGGTGCAGGGCGAACGGGTGCCAGCCGAACGCGCGCGCCAGCAGGTTGCCGACGATCAGCCCGGCCACGCCGTACGCCACGAGCCAGAGCGTCTCGCGCAGGGCCAGGGACCGTTCGGGGGACCGTTCGGCGAGGTCGAGGCGGGGGCGCTTGCGGGTCAGCCAGTACACCACCCCCATCAGGATCAGGACCTCCAGGAGGCGGAGGTTGAACTCCACCAGCCGGTCCGCCGGCGTCCCCTCGGCGTCGCCCGGCCAGTCGAAGGGGAGGGCCTTGCCGGCGAGCGCCAGCACCAGCGCGTTGGCGGCGATCCAGCAGAGCACCGCCAGCTTCACGCTGCGCTCGCGGAGCAGCCGGAGGGGCCAGGGGCGGTGCGGGGGGCGCGGCGCGGCGGACCTGGTCTGGTTCATGGCTGCTGCCTCCGGGGCAGATTATATAGCACGGCCGTGCTAGTAAGGTGAAAATAACACGGCCGTGCTAAAAAAGCCACGGGCCGCTCAGCCGCCGCCGGGGAGCTGCCCCAGCGCGACCTCGACGGTCTTCCGCGCGCCGTCCGCCGTCTGGATCTCCAGCTTGGCCCGGCCGCCCGGCTTCAGGCCGGCGAGCACCTCGGCCAGCTCGGTCTGGCTCGGCGTGGGGGTGCCGTCCACCGACATGATCAGGTCGCCCGGCACGACGCCGGCCTTCGCCGCGCCGCCGCCCCGGGTCACCTCGACCACCGCGACCGCGCTCTCCGCGCCGCTCCGCGGATCGATGATGGTCCGGACCACCACGCCCAGCGCCGCGCGGCCGGAGTCGGTGACCTTCCCGCTCCTGATCAGCTGCGGGACGATCTGCTTGACGGTGTTGCTCGGTGTGGCGAACCCGATGCCGACCGCCGCGCCGCCCATCTGCGGGTCCGAGGCGGCGGCGGTCGGGATGCCGATCACCTGCCCGTCCAGCGTGACCAGCGCGCCCCCGCTGTTCCCCGGGTTGATCGCCGCGCTGGTCTGGATCACGTTGCCGATCGTCGCGCCGGGGAAGGCGCCCTCGCGCTTGGTCGACACCGTGCGGTTCAGCGCCGAGACGATGCCGTTGGTGACGCTGCCCGACAGGCCGAGCGGGTTGCCCATCGCCAGCACCATCCGGCCGACCCTGACCTTGCTGGAGTCGGCGAACGCGGCGGGTTTGAGCGATCCGCCGGTGACCTCGACCACGGCCAGGTCGTCGGCGGCGAAATCGCCCACCAGCGCGGCCTTGAGCGGAGCCCCGCCGCTGGCCGCGGTCACCTCGATCCGCTTGGCCCCGGCCACCACGTGCGCGTTGGTGACCACGTGGCCCGCGCCGTCGAACACCACCCCCGAGCCCTCGCCCTGATCGGTCTGGATCTTCACCACCGAGGGCAGCACGGCGTCGACGACCTTCTCGAACTGCTGCTCCACCTCGCCGGCCGCCGCCGCGTTCGGCCCGGACGAGGTGGACGAGGTGCTCGCGGCGGAGGGGGACGCGGGGGCGGACGAGGCGGGCCGGACGGGCGGTGATCCGCCCGACTTGCCGGTTCCGGTGTCCTCGTTGCCGCATCCCGCCAGCGCCAGCGCCAGCGCCAGCGCCAGCGCCAGCGTCCCGGCGGCCCCGGCCGCGCCCGCCCGCACGCCTGTGTCGCATCTCATGTTCATGAGCGCCCACCCCCCGAAATCGTTCTCCCCGCTCCGGGACCGCCCTGCCAGCGGGGCACGCGGGCGCGCCGCCCTTTTGGCCGGAGTCCGCCCGGGGCTTTGCCGGACGGATCCTCAAGCCCCACTTACACCTCGTTTACCTGCGGTTCGTTACAAAAGAGGCAGCACGCAAAACAGGTCGACCGATCGGGGGATCATGGACGCCACCACCCTGTCCGAACTGCGCAAGCCGCGAACGTATCCGGCGGTCTCGGTGCTGATGCCGACCTTCCGCCGCGCGCCGGACAACAAGCAGGACCCGATCCGGCTGCGCAACCTGCTGGCCGAGGCACGGCGCCGGCTGAACGAGGACACGCGGGTGGCGCCGGACGCCGCCGACCAGGTGGTGCGCGGCCTGGAGGAGGCCGTGCGGGAGATCGACCCCCGGCATGTCGCCGACGGCCTGGTGCTGTTCGCCGCGCCGGGCGGCGAGCACCACGCCTTCGCCATCGACCAGCCGGTCGACGAGCGGGTGATCGTCGACACCAGCTTCGCCACCCGCGACCTGGTCGCCGCCTACACCCGCGCCTCGCGCTTCTGGCTGCTGTCGCTGTCGGACCAGCAGACCCGGCTGTGGGACGGGCGGGGGGAGGACCTCACCGAGTTCACCGGCCAGGGCTTCCCGGTCGCGCCCGAGCCGATCGACGAGGAGGGGGTGGGCCGGCACAGCCCGCGCGGCGGCCAGCACGGCGACGAGCGGCACCGCCAGCTCCTGCGCGAGGTGCTGTCGGCCCTGGACCGGGTGCTGGCCCGGGACCGGCGGCCGGTGATCGTCGCGGGCGTCACCCGGCACCAGGCGTTCTTCGACGAGCTGGCCGGGCCGCACGTGACCATCGCGGGCCGCATCGACGGCAGCTACGACGGCGCCGCGGCGAGCACCCTCGCCGAGCTGGCCCGGCCGGTCCTGCACGCCTACGAGGACCTGCGGGAGGTCGCCGTCCTCGCCGAGCTGGAGGCGGCGCGCAGCATCCAGCGCTACGCGGGCGGCCTCTGCGAGGTGCTCGGGCTGGTGGAGGAGGGCCGCGGCGAGCACCTGGTGGTCGAGCGCGGCTACTACGCGCCCGCGGTCCGGACCGAGGGCGAGCTCGTCCCGGTGGACGGCAGGCCGGGCGTGCTCAAGGGCGCCGACGTCGTCGACGACGTGGTCGACAACATCATCGAGACCACGCTGGAGTACGGCGGCGAGGTGACCTTCGTCTCCGACGGCTTCCTGATCGACCACGACCGGATCGCCTTGGTGACCCGCTTCTGACCCGATGCCGGGCCGGCTGACCCGGACCGGGGCGCGGCCCCGGTCAGCCGGCCGCGCCGGCCGGACGGGTCGGCCGGGCCCGTCAGCCGCCCCGGTCAGCCGCCCCGGTCAGCCGCGCCGGTCAGCCGGGTCCGGCGGCGCAGGACGGGTCGTACCACGCGACCCAGCGCGGCGTCCGGGACCCGCTCGCCCGCGGGAGCCACCCGGCGGGGTGCCGCGGCCAGGTCGCGGCGGGCGCGGTTTCGGCGGGCAGATTCACCACCACCGTGCACACGCCCGGCGCCGGGAGCTGCGAGCGGGTGTCGATCCGCCCGATCCGGGTCCACCACACCGGGTGCGTCATCCACACCTGGATCGGCCAGGCGAGCGAGAGGTCGGTGACCACCCCGCCCCGCTCCGGGACGCCGGCCAGGGGCGAGACGGGCTTCGCCCGCCGCGGCGACGGCCCGGCGGCCGAGGTGAGCGCCGCCAGGCAGACCGCGGCCAGCGCGGCGGCGAGCGCGGCCGGCGCGTACCGGCGCGTCCACCCGAGCGCCATCGCGCCGCGTCCCAGCAGCAGGAACCCTGCGAGCAGCCCGAGCGCGGCGCACGACGCGGCGGTGAGGCGCAGCGCCGTCCCGTCGCCGGTGAGGAAGATGGTCTCCGGGAAGTCGAACGCGATGAACGTGTGCGTGCGCAGCCGCTCGCCCGCGTAGCCGGTGACGCAGAGCGCCGTCCCGGCGGTCACGGCGGCGGCGCCCGCGGCGTACCCGGCGGCGGCCCGCAGGCCGCCGCGCAGCAGCGCCGCCGCGCCGGCCAGCGTGTACGCCAGGGCCAGGCACGCCAGGTAGCGGCCGTAGGCGAAGTTCCCCACCCGGTGCTCGTCGGGGAGCGCGGCGGACGAGGCGTACGCGACGCCGAACGTCGACGCGAGCAGCACCGCCGCCATGATCCGCGTTCCCGCCCGGGTCCGGCGCCGCACCAGGACGGCCGCCACGGCCACCAGCCCGGCGCCCGCCAGGCCCCAGCTCGACACGACCAGGTACCAGATCTGCCCGGCGGCCCCCGACAGCGCCCACTGCTGCCCGTCCGCCGTGGTCAGCCGCTCGCCGAGGATGCCCGCCAGATCGCGGACGCCGCCCGGGTACAGCTCGTCCCGCACCGCGTCGTTGAGCGCCGATCCCGCCGCGTAGCCCGCAAGCGTCACCGCCATCCCGATCAGGCACGCGCGCGCACCGGGCAGCGAACGCCTCGTACCGGCGAAGCGCGCGCGAAGCCTGGCCGGCCGTCCTGCCGGCTCTCCGGAGAGGGCCCGCTGCGCCAGTGGCCGCGTCATCCGTGCGCACGGCCCCACCGCGGCGAGCGCGGTGAAGGTGGCGGCGTGCACGGCGAGCAGCACCTCGCCCCGCGTGTGTACGGCCGTGGCGTACGTGACGGCAACGCTCGCGATGACCGCGTCGGCCGCCCTCCCGCGCCGGACGAACCGGTCCAGTGCCAGCAGCCATCCGAGCACCAGCACCGGCAGCACCGCGTCCGCCAGGGCGAACGACCCGAAGAGCGTCGCCGCCGGGAGCAGCGAACCTGCCCAGGCCGTCGGCAGCGCGGCCCGCCGGCCGAGCCCGAGGCGCCGCGCCGCCGCGTAGGCGAGCGGGAACAGCGTCGCGCCGATCAGCGCGTTGATCACGATGACCAGCGTGTAGACGACCGCGGGATCGTGGCTCGCCCAGTACGCCGGGGTCAGCAGCAGCGGGTATCCGCCCTGGTAGAAGGTGTTGCCCGACAGGTCCGCGCCCGGCCCGCCGGCGAGCCAGCGCGCCGCGGCGAGGTAGCCGGTCTCGTCGGGGTCGGCGACCGGACCCGTCCGCGCGCGGGCGAACCAGAGCCGGACCAGCACCTGGGCGAGCCAGCCCGCCGCCAGCAGCCACGGCAGCGCGCGATGCCGCCGGGCGGGGCGCGGGGGAGCCGGTACCGCCGCCCGCCGGGGAGAAGCGATCACTGTCGTCATGGGTCCACCGTGGTGACGCGCGATGCCGGTTCGGTCCGGGAAATGTCCGGATCCTGTGACACAGCCGAGCATGATCGCGAAATGTCCGATACTGGTGCGGTGGCGAGCATTCTCTTCGTCGAGGACGACCCCTCGGCCCGTACCGCGCTGGAGCTCGCGCTCTCCCGCCAGGGCCACCGCGTGACCTCGCGGGCGACCGGCGAGGACGGCCTCGACGCGCTGCGCGCCCGCCGCCCGGAGATCGCCATCCTGGACGTGATGCTGCCCGGCATGGACGGCATCGAGGTGTGCCGCCGGATCCGCCGCGACGACACGCTGCCGGTCATCCTGCTCACCGCGCGCGGCGACGACCTGGACGTGGTGCTCGGCCTGGAGGCCGGGGCCGACGACTACGTGGTCAAGCCGGTCGAGCCCCGGGTGCTGGACGCCCGGATCCGCGCGGTGCTGCGCCGCGCCGAGCAGCCGGTGACGGACCGGTCGGCGTACGGGGACCTGGTGGTCGACCGGGCGGCGCTCAGGGTGACCAAGGACGGACGGGACATCCGGCTCACCCCGACCGAGCTGCGGCTGCTGCTGGAGCTGACCCGCCGCCCCGGCCAGGCGCTGACCCGCCAGTACCTGCTGTCGGAGGTCTGGGAGCACACCTACCCGGGCGACTCCCGGCTGGTGGACGCGTGCGTGCAGCGGGTCCGCGCCAAGATCGAGGACGAGCCGGCGGAGCCGCGGCTGATCGAGACCATCCGCGGTTTCGGCTACCGGTTCGTGTCACCGTGAGGGGAGTCCCCGCCGCGATCCGCCGGTGGCCGTCCCGGCGGCGGGCCGGGGCGCGCCCCCCGGGTGGGGACCGGTACCGGCGGCGCTGGTTCAGCGGGCTGCGCCTCCGGCTGACCGCCGCGTTCACCGCGGTAGCGCTGCTCGCCTCGGTCATGGCGTCCGGGATCTCCTACATCCTGCTGCGGAGGGCGATGCTCCAGCGCGCCCAGGACACCGTGCTCAACGAGGTGCGCCAGACGCTGTCCCGGATGAGCCCGCCGGAGCTCCCCCCGGACTCCGCCGGCACCCTGTCGGCGGAGCTTGAGGTCGCGCTCCGCGAACCCGGGCGCAAGGTGGCCACCGTGCCGATGCTGTTCGACGGGCGGGGCGCGCTGCCGGCCCCGGGCACGCTGGACGTCCGGGTCAGCCGGGCGTTCGCCATGCAGGCCCGCAGGCAGATGGTGTTCCAGCGGATCATCCGGGGCGGGAAGCCGTTCCTGCTGGTCGGCACCCATGTGACCCAGTACGTCACCACCACGGAGGAGCCCGAGCGCACCACCCCGCCCATGGTCTTCGTCAGCGCGAGCCTCAGTCAGGAGGCCGCGGACCTGCGCTCCTTCACCGGCGCGATCGTGATCGCCGACTCGCTGGCGCTGGCCGCGGCGCTCGCGCTGGCGCTGCTGGCCACGCGCGGGGTGCTGCGCCCGGTGCGGCGGCTCGGCGCGGCGGCGCGCGCCCTCGGCGACGGCGAGCTGAACACCAGGGTGACCGTGCGCGGCCGGGACGAGCTGGCCGACCTCGCCCGCACCTTCAACGGCACGGCCGAGGCGCTTGAACGGACCGTGAACGAGCTGCGCGCGATGGAGGCGGCGTCCCGCCGGTTCGTCGCCGACGTGTCGCACGAGCTGCGCACCCCGCTCACCTCGATGATCGCGGTCACCGACGTGCTGGCCGAGGAGGCCGCCGCGTCCGAGGCGGGCGGCACCGCGGCCCGGCTCGTGGTGGCCGAGACGCGGCGGCTCACCCTGCTGGTCGAGCACCTGATCGAGATCAGCCGGTTCGACGCCGGGGCCGCCGCGCTCGTCCTGGACGACGTCGTGGTCGCCGCGGCGGTCGAGGCGACGCTGTCGGCCCGTGGCTGGTCGGACGCGGTGACGGTGGACGGCCCGCGGGACCTGGTCGTCCGCCTGGACCCGCGCCGGTTCGACGTCATCGTCGCCAACCTGGTCGGCAACGCCCTCAAGCACGGCCGCCCGCCCGTCCGGGCGGTGTTCGCCCCCACGGCCCGGGAGGACGCGCCCGGCTTCGCGCTCACCGTGACCGACCGCGGGCCCGGGATGCCGGCCGACCTGCGCGCGGTCGTGTTCGACCGGTTCGTGAAGGCGGAGGCCGCGCGGACGCGCAGTGAGGGGAGCGGCCTCGGCCTGTCGATCGCCAAGGAGAACGCCGTCCTGCACGGCGGCGCACTGGAGGCGGGCGACGCCCCCGGCGGCGGCGCCGAGTTCACGCTGTGGCTGCCCATCGAGCAGGAGGAGTCCGGATGAGGGGACGCGGACGCGTCGGGGCTGCCTTCACGGTCACGGTCGCGGCTCTCGCGGCGGGGACCGGGTGCGGCATCCGGCCGACCGGGGTCGTCGGCGCCGGAACGGGACCGCAGGCGGCCGGGGCCGCGGTGTCGATCACCGTGTACCTGGTGCAGGGAGACCGGGCGTGGCCGAGGGTCCGTCCGGGGCTGCCGGGCCATCCCGACCTCGGGATGAAGCAGCTGTCGATCGACGTCCCGGTCCAGGAGCGCCGGGACGGGTTCCGGACGTTGATCGGGCGGCAGCTGTCCACGAGCGTGACCGGAGACGTGGCGCAGGTGTGGGAGACCGACGGGGCGGGACCCGGACGGCGCACCAGGTGGACGCGGCTGGCCATGGCGCAGGTCGTCTGCACGGCCAACGCCGTCCCGGGCGTCAAGGAGGTGCGGCCGCAGATCCCCGAATGGGGCGGCCCGTTCCGCCTGAACTGCGCCGACTTCACGGATCTGACGTCATGACCGCCCGGTGGGCCAGGACGGCGCTCTCGACCGCGAGCGCCGTCGCCGTCGCCGCCGCGGTGCTGGGCTGCGGAGTCCGGCCGACCGGCATCGTCGCCGCCGGTGCCCTGCCGGCCGCCGACGGGCGGGCGGAGGCCGTCACGCTGTACCTGGTGGACCGGGATGGACGGCTCGTCCCGGTGCTGCGCCCCGGGCTGCCGGGCCACCCCTACTCGGCCCTGGCCCAGCTGTCGGTCCCCCCCACCATGGAGGAGCGGCGCCGCGGGCTCACCACGAAGGTGCGGCCGACGCTCAGGCTCGAGCCCCAGGAGCCCCCGAAGGCGGACGACTCCCCGGGCGTGCTGACCGTCCAGGTGCACCTGACGCGCCGCGACGTCGAGCTGGGGCGGGTGCTGTGGTCCAGCGTCGCCAAGGCCCAGGTCGCCTGCACGGCGGCGGCGATCCCGGGCGTCCGGAGGGTGCGGCTGGCCGGTCTGCTCTCCGGCCCCGGGACCGGCGTGGTCCTGGTCACCGGAGTGCTCACCCTGGACGGCGGGCGCTGGGCCGACCTGAAGTGCGAGCGGTAGCCGGCGGGCGTCAGCTCTTGGTGAGCCAGCGGGTGGTGATCTCGCCGAGCACGGACCGGATCGCCAGCACCGCGATGCCGAGGATCAGCAGCGGTGCGACCACCCAGCGCTCGACCTTGCCGTCGGTGCGCGGGACCAGCGGGATGTCGATCCGCCACGGGATCGGCCAGAGCACCGGGCAGCCGCGCGGCGTGAGGCAGTCGCCGACCACGTGCGCCAGGCAGCCGAGCGTGACCGCGAAGCCGACGAAGCTCATGTCCAGGTCGTGCATCAGCCACACCGCGAAGGCCGCCAGCGCGCAGTCGGCCAGCGCCGACTGCGGCTCCTTGCCCTCGAAGTCCAGGCCGATGCCGCGCAGCCCGAACCCGACGGTGACGAACAGCGCCGCCCACCAGCCGTACACGAAGTTGGTCGCCAGCCAGTCCATCGCGAAGCCGACCAGGACCGCGAACAGGATCGAGTGGGTGGCGTGCCGGTGCCCGCCGGAGATCTTGCCGACGTACTTGCAGAACTTCTGGGTGATCGGCCCGAAGGTGTTGGCGATGCGGCCGTTGTGGTGGTCGACGTCGGGCAGCAGCGCCGCGCCCGCGCACACCACGGTGCCGGCGGCGAGCTGCTCGGGGGACAGGTGGATCGCATGCTCGCCGAGCCACTGGTCCTGGCCGAGCGCCGGAACGACCGCCAGCCATGCCAGCGCGCCGCTCAAGGCGTGCGTCTTCCCCATCATTGCGCCGTTCCCCCGCCTTCCGCCCGTTTCGCCCGGCCCGGCCGGACTCTAACCCGCTACCGATCAATATCAGTGGCGACGCGCCGGAAGCAGGCGATGTGCACCTTTAGATGTGGTGCGGGCCGGTCCGGTTCCTCGGAAGGGCACGGGCGGCGGGGCTCGGCGGGAGTCCTAGCCGCCCTCGCCGTCCCGTTTGAGGCAGCAGGTCCCGCAGGGGGAGCGGCCGGGGAGCGAGGCCCACAGGCAGCACGTCCGGCGACGCACGCCGACCGGCTCGGCGGACGGTTCGACGAGCCCGGCCACCGGGGCGCCGAGCCGGGCGAGCAGCGCCGCCGCGTCCGCCGCGGCGCCGGGGACCTCGCCCGCGTGCCGTCCGGACATGGGCGCGGCGAGCGCCTCGGCCACCGACCCCCACAGCGGACGCTCGCCCACCCGCGTGCGCGCGCGCAGCGCGCGGACCATCGGGGCGAGGTGGCCGTGCAGCAGGGTGTCGCGGACGAGGCCGGCCAGCGCCGCCTCGTCCGGGACGACCACGGTGCCGGGCCGTCCCGCCCACGGGTCGGCCGCGGTGACGCCCACGGCCACCTCGCGCAGGCCGACGGCGACGCCGGAGCCGTCGTCCAGCATGCGGACCACGGTGTGCCCGGCCGTCATCAGCGGCACCCGGCGCCCGCGCACCCAGCCGAGCGCCACGGGGAACGCCGCCTGCCACGAGTACGCCTTCCAGGCGAGCGCGGCGGCGACGTGCGGGGGCGCCCCGTAGCGGGCCGCGATGGAGGCCCTCAGGCCGTCCAGGACGCCCGGGTCGGTGACCGGCCGCCAACCGGGCCCGGCGCCCGCCCGCAGCTCGCCGAACGGGACGGTCTCCGCGATGGTGCCGGCGGTCATCGGTCAGGCCGCCTTGCGCACCGGGTCGACGCCGAAGGTCTTGGCCACGTCGTCGAGCATGGCGTGCGCGCCCTGGAGGCCGACCGCGCTCATCCAGGTGACGTCGGGGACCTCCTGCGTGCCGCCCTTGAGCTTCCCCCACAGCGGGTTGTTCTTGAACTTGGCCTGGACCTGGGTGGACTTGCCCTCGCCGCCCGTGTAGGTGGCGATGAAGATCCGGTCGGCGTCCAGGTCCTTGATCCGCTCCTCGCTCAGGTCGACCGCGATCTCCTTGCTGGTCGGCTGGCCCTCCGGCCGGGGGAACCCGACGTCCTTGAGCACGATGCCCGAGTAGGAGTTCTCGGTGTAGAGCCGGACCGTCGGCTCGTCGGTGAAGCGCGCGACCGCGATGGTCGGCAGCTTCCCGTCGTTCTTCTTCGCGATCTCGGCGCCGATGGCCCCGGCGCGCGTCTCGTACTCCTTGATGCGCTGCTCGGCCAGCGGCTCCCGGCCGAGCGCCTTGGCGGTCAGCCGGATGTTGTCCTTCCATGTCCCGCCGGTGGTCTCGCTGAAGACCGTCGGGGCGATCTGCGCGAGCTTGCCGTACAGCGCCTCGTGCCGCACCTTCGCCGACAGGATCAGGTCGGGCTTGAGCGCGCTGATCTTCTCCAGGCTCGGCTCGGTGAGGGTGCCGACCGACTGCGCCTGCGCGCCGTGCGCGCGCCCGGCCTCGCCGAGGTAGTCGGGCAGCTTCTCCTCGATCGAACGGTAGGAGGTGTACCCGTACACGTCGGCGTCCAGCGTCACCGCCGCGTCGACGAACGCCTGGTCGAGCGCGACGACCCGCTTCGGCTCCTTGAAGATCTTGGTGGTGCCCATCGCGTGCTGGACGGTGCGCAGCGGGGCGCCGCCGCCGTCCCCGTCTCCGGACGAGCCGCAGGCGCCCAGGCCGAGCGCGGTGAGGGCGGTGAGGGCGACGCCGACGGCGGTGCGCCGGAGCGGGGAGATCCTCATCTAGTATTCCTTATCGATTAGGTAAGCCTTGCCTGTTAAAAGTAAGGCTTACCTAAGCATATTGCGACCTGCACATGAAGAGGGGGTCAGGGTGAGCGTCGCCGTGCTCCCCGTCCTGCGCCGGCACCGGACGCCGGTGCTGCTCGCGCTCGTCCTGCTGGCCGCGCTCGCCGCCCTGGCGAGCGTCGTCGTCGGCGCCAAGCAGGTGCCCGTCACCGACGTGTGGGGCGCGCTGTTCCACCCCTCGGGCAGCGAGGAGGACATCGTCGTCCGGTCCCTGCGCCTCCCGCGCACCGGATTCGGGCTGCTGGCCGGCGTCGCGCTCGGCGTCGCGGGCGCGCTCGCCCAGGGCCACACCCGCAACCCGCTCGCCGACCCCGGCCTGCTCGGCGTCACCCAGGGCGCCGCGTTCGCGATGGTGCTCGGCATCTTCACGCTCGGCGTCACCGGCCTGAACACCTACATCTGGTTCGGGTTCGCCGGCGCGCTGCTCGCCAGCCTGCTGGTCTTCGCGCTCGGCGGCGCGGGCCGGGGCGGCGCCACGCCGCTCACCCTCGCGCTCGCCGGGGCCGCGGTGACCGCGCTGCTGCACGGGCTGATCTCCGGCCTGGTGCTGATCGACCAGCAGGCCATGGACACCTACCGGTTCTGGCAGGCCGGGGCGCTCGCCGGACGCGACGCCGGCCTGCTGCCGCAGCTCCTGCCGTTCGTCCTCGCCGGGCTGGTGCTGGCGATGGTGAACGCGCCCGGCCTGAACGCGCTGGCCCTCGGCGAGGACGTCGCCCGGTCCCTCGGGCACCGGATCCGGCTCACCCGCGCGATCGGCATCACCGCGATCACGCTGCTGACCGGCGCCGCCGTCGCCGCCTGCGGGGCGCTGGCCTTCCTCGGCCTGATCGTCCCGCACCTGGCCCGCGCCCTGTCGGGCCCCGACCACCGCTGGCTGCTGCCCTTCGCGGGGCTGCTCGGCGCCGCGCTGCTGCTCGCCGCCGACGTCGTCGGACGGATCGTGGCCCGCCCCGGCGAACTGGAGGTCGGCATCATGCTCGCGCTGATCGGCGGGCCCTTCTTCGTCGCGCTGGTCCGGCGCAGGAAGGTGGTCCGGCTGTGAGACCGATGGGAGGTTCGGCGGGGTCGACCGCTCCGAAGGCGGCGGCGGGCCCGGCGGGCGCCCGCACGCTGCGGACGGCGCACGTGTCGTTCCGGGTCCGTCCGCGCTCGGTGCTGGTGGTGCTCGCCGGCCTCGTCCTGCTCGCGCTGTTCATGGCGCTCGACATCGGCCGCGGCGACTTCCCGATCGGCGTCGGCGAGGTGTTCCGCGCCCTGCTCGGCGCCCCCGAGAACCACTTCGTCGTGATGGAGCTGCGGCTGCCCCGCGCGCTCACCGGCGCGCTGGTCGGCGCCGCGCTCGGCCTGGCCGGCGCGCTCACCCAGGCGATCTCCCGCAACGCGCTGGCCAGCCCCGACACCCTCGGCATCACCGCGGGCGCCAGCGTCACCGTGGTCGCCGCGATGGTCGCCACCGGCAGCGCGGCCGGCGGCGCGGGCGGTGCCCTCGCCTCGATCGGGATCCCGCTCGCCGCGCTCGCCGGCGGCCTGGTCGGCGGCCTGGCCGTCTACCTGCTCGCCTGGCGGAACGGCCTGGACGGCTACCGGCTGATCCTGGTCGGCATCGGCGTCACCGGTGTCGCCGCCAACGTCAAGTGGTGGCTGTTCACCCTCGGCGACGTCAACGACGCCGGACGCGCGATGGCCTGGATCACCGGCAGCCTCAACGCGCGCGGCTGGGAGCACGTCCGGCCGCTCGCGCTGGCGCTCGCGGTGCTCGTCCCGCTCGTGCTGATCGGCGCGTTCACCCTCGGCGCGCTGCGCTTGGGCGACGACCCGGCCAGGGCGCTCGGGCTGCGCGTCGACCGCGACCGCTCGCTGCTGATCCTGGCCGCCATCGCGCTCGCCTCCATCGCCACCGCCGCGGCCGGGCCGGTCGAGTTCGTCGGGCTGGCCGCGCCGCAGATCGCGCTGCGGCTGTCCGGCACGGCCCGTCCGCCGTTGGTCGGCTCGCTGGTGATCGGCGCCGTGCTCACCGTCGGCGCCGACCTCATCGCGCGCACCGCGTTCGGCGCCGTCGAGCTGCCCGTGGGCGTGGTCACCGCGGTGCTCGGCGCCCCCTTCCTGCTCTACCTGCTCGTCCGGTCCCGGCGAAAGGCGGCCCTGTGACCCTCCCGGCCAGCTCCTCCACGCCCGCGCCGTTCGGCCTCGCGGCCCGCGGCCTGCGGCTCGGCTACGGCGACCGGGTCGTCGTGGACGGGCTCTCGCTCGACCTGTCCGGCGCCGGCACCACCGCGATCATCGGCCCGAACGGCTGCGGCAAGTCGACCCTGCTGCGCGGCCTCGGCCGGCTGCTCAAGCCGCGCGGCGGCCAGGTGGTCCTGGACGGCGCCGACATCGCCCGGATGCCGACCAAGGAGGTGGCCCGCCGGATGGCGGTGCTGCCGCAGGCGCCGCAGGCACCCGAGGGCCTCACCGTCGCCGACCTCGTCGCGCGCGGCCGGCACCCCCACCAGGCGTGGTACCGGCAGTGGTCGCCCGGCGACGAGGCGGCGGTGGACGCCGCGCTCGCCCGCACCGGCATGCTGGAGCACGCGGCCAGCCCGCTGGACGAGCTGTCGGGCGGCCAGCGGCAGCGCGTGTGGATCTCCATGGCGCTGGCCCAGGACACCGGCCTGCTGCTCCTGGACGAGCCGACCACCTACCTCGACCTCGCCCACCAGGTCGAGGTCCTCGAACTGGTCACCCGGCTCCAGCGCGACGACGGCCGCACCGTCGTGATGGTGCTGCACGACCTCAACCTCGCGGCCCGCTACGCCCGCCGCCTCGTCGCGATGCGCGACGGCGCGGTGGTCGCGCAGGGCGCGCCGGCCGAGGTGCTGACCGAGGAGCTGCTGGACGCGGTGTTCGGGCTGCCCGCCAAGGTGATCGAGGACCCGGTGACCGGCGCGCCCCTGGTCATCCCGCTCGGCTCGTACGCCGTCCCCGCCGACACCGCTCCCGCCGATACCGATACCGAGACCGACTCGGCCGACGGCGCGGGCGCCGACGACGACGACGCGGGCGCGAGCGTCGACACCGGCGCGGACGAGGGTGCTCAAAGGGGGAGGTAGCGCCAGGCGCCAGACCGTTCGCCCGGCTCGTAGGGCGAGCCGAGCCGCTTGGCGACGATGCCGGGGAGCCCCTGCTCGCGCGCGGTGTCGCGGACGGCGGTGCCCTCCCCGGGGAACCACGGCGCGGTCCGCCGGTGCGGGCCGTCCAGCTCCAGCCCGTCGAGGCGGCGCCGCCGCTCCTCGTACGGGGCGGCGAGGAGCGGGCGGCCGTCGAGGTGCAGCAGGTCGAAGACCATGTAGACCGGCCGCCCGTCCACCTCCGCGAGCTCGCCGTCGAGCAGTGCCGGACGGGCGCCGAGCGCCGCGCCGAGCGGGGCGGCCAGCCCGGCCGGGGGCTCGGCCGCGCGGCCCCGGCCGTCGGTGAAGCGGGCCCGTCCGCCCTCGATCGCGGCGAGCAGGCGGCGCCCGCCCCAGGCGAACTCGAACCCGTGGCCGCCCTGGTCGCGGGGGAGCCGCGCGCGCCGCTCGGGGAGCATCGGCCGCAGCCCCCGGGGCAGTGGCTCGGCGTCCGGATCGGCCGGCGGATCCATCCGGTGGATCATCCAGTTCCGGCCGCCCGGGCCGCCGGTTCTGAACAGTACGTACAGTCCGGAGACCCGGGAACCGTGGAGTACCACTTTGACCTCACGGTCCGACCATTTCTCGGTCTCGTAACACCCCTGATCCCAGATCATCATTTGCCCGGCGCCGTACTCGCCCTTGGGGATCCGGCCCTCGAACGCCGCGTACTCCAGCGGATGATCTTCAGTGTGCACCGCGAGGCGGTCGGTCGCGGGGTCGAGCGGGATCCCCTTGGGCACCGCCCAGGAGACCAGCACGCCGTCGCGCTCCAGCCGGAGGTCCCAGTGCAGGCTGCTGGCGTGGTGCTCCTGCACGACGAACCGGGCGCCGTCCGCTTGTGGCCCGCCGTCCGCTTGTGGCCCCGCGTCGCCGGGGAAGTCCGGGACGGGCTCGGGGGTCCGGTCCGCGTCGCGCCGGCCGCGATAGCGGGCGAGCCGGTCGGATCCGACCGGCTCGCCCTCGTCCTGCCCCTGGCCCCGTCGCCTGCCCGCGCCCACGCCCGGCTCCTGCCCGCGGTCAGCGGATGAAGACGGCGTAGTCGGCCAGGTCTCCCGTGATGCCCGGCGGGAGGCCCGCCATGGCCGACATCTCCTCGGCGGACATGAAGCCGCCGGTCTCGGCGCGGACCCGCTCGATCTGGACCGCCAGCGCCGGCGTGATGCCCGGCAGCAGCGTCAGGGCCTCGGCGGGCGCGTGGTTGACGTCGACCAGCCCGCCGTCGTTGTACTGGCGCCGCAGGTCGGGCCGGCCGATCCGCAGCTCGCGGGCGAGGCCCGGGTCGTCGGCCGCGAGCCGGCGGGCCTTCTCGCGCAGCAGCCGCTGCCGCCGGACCCGCTCGATGACCGCCTCGTTGCCCAGCCCGGACAGCCCGTGCGGGTCGAACACGCGGCGCCTGATCAGGAACGCGTGCCCGCAGCCCACCACCGCCAGCAGGAACGCGACGACCCCCGCCGCGCCCTGGGCGCCGTCCCTGCCGAGCAGGGTCAGCAGCAGGGCGAACAGTCCGACATAGGCCACCGAGGACACCAGCAGGTGCGCGCTGCGGCGCCAGAGCGCCGCGGCGAGGAAGGTGAACGGAGTGGCGTATCCGAGCGTCAGGAACGGCAGCGCCGCCCAGGTCACGCTCATCGCGGCCCGTCCGGGCGGCATGCTGTCGGAAGGGACTCGCGGTTCGTACGGCGCTGGAGCGTTCATCTAGAGATCTCCCGGCCGGTATGGGTGATTTGGACTCTAGATCCTTTTTGTACGCGGAATGTCGGTCAGGATGGGGTCACGGCAGGGTCAGGATCTCGTGGCCGTCCTCGGTCACCAGGATCGTATGCTCGAACTGGGCCGTCCGCCTGCGGTCCTTGGTGACCACCGTCCAACCGTCCGGCCACAGGTCGTAGTCGTGCGTGCCGAGGGTGAGCATCGGCTCGACGGTGAACGTCATCCCCGGCTCGATGATCCTGGTGGCGGCCGGATCGTCGTAGTGCGGCACCACCAGTCCCGAGTGGAACGTGGTGCCGATGCCGTGCCCGGTGAAGTCGCGCACCACCCCGTACCCGAACCGCTTGGCGTACGACTCGATGACCCGGCCGATCACGTTGAGCGCGCGCCCCGGCTTGGCCGCGCGGATGCCGCGCAGGGTCGCCTCGTGGGTCCGCTCGACCAGCAGCCGCGACTCCTCGGCGACGTCGCCGCACAGGTAGGTCGCGTCGGTGTCGCCGTGCACGCCGTCGATGAACGCGGTGATGTCGACGTTGACGATGTCGCCGTCGCGCAGCACCGTGTCGTCGGGGATGCCGTGGCAGATCACCTCGTTGACCGAGGTGCACAGCGACTTCGGGAAGCCCCGGTAGCCGAGGGTGGACGGGTAGGCGCCGTGGTCGAGCATGAACTCGTGCCCGATGACGTCGAGTTCGTCGGTGGTGACGCCGGGCCGCACGTTCCGGCCGACCTCGGCCAGCGCCTGCGCGGCGATCCGCCCGGCCACCCGCATCCTCTCGATGATCTCGGGCGTCTTGACGTCGGGTTCCCCGGTCCTCGGATGCTTCTTGCCGACGTACTCCGGGCGCGGAATGTGCGCGGGGACCTTCCGCATGGGGGACACCTGGCCGGGCCGGAGGAGCTGGGTCGTCATAGTGATGGAGTGTAGTCAGCCGTCCCGGGGCACGACCCGGAGACGACCGGTGAGAGCGGAGGGATCCGATGGGCGAGGGTGAAGGGGACTGGTGGTTCTGCCTGAAGCACCTGAAGGTCGAGCACGGGCCGGGCTGCCCCGACAAGGACCGGATGGGCCCGTACGAGTCGGAGACGGCCGCCGCGGGCGCGTTGAAGCGGGCCGGCGAGCGCAACGAGCAGTGGCGCAGGCAGGACGACGACTGACCGCCTGATCCGCCGGCCCCGGCGCCGGCCGGCCCCCCGGCCGGCGGCGTCGGTCAGTCCAGGGTGGGGCCGCTGACGGTCTCCAGCAGCCGGGCCAGCCGGCGGCGCAGGCCGCGGCCCTGCCGGGCGGCCGGCTCCTCGCCGGCCGCCGCGCTGACCAGGTGCTGCGCGCCCTCGAACGAGACCAGCGTCTCGTCGGCCGGGACGGTCAGCGCCTCGTGCGCCAGCCCGCGCAGTTCCCGGTCGCCGCTCTCCAGCGCCAGCACGGTCGCGCCGGTGCGGCGCGCGTCGTCGACCCGTTCGAGCAGCGGTACCGGCGCGTTCTCCCCGGCGACCACGAACAGCGTCTCGCCGCGCCGGGCCGCCTCCAGCCGCTCCAGCCCGACCCGCAGATGCGCGGGCGCGCCCGGCGGCGGCGACCAGCGCACCAGCGTGGGCGACAGGCCGGGCAGTTCGCCGAGCCTGCTCTCGTCGTCCAGGTGCGCGGCCAGGTGCCAGGGGTCCTCGGCCGGGGTGCCCACCAGCAGCAGCCCGCCGGGGGTGCGCGAGGTCACGCGCAGTGCCCGTCCGAACTCCCGGGTGCGGTCCAGCCATCCGCTGGCCGCCAGTACTTCGCGCAGCATCGTGACCTGCTCGGCGTCCACGCAGCCCATGGTGCCGCACCGGACCGCCCGCGCACGCGGTTTCGCCGATGCCGAGGCCGGTCCGGTCCCGCCGCCGGGCCACCTGGCAGACTCGGCGGCATGACTGAGCAGCAGAAGACCCCGCACGACCTGCCCGACGCGGCCGGCTTGAAGATCGGCATCCTGGGCGGCACCGGCGACCAGGGCAAGGGCCTGGCGCGGCGGTTCGCGCTCGCCGGGCACCAGGTGACCATCGGCTCGCGCAAGGCCGAGCGCGCCCAGCAGGCGGCGGACGACCTCGGCGCCGGCCTCCCGGTGCGCGGCGCCGAGAACACGGTGGCGGCGGGCGAGTCCGACGTGGTGGTCGTCGCGGTGCCGTGGGACGGGCACAAGGCCACCCTGGAGTCGCTGCGCGCCGAGCTCACCGGCAAGATCGTGGTCGACTGCGTGAACCCGCTCGGTTTCGAGAAGGGCAAGGGCGCCTTCGCGCTCCCGGTCGAGGAGGGCAGCGCCGCCCAGCAGGCCGCCGCCGTGCTCCCCGGCAGCCGGGTGGTCGCCGCGTTCCACCACGTGTCGGCCAAGCTGCTGCTCGACCCCGGGGTGGACGAGATGGCGCTCGACGTCCTGGTGCTCGGCGACGACCGCGAGGCCACCGACCTGGTGCAGGCGCTGGCCGGCCGCATCCCCGGGATGCGCGGCGTCTACGGGGGCAAGCTGCACAACGCCCACCAGGTCGAGGCGTTCACCGCCAACCTGATCTCGATGAACCGCCGCTACAAGGCCCACGCCGGCCTCCGCATCACCGACGTCTGAGCCTCCCCGCCCGGCGCGTCCCGCCGGGCGGCCGGCCGCGGACGGGCGCCGGGCGGCGCGTCCGGCCGTCCCCGGTCGGCCGCTGGTACGGTGGCTGACCGTGATCGAGGAGGGGCCGGCCACCGGTCGGCCGAGGGTCCTGCTTCCGTCCACCCGCAGGGGGCCGATGCGGGCGGTGCTCAGGCGGGTCGGCGTCGCGCTGGTGCTCCTGATCGCCGTGGTCGCCGCCGTCTACCTCGACCGCGACGGCTACCGCGACACCGCGGGCGGGACACTGTCGCTGCTCGACTGCTTCTACTACGCCACCGTGAGCGTCTCGACGACCGGCTACGGCGACATCACGCCGGTCAGCGCGAGCGCGCGGCTGGTCAACACCGTGTTCATCACGCCGGTCCGGGTGCTGTTCCTCATCGTCCTGGTCGGCACGACGCTGGAAGTGCTGGCCGAGCGCACCCGTGACGACTGGCGCAAGTCCCGTTGGAGGACCAGGGTGCGCGACCACATCGTGGTGGCCGGCTACGGCACGAAGGGCCGCAGCGCCATCAAGACGCTGCTGAGCACCGGCGTCGAGCGCGAGTCGATCGTGGTCGTCGACCCCGACCCGCGCGCCGTCGCCGACGCCGCCGAGGCCGGGTTCGTCGGCATCGTCGGCGACGCCACCCGCAGCGCGGTGCTGAAGCAGGCCGCGGTGCAGCGGGCCCGCGAGATCGTGGTGGCGAGCAACCGGGACGACACCGCGGTGCTGATCACCCTCACCGCGCGGCAGCTGAACCCGCGGGCGGGCATCCAGGCGTCGGTGCGCGAGTCGGAGAACGTGCCGCTGCTGCGGCAGAGCGGCGCCGACCACGTGGTGACCTCCTCGGAGGCCGCCGGCCGGCTGCTCGGGGTGTCTACCAGCCAGCCGCACATCAGCCAGGTCATCGAGGACCTGCTCGACCAGGGCAGCGGCCTCGACCTGGTCGAGCGCGACATCCTGCCCGGCGAGGTCGGCGGGCCGATCGGGGCGACCCGGCAGCCCGCGCTCGCGCTGGTCCGCGACGGCCGCACCCTCCCCTACGACGACTCCGCCTGCGCCGAGCTCCGGACCGGCGACCGCCTCATCGTGGCGCGCTCCTCGCCGATCGCCCGCCGGGACGGGCCCGACCCGCTGACCACCGAATCCGGCGAATCGCGCGAGTTCGGGGAATAATGGCCGGAGCGGGAGCCGTCCCGCGCGCGTCCAAGTGCAGATGTCGGTGCAGGGGAGAAGCGAAGAGGTCCGGCCGCGGCGCACGCCGCCGCCGGCCGTCCCCGGGATTCTTGCGGCCGGGCCTTCGCGCCGGCCCCGCGGCGTCATACGATTCGTAGGCGACATGGCAGGTGAAGATGAGGCAGAACCGGTCGGCCGACCCGTGGAGCACGTTCCTGTCCCCGTCGGGACGCGGCGGCGCGACCGCCCCCCGCATGGCGGCCCCCTTCGCGTCCCCGCCCCCGGCCGCGCCGGGGCACCCGCCGGGCCGCGGCGACGACCTCGACTCCGACGACGCGTGCCGCCGGGTGCTCGACCGGCTGAACGCCGCGCGCGGGCCGCTGACGCTGGAGCAGATCCACCGCGCCACCCGGCTCGGGCTGCTGGTGGTCGCCGACGCGGTCGAGACGCTGCGCGACCGGGGGCTGGTCTCGGTCGAGCACGAGCTCGACGAGGTGGTCAGGCTGACGGGCGGCGCCGGGCCCGCCGCATGAGCGGACGCCGGGCGTGATCGGGTACCTCGTCGCGGTCTCGCTGAGCTGCCTGGTCGGGGTCGCCGAGCTCATCTCCCGGTACCGGGACCGTCCGGCCACGCTGCTGCGGGTGCCCAGCACCTGGGCGTACGTGCTGATCAACGGCGGCGCCGGGGCCGGCTCGCTGCTCCTGCTGCACACCTTCGACTGGCGGTTCGGGGTGCAGTCGGCGCACGTCGTCGGGGCCACCCAGGTACTGGTCGCCAGCCTCGGCTCGATGATGGTGTTCCGCAGCGCGGTGTTCACCGTGCGGGTCGGCGACGAGGACGTCGCGGTCGGCCCGAGCACCCTGCTCACCTCGCTGCTGGCCGCCGCCGACCGCGGGGTGGACCGGATGCAGGCCAAGACCCGCGCGCACGAGGCGGGCGAGATCATGCGCGGGGTGTCGTTCGCCCGGGCCAAGCTCGCGCTGCCCGCCTACTGCCTCGGGCTGCTCCAGAACGTCTCGGCCGAGGACCAGGCCGACCTGCGGACCGCCGTCGACGCCCTGGCGGGCAGCGAGATGACCGACGGGCAGATGGCGCTCAACCTCGGGCTGCTGCTGATGAACGTGGCGGGGCCGGACGTGCTGAGCGCGGCCGTCGACACGCTCCGCGACGAGATCTCGGGCGATCCCCGGCGGGCGCCGGTGCCCCCTCAGCGCAACGGGGGCGACGTCCACGAGGGACGGGCGGAGCCGTCCCGCTCGAACCCCGACGCGCCCTGATCCCCGAAGCGGGCCCCGCCCCTGACATGCCGCCGCCGTCCACCCGCGACGCGGGCGGGCGGCGGCGAGCCGCTGTCAGTGGTAGGTGTGCTCGGCGGCGGGGTAGGCGCCGCTGACGACCTCGTCGGCGTACGCGCGCGCGGCCTCGCCGAGCGCGGCCCCGAGGTCGGCGTACTTCTTGACGAACTTGGCGGTGTGCGGGGTGAGCCCGGCCATGTCCTGCCAGACCAGCACCTGCGCGTCGGTCCGGTTGCCGCCGCCGATGCCGATGGTGGGGATGGCCAGGGACGAGGTGACGCGTCCGGCCAGGTCCTCCGGGACGCACTCCAGCACCACCGAGAACGCGCCGGCGGCCTCGAGGGCCTTGGCGTCGGTGACCAGGTCGTGGCCCGACTCGCCGCGCCCCTGCACCCGGTAGCCGCCGAAGGCGTTCACCGACTGCGGGGTGAGGCCGAGGTGGCCCATCACCGGGATGCCGGCGGCGACCATCGCCTCGACCTGCGGCAGGATCCGCCGGCCGCCCTCCAGCTTGATCGCGTGCGCGCCGGTCTCCTTGAGGAACCGGGTGGCGGCGGCGAGCGCCTCGGGGACGCCGGTCTGGTACGACCCGAAGGGGAGGTCGGCCACGACCATCGCGCGCTTGGAGCCGCGGACCACGGCCGCGGTGAGCGGGATCAGGTCGTCCACCGTGACGGGGATGGTGGAGTCGTAGCCGTAGACGACCATCGCGGCGGAGTCGCCGACGAGCAGCACCGGGATGCCGGCCTCGTCGAAGATCCGCGCGGTGAGCGCGTCGTAGGCGGTGAGCATGGGCCACTTCTCGTGCCGCTCCTTGGCGGCCGCGATGTCGCGTACGGTGACCCGCCGCCCGCCCTTGCCGCCGTAGAGCGCGGTCGGCTGTGCGGTCGGCTGCTCGGCGGTGGGCCGGGGGGCGTCCCCCGGCCAGGCTGCGGACGCAGCAGAAGCAGAAGACATGGAGTACCTCCGGTCTCGAGGCGCCACGGTGGCGTACCCGGACGGGATCGATGGTGCCATTCAAGGAACGATTCGGGTACCCCCTTACATTCCTGATCTCGGTCACATCCGACACATTTCCGATTACGAAACGATGCCGTTGCGTATCGATGCCCGAGTGCGTACCCTCATTGCGAAACGAACCCGTATCGAATCGCGGCGCGCGGTGCGCGGCCCGGCGCCGCCGCCCCGTCCGGAGGAGCACTCTCTCGTGGACGTCCAGACCATCCGGCGGCGACGCTGGTACATCCTCGGCGTGCTGACCGTCAGCCTGCTGGTGGTGGTGCTCGACAACACCATCCTGAACGTCGCCCTCAAGACCATCTCCGACCCCGACCAGGGCCTGGGCGCCTCGCAGAGCCAGCTGGAGTGGTCGATCAACTCCTACACGCTGGTCTTCGCCGGCCTGCTGTTCACCTTCGGGGTCGTCGGCGACCGCGTCGGGCGCAAGCGGGTGCTCATCGGCGGCATGGCGGTCTTCGCGATCGCCTCGCTGCTGTCGGCGTACGCGCAGAGCCCCGGGCAGCTCATCTGGGCCCGCGCGCTGATGGGCCTCGGCGGCGCCGCGGTCATGCCGCAGACGCTGTCGATCATTACCAACGTGTTCGAGCCGGACGAGCGTGCCCGCGCGATCGGGCTGTGGGCCGGCGCGGTCGGGCTGGGCGTGGCGATCGGGCCGATGACCGGCGGACTGCTGCTCGCGCACTTCTGGTGGGGCTCGGTCTTCCTGATCAACGTCCCGGTGATCGCCGCGGGGGTGCTGCTGACCGCGTTCCTGGTGCCCGAGTCGCGCAACCCGAGCCCCGGCCGGCTGGACCCGGCCGGCGTGCTGCTGTCCATCGCCGGGCTGGTCGTGCTGTCGTACGGGATCATCCAGGGCGGCGAGAGCGGCGCCTGGCTGGAGCCCGCCGTGCTCGGCCCGATCCTCGGCGGCGTGGCGCTGCTCGCGCTGTTCGTCTGGTTCGAGGCCCGCGCCGAGCAGCCGGCCTTCGACGTCAGGCTGTTCAAGGACCCGCGGATGTCGGCCGCTGTCGCGTCCATCGCGCTGTGCTTCTTCGCCGCGTCCGGGGTGTTCTTCTTCTCCAACTTCTACATGCAGTCGGTGCGCGGGCTCAGCCCGTTGCAGTCCGGCGCGATGGTGCTGCCGTTCGCCGCGGCCCAACTCGTCTTCTCCCCGTCCAGCGCCGCGATGGTGCGGCGGTTCGGCGCCAAGGCGGTCTGCACGGGCGGGCTGCTGCTGGTCACCGGCGCCCTGGCGGGTTACCAGCTCATCGGTACCGGCACCCCGCTCTGGGTGCTCGGCGTGGTCTTCTTCGTCCAGGGCGCGGGCATGGCCAACGTGATGCCGCCCGCGACCGAGTCGGTCATGTCGGCGCTGCCCCGCGAGAAGGCCGGCGCCGGATCGGCGATCAACAACACCGCGCGGCAGGTCGCGGTGGCGCTCGGCGTGGCCGTGCTCGGCTCGGTGGTCGCCTCGGTGTACCGCGACGACCTGTCCGGCCGGCTGGCCGCGCTGCCGCCCGGCGCCCGCGAGGCGGCCGGCGAGTCGATCGGGGGAGCGCACGCGGTGGCCGGACGGATGGGCGCCGCCGGGCAGAGCCTGATCGACCCCGCCAACGCCGCGTTCGTGCACGCCATGCACGCCGCGGCGCTCGCCGGGGCCGTCATCGCCTTCCTCGGTGCGATGGTCGTGCTGAGGTGGATGCCCGGCCGTGGCGCGGGCCCCGGCCCCGGCGACGCGGCAGTCCCGGTCCCGGTCGTGCCGGGGCGGGAGGGGTCCAGGTATGAGAGCGTGACCGGTGATGCCTGAGACGACAGACCGCGCGGCGGCACGGGCCCCCGGCCGGCCGCGCAGCGAGCGCGCCGAGAAGGCGATAACCGAGGCGACGCTGGACCTGCTGGCCGCCGAGGGCGGCGTGGCGGGCGTCTCGATCGAGGCGGTGGCGGCGCGGGCCGGCGTCGGCAAGACCACGATCTACCGGCGCTGGCCCAACAAGGAGGCGCTGATCGTGGACGCGCTCGGCCAGGCCAAGGCGCCGCTGCCCGAGCCGGCCGGGATCTCGGTGCACGAGGACCTGACCGCCCTCGCGCGCGCCCTCGTCGCCGAGCGCCGCCGCAAGCACGGAAAGTGCTTCTGGAACGTGGTCGGCAGCGCCGAGAAGCACCCCGAGCTGTACGCCCGCTACCGGCAGGACGTGATCGAGCCCCGCCGCGAGGTCATCCGGCGGGTGCTGCGGCGCGGGATGGCGACCGGTGAGCTGCGGGCGGGCCTCGACCTCGAGGTCGTGGTCGCGCTGCTGGTCGGCCCGCTCACCATCCGGACGCCGCAGGAGGGGCTGCCCCAGGGCTTCCCCGAGGCGGTCGTCAACACCCTGATGAGAGGCATCGGGGTGGACGCGGAGTGATCCTCCGGCCACTGTTTTCCGGGTGGTAAACGTGATCTTCTCCCCTGATCACGCGTCATGCACCATACTGGCGCTCGGGAGTGGTAAAACCGGCTGTCTGGAGCGCGTCAGGTGAGATCCGTGATGGCGCCGCGAGGCGACGCGCCCGCCAGTGATTCGGCATCCCGCACGGTGTTCGTCGGCATCGACGGCGCCCGGCGGATCGCCCAGTGCGGGCCGAACGTGGCGGCGGTGCTCGGGCGAACCCCGAAGGAGCTGATCGGCCGTCCGGCCGCAGACCTGGTGGGCGAGGAGGGCAAGGCCGAGCTGGAGGCCCTGCTGGAGGCGATCGGCTCCGGCCAGGAGCGCACCGCGGTGCTGACCGTCCTGCGCGGCGAGGGCGCGGCGGCCGACGCCGTGGTCACCGCGCAGCCGATGCTGGGCGAGGACGGCCAGGGCGCCGCCGGGCTGCTGTTCGTCCGGGTGGCGCTGCCACCGAGCGAGCGCTACCAGGACCCGGCGCTGATGCGGCGGGCGCTGCTGGACGACCCGCTCACCCGCTTCGGCGCGTCCCTCGACCTCGACCAGAGCGCGCGCGGCCTCGTCGACGTCATCGTCCCGCACTACTGCACCGCCGCGTCGGTGCTGGTGCTGGAGAGCCTGGTCGCGGCCGACGAGGTGCACGCCGAGTCGGGCTCGGCGGTGCTGCGCCGGCTCGCGGTCACCTCCGACGACGGCAATCCGATGTGGACCGCGACGTTCCCGGCGGGCGAGGTGCTGGTCTTCCCCGAGGGCACCCCGTACCGGGAGGTGCTCGACACCGCGCGGCCCGTCCACCTGCCGCACATCGACGCCGACGCGGCCGGCGACATCGCCAAGCGGTGGCGCCGCACCCCGGTGAGCGAGCTGCTCGGCGACGTGTCGATGGTGCTGCTGCCGCTGATCGCCCGCGACACCCTGCTCGGCTTCATCGCCTGCACCCGGGTGCCCGGCTTCCGCAAGTTCGACGCCTACGACGTCGAGATCGGGATGGAGTTCGCCACCCGCGCCGCCATCGTCATCGACAACGCCCGGCTGTTCAGCCGCGAGCGCGCGACGGCGCTGACGCTCCAGCGCAGCCTGCTGCCGAACCGGCTGTCGGCGCCGACCTCGGTCGAGGTCCGGCACCGCTACCTGCCCGGCAGCAAACTGGTCGAGGTCGGCGGCGACTGGTACGAGTCGATCGCGCTGCCCGGCGCGCGCGTCGCCCTCATCGTCGGCGACGTCGCCGGGCACGGGGTGGGCGCCGCGGTCACCATGGGACGGCTGCGCACCGCGCTGCACACCCTGGCCAACCTGGAGCTGCCGCCCGCCGACGCGCTGCACGTCATGCACGAGCTGATGATCGAGCTCGGCGAGCAGGAGCCGCACTTCGCCACCTGCGTCTACGCGGTCTACGACGCCACCAGCGGCACCATCGAGATCGCCTCGGCCGGGCACCTGCCGCCGCTGCTGGTCGGCCCGGACGGCACCAACGAGTTCCTCGACGTCCCGCCCGCGCCGCCGCTCGGCGTGGCCGGCGGCGCCGCGATCGAGAGCCGCGTGTTCACCGTCGAGGACGGCAGCGTCTTCGTCATCTACACCGACGGCCTGGTCGAGAACCGCGGCCGTGACATCGACGACGGGCTGGCCCGGCTGCGCGGCATCTTCGGCCCCGGCAGCGCGCACCGCCCGATGGAGGACCTGGCCAAGGCGACGCTCGCCGGGGTGTACGCCGACCACCACCGCGACGACATCGCGGTGCTGATCGCCCGGCTGCGCCGGATGCCCGAGGACCGCCGCGCGACCTGGACGCTGCCCGTCGACCCGGCCGCGGTGCGCCGCGCCCGCGGCCTGGTCCGCTCCTGCCTCGACGGGTGGGGCCTGGGCGAGCTGACCTACACCACCGAGCTGCTCGCCTCCGAGCTGATCACCAACGCCCAGCGCTACGCGCCCGGCGGCCCGATCGAGCTGCGCCTGCTGTACGAGCGCACCCTGGTGTGCGAGGTGCTCGACAGGTCGGCGGCGCTGCCGCGGCTGCGGCACGCCGGCGACGACGACGAGAACGGCCGCGGGCTGCTGGTGGTCAGCCAGCTCGCGCACCGCTGGGGCACCCGCCGCACCGCCGCGGGCAAGGTCGTGTGGTGCGAGCAGACCGTGCCGGGCATCGACCCCAGCGCGACCGAGCCCGCGTCCTCGTGGCCGGGCGAGAACCACCACCGCGAGTAGCGGCTCCCGGGCCGGGCGCCGCGACGGGCGACCGGCCTGCGGTGATCTGCCCATGGTGACTGGCCCTGCGGTGACCGGCCTGCGGTGACCGGCCTGCGGTGACCGGCCCGTGGCGGGCGTCAGCCGGCGGAGGGCTCGCGCCAGCGGCTGGTGATGGGCAGGCGCCGGTCGCGGCCGAAGTTCTTCGGGGTGATCTTCGGGCCGGGCGGGTACTGGCGGCGCTTGTACTCGGCCAGGTCGACCAGCCGGATGACCCGTTCGACCAGCGCGGCGTCGTGGCCCGCGGCGACCAGCGCGTCGCGGCCGAGGTCGCGCTCGACGTAGTCGACCAGCAGCGGGTCCAGGACGGAGTAGTCGGGCAGGGAGTCGCGGTCCTTCTGGCCGGGCCGCAGCTCGGCCGAGGGCTCCTTGACGATGATCGCCTCGGGGATCGGCTCGTGCTCGAACGGGTGCAGGAACGGGTGGCCCGGGGTGCCGCGCCGGGTGTCGCGCCAGCGGGCCAGCGCCCACACCATGGTCTTGGTGAGGTCCTTGATCGGACCGAAGCCGCCCGCCGAGTCGCCGTAGAGGGTGGAGTACCCGGTCGCCAGCTCGCTCTTGTTGCCGCCGGTCAGGACCAGGTGCCCGTCCTGGTTGGACAGGCCCATCCAGACGTTGGCGCGGATCCGGGCCTGGAGGTTCTCGGCGGCCAGGCCGGTCAGCTCGAGCTCGGACTCGAACGCGTCGACCATGGCGCCGATCGGCACCAGGCGGGAGTTGAGGCCCTGCCGCTTGACCAGTTCCTCGGCGTCGGTGACCGACCCCTCGGAGGAGTAGCGGCTCGGCAGCAGCACCGCGTGCACGTTGCCGGGCCCGATGGCGTCGGCGGCGATGGTGGCGACCAGCGCCGAGTCGATGCCGCCGGACAGGCCGAGCAGGACCGAGCGGAAGCCGTTCTTGCGGACGTAGTCGCGGGTGCCGAGGACGAGCGCGCCGTACACCTCGGCCAGGTCGTCCAGCGGCTCGGCGAGCGGCTGCGGCGCCACCGGGTAGGGCGGCAGCGGGTCGGCCGAGAGGGTGTACCGGTCGATGGCGATGGACGTGCCGTCGCCCGCGTCCACCGGGGCCGGGTCGGGGCGGGCGGCGGGCGCCGCGTCCGCGGCGGGGAGCGCGAGGTCGACGACGAGGAGGTCCTCGGTGAACTGCGGAGCGCGGGCCAGCAGGTCGCCGTCGGCGCCGACCACGAGGGAGTCGCCGTCGAAGACCAGCTCGTCCTGGCCGCCGACCAGGTTGACGTAGGCGAGGGCGCAGCCGGCCTCGCGGGCGCGCCGGGCGCACAGGTCGAGCCGGACGTCGTCCTTGTTGCGCTCGTACGGCGAGGCGTTGATCGACAGCAGCAGGCCCGCGCCGGCCGCGCCGGTGGCGGCGACCGGGCCGCCGTCCTGCCAGAGGTCCTCGCAGATGACGGTGGCGACGTCGACGCCGTGCAGCCGGACGACCGGGAGCCGGTCGCCGCGCACGAAGATGCGGTTCTCGTCGAAGACGCCGTAGTTGGGCAGGTGGTGCTTGGCCGAGCGGACCAGCACCTCGCCGCCGTGCAGCCAGGCCGCCCCGTCGAGGGGCGACCCGGCGGGCTGGCCCGAGCGGACCAGGCTGACCGCGCGCCGGTCGAGATGCCCGGTCACCACCGGCAGGCCGCCGAGGCCCTCGTCCGCGAGCCGCCGCGCGGTGCGCTCCAGCGCCCGCAGCGACGCCTGGACGAACGAGGTCCGCAGCGCGAGGTCCTCCACCGGATACCCGGTGAGCATCATCTCGGGGAAGGCGACCAGGTGCGCGCCGGCGCCCGCGGCCCGCCTGGTCCATTCCACGATGAGGTCGGCGTTGCCGTCGAGGTCGCCGACGGTCGGGTTCACCTGTGCGAGCGCGATCCGGAGCTGTGCCACGAGGTCAGCTTAGTTCCCCGGGCCTTGTTTCGTCACTCTGACGAAAAGAAGGGTCAGGTGGCGAGGGCCCGGCGGCGCCGGATCGCGGGCCCGAGCGCCATCTGCCCCGCCGCCGCGGCCAGCCCCAGCGCCGCGCAGCTCAGCCAGAGCACGGGCGCGCCGAGGCGGAGGAGCTGGGTGCCGCCGAGCGGTGCCAGCAGGAAGCCGCCCGACCACGCGATCCCGTACATGCCGCTGTAGCGCCCGCGCAGGTGGAGGGGGGCCAGGTCGGCCACGACCGCCTGGATCACCGCCGCGGCGATGATCTCGCCGAGCGTCCAGACCACGATCGCGGCGGTGTAGGCCCACAGCGCGGTGGCCGGCGCGGTGAGCCCGTACCCGAGCGCGACCAGGACGAATCCGGTGGACATCACCCGGCTGTGGTCCAGCCGGCTCAGCCAGGCGCTCACCAGCGGCTGCACCGTGACGATCAGCACCCCGTTGGCCGCGAAGGCCAGCCCGTACGCCTGCGGGCCGAGGCCGTTCTCCTTCATCGCGAGCGGCATCGTGGTCATGCCCTGCATCAGCACGAACGTGTAGACGAGGGTGAGCAGCACGTAGGCGACCATGACCCGGTCGCGCAGCACGTCGGTGAACCCGCCCCGCTCGCGCCCGGCCCCCGGGTCGCGGGCCGGGCGGGTCTCGGGGATCGCCCGCCAGACCAGCACCCCGAAGGCCGCGCAGGTGACCGCGTCGATCCAGAACAGCCACATGAACCCCTGCTCGGCCAGCGTGCCGCCGAGCACCATCGCGACCGCCCAGCCGAGGTTGATCCCCCAGAACAGCAGGCCGAACGCGCGCGGCCGCTCGGCGGGGGAGACCAGGTCGGCGACCAGCGCCTGCGAGGCGGGCCGGTACATGTCCAGCACCAGGCCGAGCAGCAGCGCCGCCGCGGTGATCGCCACGATGCCCTGCGCGTACCCGACCGCGAGCATCGCGGCGCCGGTGGCGACGGTGGCGAAGGTGAGCGTGGCGCGGCGGCCGATCCGGTCGGCGAGGACGCCGCCGACGAGCTGGCCGACGAGCGAGCCCGCGCCCATGACGGCCATCACGATGCCGGCCTGGGCCAGCGACAGGCCCCGCGCGCCGGTCAGGTAGAGGCCGAGGAAGGGCTCGACCATCGTGCCGAGCCGGTTCAGCAGGGTGCCCGCCCACAGCACCCAGAACGGGCGCGGGAGCCCGCCGACGCGGGGGGCCATGAAGGCGGAGAGGCGGCCCCGTGGGGGGATGACGGCCGGGTCGTCCAGTGTGCTCACGCACCGATCCTCACCCGCCGACCCGGTGCCGCGACAATCATTTAGGCTGGGCTGAAAGATCGAGGTCAGACGGGGTGCGGTGGTGATCGAGTTCGTGTTCGCGGCGGACGATGTGGCCCGCGTCCGGTTCGCCTTCTCCCCGCTGTGGGAGCTGGTGCGCAGCCTCCGCGTGCTCGCCGACCCGTCCGGGCACGCGCTGCACCTGCCGTGGGTGCGCGCCGTCCGGCCGCGGCTGCGCGGCCTCGACCTGGAACCGCTCACCGAGCTGGTGCGGCCGTGGGGGTACATCCCCGACTTCCTGACGCCGCCCCCGGCCTCTCCGCTGCCCGACTTCGCCGCCGAGCTGGACATCGTCCGGGCCACCCGGCCCGAGGTGGTCGCCGAGGAGCTGCGCTGGACGGAGCGGGGGAACCGGACCGGACCGCGCCGGCTGGCGATGGCGGCCGACGCCGAACACACCCTGCGGCACGTCTCGGACCTGCTCGAACGCTACTGGACCGCCGCCGTCGAGCCGCACTGGCCGCGGATCCGCGACCTGCTGGAGGGCGATGTGCTGCGCCGCACCCGGGCGCTCGCGGCGCAGGGCGCCGAGGGCGTGTTCGGCGACCTGCACGACGCGGTGTCCTGGCGCACCGGCACGCTGGCGATCGACCGGCGCTGGGCGTTCCACGGAGAGCTCGGCGGGCGCGGCCTGCTACTGGTCCCCAGCGTGTTCGTGTGGCCGGACGTGTCGGTGATGGTGCCGCCCTACCAGCCGATGCTCAGCTACCCGCCGCTCGGCGTGGCGACGCTGTGGGAGACCAGCCCCGCCGCGCCGCCGGACGCGCTCGCCGGGCTGATCGGGCGCCGCCGCGCCGGGCTGCTCACCGCCCTCGGCACCCCGGCCGCGACCACCGAGCTGGCCCGCCGGATGGGGGTGACGCCCGGCGCGGTCAGCCAGCACCTCGGCGTGCTGCGCGCCTGCGGACTCGTCACCGGGCACCGCCTCGGACGCCGCGTCCTCTACATGCGCACGAAGGCGGGCGACGCCCTGGTGGCGGCCCCGTCCGACTGAACGGCCCGCGGCGTCAGCGCAGGGAGGCGAGGCCGTCGAGGCGGGCGGCAGGGCGGCGGCCGGGTGCGGGGGAGGACAGGCCCGCCTCCGGACCGTACCGGCCCGACTCGATGAGCCACTCCACGTGGGCGCGGGGCGTGTCCAGCAGCACCCGGACGACCTGGACGGCGGCGTCGCGCTGCTCGTCGGTCGGCCGCAGCAGGTCGAGCATCCCGGGCAGCGTCCGCGCCGCGGCCGCCACGTCGCCGATCCGGATCGCGATCCGCTCCACGACCCACTCGCCGGCCTTGCCGGGGTCGATGCCGTAGGCGGCGGCGAGGACGCTCGGCATGTTGTGCGCGTCGTCGCGGGCCGCCTCGCACACGTGGGAGACGAGGTCGTTGGTCCAGGCGACGATGTCGGCGGTGCCCTCGGTGACGGTCCGCCAGTCGGGCGTGGCCAGCAGCCGCACCGGCACCTCCACGCCGAGGACCGGTTCGATCAGGTCGTACATGAACGGGCCGCACGCCCGCCTGCGCAGCGCCGCGTACGCCTTCAGCGACGGGACGCGCCCGACCCGGCGGTTGACGGCCTCCTCGGCGCAGCCGTCCCGGTTCTCCTCCATATGCGCGAGGAAGCGGCGGCGCCAGTCGCGGCTCGTCCCGGCGGAGGTGGCCTGCCACAGCTCGACCAGCGTCGACTCCAGGGGCCGCGCGCCCGGCCGGGCGTGGCCGCACCGGACGCCGCGCAGCAGGTCGTCGTACAGGCCGTGCACGGCGGTGGCGCTGCCCGCGAACGGCGCGTGGTCGACGGTGTCGTCCAGCGCGAAGGTCCAGGTCAGCCAGCGGGCGAACAGGTCCACCCGGTCCAGGTCGGCGGTCGGGAAGGCGCGCGCGGCCAGCCGCTCGCACCGGGCCCGGCCGAGCGGGGTGGTGTCGGGCTCGCCGAGGACCAGGCCGCGCCCGCGCGCCCAGGCGTCCACCCGCTCGCCGAGCGGCCAGGCGTCCGGGCGCATCGCCGAAGGGGCGGCCAGGGCGGCCACCCGGTCGGTCAGTGCGTGCAGCAGAGAGACGTCCACGGTCCGTCCACGCTAATGATCACTTGTGATCCGGGCCGGTGACCGCCACGTCAAGTTTCGGGAAACGGGACGGAAACAGGGAAGAGGACAAGCGAACGTATCGGCCTGCCACAGCGGGCATCCGGCGTGGCATAGTTCGGTGATCATCGAGATCAACAGGAGGAAAGCGTGCCCAGACGAACCCCCCGGCGTCCGGCACTCGTCGCCGGCCTCGCCGTGCTGGCCCTTGCCGCGGCGGCTTGCGGCGGCAGCGACGGCGCCACCGTGCAGGGCGTGAAGCTCCTCAAGGCGGGCGCGCTCACCTCGTGCACCCACCTGCCCTATCCGCCCTTCCAGGAGGAGAAGGGCGGGAAGGTGGTGGGCTTCGACGTGGACCTGGTCGACCTCGTCGCCAAGAAGCTCGGCGTCACCCAGAAGGTGGTCGACACCCAGTTCGAGACGATGAAGACCGGTTCGGCCCTGAACGCCAACAAGTGCGACATCGTCATGGGCGGCATGACGATCAAGCCCGAGCGCGTGCAGACGATGGACGTGACCAAGCCGTACTTCGACGCCGCCCAGACGCTGCTGGCCAAGAAGGGTTCGGGGCTCGCCTCGCTGGACGACGTCACCGCCAAGAAGGCCAAGCTGGGCTCGCAGGCGGGCACCACCGGCGAGGACTACGTCAAGGGGAAGAAGCTCGACCCGCGCTCGTTCGACAACTCCCTGGCCGAGCTGGACGGGCTGCGCACCGGTCAGGTCGACGTCATCGTGCAGGACTACCCGGTCGTCCAGAACTGGCTGAAGGACCCGGCCAACGCCAAGTACGAGATCGTCGCCAACCTCAACACCGGCGAGCAGTACGGGTTCTGGACCCGCAAGGGCTACAACCCCAAGCTGATCGAGCTCACCAATCAGGTCATCGCCGAGACCAAGGCCGACGGCACCTACAAGAAGCTGTACGAGAAGTGGGTCGGCCCGATGCCCAGGACCGGCGGCGCGTCGTGACGGCTGAGCCCGTCAAGGCGGCGGCGCCGGCCGGGATGTCCCGCCGGCGCCGCCGCCAGTTCGCGCTCGGTGGCCAGTACGGGCTGCTCGGGGCCGTCGTGCTGGCGGTCGCGCTGCTGGCCAACTGGTCGCAGCTCCAGGAGAACTTCGCCAACTTCGGCAAGGCCAGGGACCTGTTCCCCGAGATCCTCACGATCGGGCTGCGCAACACCGCGGCCTACACCGGCCTCGGGTTCGGCATCGGGCTGGTGCTCGGGCTGGTCATCGCGCTGATGCGGCTGTCCTCGGTGCTGCCGTACCGCTGGTTCGCCACCGCCTACATCGAGATGTTCCGCGGCCTGCCGCTGCTGCTGATCTTCATCTTCGTCGGCGTCGGGGTGCCGCTGGCCTTCCCCGGCACCAACATCCCCGGCGGCGCGGCCGGGCAGGCCGGGCTGGCGCTCGGGCTGGCCGCGGCGGCCTATATGGCCGAGACGATCCGGGCGGGCATCGAGGCGGTGCCGAAGGGGCAGCTCGAGGCGGCCCGCTCGCTCGGCATGCCGCACGGCCGGGCGATGGTCTCGATCATCATCCCGCAGGCGTTCCGGATCATCATCCCGCCGCTCACCAACGAGCTGGTGCTGCTGTGCAAGGACTCCTCACTGGTGCTGTTCCTCGGCATCTCGCTGGAGCAGCGCGACCTGACCAAGTTCGGCCGGGACCTGGCCGGCCAGCTCGGCAACACCACGCCGATCGTGGTGGCCGGCCTGTGCTATCTGATCATCACCATCCCGCTGAGCCTGCTGGCCCGGTGGCTGGAGGCACGGCAGCGGAGGGGGCAGCGATGAAGGACGGCGCGAGCGCCATCGAGATCCGCGACCTGTACAAGTCGTTCGGGACGAACGAGGTGCTGCGCGGCATCGACTTCCACGTCGACCCGGGCGAGGTGGTGTGCGTCATCGGCCCGTCCGGGTCGGGGAAGTCGACGCTGCTGCGCTGCGTCAACCTGCTGGAGCTGCCGAGCGCCGGGACGGTGCGCGTCGCGGGCGCCGAGATCACCGATCCGGAGGTCGACCTCGACGCGGTGCGCCGCCGGATCGGCATGGTCTTCCAGTCGTTCAACCTGTTCCCGCACCTGACCGCGCTCGGCAACGTGACCATCGCGCAGCGCAAGGTGCTCAAGCGGGCCCGGGACGAGGCCGAGCGGATCGGCCGCGCGAACCTGGAGCGGGTGGGCCTGGCCGACAAGATCGACGCCTATCCGGGCAAGCTGTCGGGCGGCCAGCAGCAGCGGGTGGCGATCGCCCGCGCGCTGGCGATGGGGCCCGAGGTGATGCTCTTCGACGAGCCGACCTCGGCCCTGGACCCGGAGCTGGTCGGCGACGTGCTCGGGGTCATGCGCGGCCTGGCCGAGGAGGGCATGACCATGCTGGTGGTCACGCACGAGATGAGCTTCGCCCGCGAGGTCGCCGACCGGGTGGTGTTCATGGACGGCGGCGTGGTGGTCGAGGAGGGCCCGGCGGCCCGGGTCGTCAGCGACCCCCGGCACGAGCGCACCCGCTCGTTCCTGTCCCGGGTGCTCGACCCCGCCGCGGCCCCGGCTCACGGGCCCGCGGGGGACGTTCCCGGGTAAGGCGTCACCGAAGGGGTCGCGACTGTGCCGGGACGGGGCCCGTATGGCACAGTTGAGGTGCTGGTATGTGTGTTTCGCCCTGGTCCGTGGGGGTGCGGCGGGGTCCGCCGGGAGGCGTACCCCGAACCGTAACGTCGCGGTAACAGCGACGAGGCATACTTCGAACAGCCAGGCCAGCCGGTACCTGCGGAAACACCGTTTGACGGGGCCCGCCACGGGCACCCGTCGAGGTATCGGCACCGCACCATGAGGGAGAAGGCTTTGGACCGTCAGCAGGAGTTCGTGCTCCGCACGCTGGAGGAGCGCGACATCCGCTTCATCCGGCTGTGGTTCACCGACGTGCTCGGGTTCCTGAAGTCCGTGGCGGTCGCGCCCGCCGAGCTCGAAGGCGCCTTCGGTGAGGGCATCGGCTTCGACGGCTCCGCGATCGAGGGCTTCGCCCGCGTGTACGAGGCCGACATGATCGCCAAACCCGACCCGGCCACCTTCCAGGTGCTGCCCTGGCGCAGCGAGGCCCCGGGCGTCGCCCGGATGTTCTGCGACATCCTGATGCCCGACGGCACGCCCAGCTTCGCCGACCCCCGGTACGTGCTCAAGCGGTCGCTGGCCCGCGCCGCCGATCTCGGATTCACCTTCTACACCCATCCCGAGATCGAGTTCTTCCTGTTCAACGACAAGCCGGAGGACGGCCGCGAGCCGGTGCCGGCCGACGCCGGCGGCTACTTCGACCACACCCCGCACAGCGCCGCGCACGACTTCCGGCGCAACGCGATCATGATGCTGGAGTCGATGGGCATCTCGGTGGAGTTCAGCCACCACGAGGGCGCCCCCGGCCAGCAGGAGATCGACCTGCGCTACGCCGACGCGCTCACCACCGCCGACAACATCATGACGTTCCGGCTGGTGATGAAGGAGGTCGCGCTCGAACAGGGGGTGTTCGCCTCGTTCATGCCCAAGCCGTTCACCGAGCACCCCGGCTCGGGCATGCACACCCACATGTCGCTGTTCGAGGGCGACCGCAACGCCTTCTACGAGCCCGGCTCGGAGTTCCAGCTCTCCAAGGTCGGCCGCGCGTTCATCGCGGGCGTGCTGCGGCACTCCGCCGAGATCACCGCGGTCTGCAACCAGTTCGTCAACTCCTACAAGCGGCTGTGGGGCGGCGTCGGCTCCGCCGCCGGCGCCGGCGGCGAGGCCCCCTCCTACATCTGCTGGGGGCACAACAACCGGTCCGCGCTGGTCCGCGTCCCGATGTACAAGCCGCACAAGGGGCACGCGACCCGCATCGAGTTCCGCTCGCTCGACACTGCCGCCAACCCCTACCTGGCCTTCGCAGCCATCCTCGGCGCGGGCCTGAAGGGGATCGAGGAGGGGTACGAGCTGCCGCAGGGCGCCGAGGACGACGTCTGGGCGCTGACCTCGGCCGAGCGGCGCGCACTCGGCATCGAGCCGCTGCCGCAGAGCCTCGACGAGGCGATCCACTACATGGAGCGCAGCGAGCTGATGGCCGACGTGCTCGGCGAGCACGTCTACGACTTCTTCCTGCGCAACAAGCGCCAGGAGTGGGAGGAGTACCGCCGCCAGGTCACCGAGTTCGAGCGCAAGCGCCTGCTCGCCGTCCTCTGACGAGGGCACGGCACGAGCGGACGAGGGGGCACGCCCATGCGGGAGTGCCCCCTCTCACGTTCCTCCTGGCGCGCCGGTCAGTCCAGCAGGCCGCCGCTGCCGAGTTCCGCGCCCTGCCCGTGGAGGTTCAGGTCACGGGTGTCGAACGAGACGGCGCCCGGCTTCCCGGCGAGCGGATCAGTGCAGCAGGCTGCCGCCCAGCTCGGCGGTCCGGCCGAAGATGCGCAGGTCACGGGTGCTGAACGAGATGACGCCCTTGGTCGCGACGCCCGACCGGGTGCCCTTGAAGAAGAAGATCCGGCCCTCGTCCTCGTTGTTCTGCGCGCCGGTGGTGAACTCGGCCAGCCCGTCGCCGTCGAGATCGGCCAGCCGGGTCTGCCAGCCGAACCCGTCGTGGTCGCCGGGCTCGCTCGGCACTCCGGGGGTGTTCTGGTCGAAGAGCTGGGCGCCCTTGTTGGTGAGGCCGGAGGCGCTGCCGTACAGCACCGCCGCCGAGTCGAGCGGCCCGTTCCCGTCCCCCATGGTGGGGACGCTCACCGACACGTCCGCCTTGCCGTCGCCGTTGATGTCGCCGACGGAGATGCCCCTGTTGAACGAGTGCCCGCCGAAGCCCACGTACGCCGGGGCGGCGAGGCCCGTGGCGGTGCCGAGCCGCACGGCGACCCGCTTCGGCGCGCGGACGTCGACGGTCACCAGGTCGGCCTTGCCGTCGCCGTTGACGTCGCCGGAGGCGGCCTCGTAGCCCATCCCCTTGCCGCCCTTGGGGGCGTACACCTTGCGCGCCCCGAGGCCCTTGGCCGTGCCGAGGCGCAGCTCGGCCCAGTACGGGACGTCGTCGCTGTCGCCGTCGTCCTTGGCCACCACGACCGCGAAGTCGTCGCGGCGGTCGCCGTTGAAGTCGCCGACGACCGGCTGGAGCAGCCCGGTGACCGCCGGGCCCTCGACCGCGGTCCGGACGCCGGCGCCCGGCTTGGCGCCGACGTCCAGATAGGTCAGGTAGGCCCGGGGCCCGGACCGGACGAGCAGGTCGGGCCTGCCGTTGCCGTTGAAGTCGCCGGTCCGGGCCTCGCGGGCGTCCGGCACCGTGAGGACGGCCTTGCGGGTGGTGAGCCCCTTCGCGCCGCCGTAGACGATGACGACCTTGGTCTTGGCGGCGATCCCGGACGTGGCGACCAGGTCGGCGTAGCCGTCCCCGTCGAAGTCCGCCGACACCAGCTCCATGGTGCCGAAGTGGGTTCCGGCGGGGAGCCCGAGGCTCTTGGCGCTGATGATCTGGCGCGACGCGGCGTCCGGGCCGCCGGGCTTGCTGTACACGACGGTGACGAACCCGGCGAGGTCCTGGCCGTCGATCTTGCCCTGCTGGCTGGCGTTGGCGCTGTCGCGCAGGCCGTCGCCGTTGAAGTCGCCGGACACGGCGGTCGTCTTGCCGGCGGCGGCGACGGGGGCCGCCTCCACCTGCCCGCCGTCCTGGGTCAGGGCGACTGCTGTCACCGTGCCGAGCGTCGCCGTGAGTGCCGCGCACGCGGCGGTGAGGGTCCGTCTTTTCAAGGGAGCTCCCGTTGTGGAGGGACTGCGACGTGACCGAGGCTCGGCGGGGCGCCATTCGGTCTTCAATGTGAAGATGACGCCGGGGGGTCACCGCAGGTTCACCCGCGCGGTGATGGAATCGAGATCATGCCGGTGGCGTGCTCGCGGCACCGGCGGCGGGCGGGCCGATTACGGTAGAGGTCGTGAGCGAGCCGCGGACTCCTGATCGCCGTCGTACCCTGGCCGGACGCCTGGCCCGGCTGGGTTTCACCGACGCCGGGCGGGCGGGCCGGCTGCTGGACGGGTCGGGCGCCGCCCTCGGCGACGAGGTGCTGGAGGCGCTCGGTGCCGCGCCCGACCCCGACCTCGCGCTCGACGGGCTGCTGCGCCTGCTGGCCGCCGCCGACGAGCAGGATGCGGGCGAACGGCCGGCGGGCGCGGGCGGTCCCGGCGACGCCCGCGAACGCGACGTCGGCGCGGGCCTGCGCGCCATGCTCGCCGACGATCCCGGCACCCGCGAGCGGCTGCTGGCGGTGCTCGGCGTCAGCGCCGCCCTGGGTGATCACCTGGCCCGCCATCCCGCGCACTGGCAGGTGCTGAGACCCGCCGACCCGATCCACCCCGCCGGCCCGGACGCCCCCGGCCCGGACGCCCCTGCCCGGGACGCCTCCGCCCGGGACAGCCCGGCTCCGACCCCTCCGGCCCCGGACGATCACGTGGTGGACGCGTACGAGTCGCGCGGACGGCCCTCCGCCGCCGAGCTGCGGGTCGACCTGCTCCGCGCGGTGGGGGCCGATCCGGCGCGGGACGAGCCGGTGGCGCGCGACGCGCTGCCGGTGACCCTGGTGGCGCTCCGCGTCGCCTACCGGCGGCGTCTGCTCGCACTGGCGGGCCGCGACCTGACCGGCGCCGCCGAGGTGGAGGAAGTGGCGGGCGAGCTGGCCGACCTGGCCGCCGCCGCGCTGGAGGCGGGCCTGGCCATCGCCCGCGCCGAGGTCCCGGGGCACGGCTCCTGCCGGCTCGCGGTGATCGGCATGGGCAAGTGCGGCGGCCGGGAGCTCAACTACGTCAGCGACGTCGATGTGATCTTCGTGGCCGAGGTGCGCGCGGGGTGCCCCGAGGACGGGGCGCTGCGCACCGCCACCCGGCTGGCCTCGGCGATGATGCGGGCCTGCTCCGACAGCACCGTCGAGGGCCCGCTGTGGGAGGTGGACGCGGCGCTGCGGCCTGAGGGCAGGTCCGGGCCGCTCGTGCGCACCCTGGCCAGCCACCGCGCCTACTACGAGCGCTGGGCCAAGACGTGGGAGTTCCAGGCCCTGCTGAAGGCGCGGCCGGTCGCCGGCGACGCCGAGCTCGGCCGCCGCTACCTGGACGCCGTCACCGAGATCGTGTGGGACGCCGCCGAGGGCGAGCGGTTCGTCGAGGACGTCCAGGCCATGCGGCGGCGGGTCGAGGCCGACCTCAACCAGCGCACCGCCGAGGCCGAGCGCCAGCTCAAGCTCGGGCCGGGCGGGCTGCGCGACGTGGAGTTCGCCGTCCAGCTCCTCCAGCTCGTGCACGGACGCGGTGACGAGAAGCTGCGCAGCCCGACCACGCTCGACGCGCTGGCCGCCCTATCCCAGGGCGGCTACGTCGGCCGCGACGACGCGGCGGCGCTCGCCTCGGCCTACCGGTTCCTGCGCCGGGTCGAGCACCTGATCCAGCTGCACCGGCTGCGCCGCACCCACGTGGTGCCGGACGACCCCGCCGACCTGCGCCGCCTCGGCCGCGCCCTCGGGCTGCGCACCGACCCGGTCGGGGAGTTCACCGCGCTGTGGCGGCGGCACGCCCGCGAGGTCCGCCGGATCCACGAGAAGCTGTTCTACCGGCCCCTGCTGCGCGCGGTGGCGCGGCTGCCCGGCGACGAGGCCCGGCTCACCCCGGAGGCGGCCCGCGCCCGGCTGGAGGCGCTCGGCTACGACGACCCGGCGGGCGCGCTGCGGCACATCGAGGCGCTTACGGCGGGCGTCTCCCGGCGCGCGGCGATCCAGCGGACGCTGCTGCCGGTCATGCTCGGCTGGTTCGCCGACGCCCCCGACCCCGACGCGGGCCTGCTCGGCTTCCGCCGGGTCAGCGAGGCGCTCGGCGCGACACCGTGGTACCTGCGGCTGCTGCGCGACGAGGTGACGGTGGCCGAGCGGATGGCGTGGATCCTCGGGTCCAGCCGCTACGCCACCGACCTGCTGCTGCGCGCGCCCGAGGCGGTCGCGATGCTCGGCGGCGCGCTGAACCCCGGCTCGGCCCCGCGCCCGCGCGGCGGCCCCGGCACGCCCCCGTCCGGCGCGGGCGGCGACAGCGCGGGTATGCCGCCCGCGCCGCTGTTCCCGCCCGTCCCGCCGGCCGAGCCGGTCTTCCCGGCGCCGGAGCCGCCGCCGGGCCCGCCCGCGCCGCCGGCGCCCGTGCCGGGCCTGACGGTGGTGCCGGTGTCGCCCGCGCCGACCTCGTCCATCCGCGGGCCGGACGGGGCGCTCGCGCCGCGCCCGTTCGAGGCGCTGCGGACCGAGGCGCTGGCCGCCGTCCGCCGCCGCGACGACTCGGGCGCGGGCGACGGGGCCGTCCCGGCCGAGGACGCGGTCGCGGTGGTCCGCGCGCTGCGCCGCCGCGAGCTGTTCCGGGTGTCGGTCGCCGACCTGCTCGGCATGGTCGACGTCGCGACGGTGGGGGAGGCGCTCACCGACATCGCCACCGTCACCCTGGAGGCCGCGCTGCGGGCGGCGGCCGGCAAGGTCGAGCGGGCCGGCGGCGCGCCGCTGCCGACCCGGATGGCGGTGGTGGCGATGGGCCGCTTCGGCGGCCACGAGCTCGGCTACGGCAGCGACGCCGATGTGATGTTCGTGCACGACCCGCTGCCCGGCGCCGACGAGCGCGAGGCGAGCCGCGCCGCGCACGCGGTCGCCGAGGAGCTGCGCCGGCTGCTGTCGCTGCCCGCCCCGGACCCGCCCCTGGAGATCGACCCCAACCTGCGGCCCGAGGGCCGGCAGGGCCCACTGGTGCGCACGCTCGCCTCGTACGCGGCCTACTACGCGCGCTGGTCCGAGCCGTGGGAGGCGCAGGCACTGCTGCGCGCCGACCCGATGATCGGCGACCCCGGGCTGTGCGAGCGGTTCCGCGCGCTGATCGACCCGCTGCGCTGGCCCGAGGACGGCATCGGCGACGACGCCGTCCGGCAGATCAGGCGGCTCAAGGCGCGGATGGAGTCCGAGCGGCTGCCGCGCGGCGTCGAGCGGCGGCTGCACATCAAGCTCGGACCCGGCGGGCTGGCCGACGTGGAGTGGGTCGCGCAGCTCTTCCAGCTCAGGCACGCCCACGAGGTGCCCGCGCTGCGCACCACCCGCACGCTGGCCGCGCTCGACGCGGCGGTGGGCGCCCGGCTGCTGGCCGCCGGCGACGCCGAGGTGCTGGCGGACGCGTGGCGGCTGGCCACCCGGATCCGCGGCTCGATCATGCTGGTCCGGGGCCGCGCGTCCGACCTGCTGCCGACCGACCACCACAGGGAGCGCAGCTCGACCACCCGCATCCTCGGCTACCCCGGCACGGGCGACCTGCTGGAGGACTACCGGCGGCACGCGCGGCACGCCCGCGCGGTCGTCGACCGCGTCTTCTACGGCGCGGCCGACTGACGCCGCGCCGCGGCCCGGCCCGCCGCCGACCGTCCGGGGAGGACGGCGCGCGCGGCGCCTAGCCCCAGGCCGAGCGCGTACCCGCAGGCCAGGGCGCCGGCACCCGCGACGGCGTCGAGCAGGTAGTGGTTGCCCGTCCCCATGATCGCCACGGTGGTCAGCGCCGGGTACAGCGCGGCGAGCGCCTTCACCGCCGGCCGCCGGGCGACGCCGATGATCACCACCGCGCACCACAGTGCCCAGGAGACGTGCATCGAGGGCATCGCCGCGTACTGGTTGGACACCGAGGAGGCGGCGGGCGCCGAGGCGTAGACGCCCCAGGTGCCGAAGCTGGCCACCGTGTCGGTGAACCCGGGCAGCATCCGCGGCGGGGCGAGCGGGTAGAGCCAGAACCCGGCCAGCCCGAGCACCGTGGTGGCGAACAGGAGCGTCCGGCGGGAGCGATAGAGCTCGGGCCGCTGGATGTAGAGCCAGACCAGCACCCCGATCGTCATGGCGAAGTGCATCGTGGCGTAGAAGTAGTCGCCCGCCACGGCGAGCGGCTGATGCGCCATGAACAGGCGGTTGAGGCGGTACTCGACGTCGAGGTGCGTCAGGTATTCGAGGTGGAGCAGTTCGTACGCGTGGTGCACCGCCAGCGCCGGGTCGGGCGGCACCAGGTTGCGGACCGCCTCGTACACGCCGTAGCACACCAGCACGAGCAGCAGCTCGGACCACAGCCGCGGCCGGCCGGACGCGTGCCGCCCGTCGGGCCCGGCCGCGCCGCCGGCCGGGTCCGGGCCGGTCTCCGGGGCGCCCGCCGGTCTGGCCATGCACTCCAGGGTCTCAAACGCCGGCCCGGCCCCCGCCACCGACCGTCACCGAGTCGCCACGCGGACGGTCCGGCCGCCCCGCGGCCCGCAGGACCAGGTGCGCCGTGCGCCCCCGCAGCAGTAGCAGCCATGCCGGGCAGCGGTGGTACAGCGCCCAGGCCAGCCCGAGCGACCCGGCGATCACCGCGACCCCGACCACCGCGTCCAGCACGTAGTGGTTGGCGGTGGACAGGATGACGAACACCGTGGTGGCGGGGTAGAGCACCCCGAGCACCTTGGCCCACCGCTGCGAGGCCAGCCGGAACAGCACGTACCCGCACCACAGCGCCCATCCCGCGTGCATCGACGGCATCGCGGCGTACTGGTTGGTGAGGCTGCCGGAGGCGTCGCTGGCGTACAGGCCGAACGAGTGCAGCACGGTCACCGGGTCGACGAACCCCTCGCTGTGCAGGAACCGCGGCGGGGCGAGCGGGTAGAGCCAGAAGCCGAGCAGCGCGACGCCGGTCGCCACCATGATCGACGTGCGCAGCCAGCGGTACTCCCGGGCGCGGTACCGGTAGATCCAGACGACCACTCCGAGCGTCACGGTGAAGTGCGCGGTGGCGTAGAAGATGTTGGCCGCCCGCGCCAGCCAGGGCACTTGGAGCAGCATCTGGTTGAGCCCCAGTTCCACGTCCAGCCCGAGGAACCGCTCGGCGCGCAGGATCTGGTCGGCGTGGTTGAAGGCGGGGGTCGTCCCGTCCTGGACCAGCACGATGCGGGTGAGCATGTACCCGCTGTAGAAGAGTGCGATCAGCAGGAGTTCGCGCCACACCGGAGGGGCGCTGATCCGTGCCGTCAGGGACCGGGGGTGGTGGCGCGGGACCTGGCCGCCGGCCGCTTCGGCGTGGCCTCGGCGAGTTGTAGGGGGGGCGGTTTGGGCCATGTTACCTATCTTTGCTCCGGGGCCCTTCGTTGAGATCACCGCGGCGAATGGTCTTCATCTCAGACCTGAGTAGTACGACCCTGACCCGACATCCGGTCTTCCGGGGGAGGGCGCCCGGGGTTCGGCGGGAGAACCGCCGGTCGGGAGGCCGCCGGACGCGATCAGGAATCAGCGCGGGAGACCGTGGGTAGGTCCTGACCGCCCCCTCATGATCGGAACGGAGGGGACAAATGGCGCACAAGGAGTCGAAGTCGGTCATTGTGGCGGCGGGTGCCGTGGCCGCAATCGGCCTCACCGGGCTCGCCGCGTGCGGTGGCGGTGCCGAGACCGCCGACGGTGCGGCCGCCACCGGCGGCCTGGCCGCGCTCCCGTCCGCGCTCACCGGCCAGAGACCCGAGTGGAAGAAGTGCGAGGGACTGCCGCCCGAGGCGACGCAGAGCCGGTCCGAGGCGCCGTCCGGCGGCCCGTCCGAGGCCGGGCCGACCTCGCCGGTGTTCCGATGCGCCAAGGTCAGGGTGCCCCTCGACTACGCCAAGCCCACGGGGGAGACGATCGAGCTCGCCGTCATCCGGACCCGGGCGACCCAGCCGCAGCGCCGGATCGGGTCGCTGCTGTTCAACTTCGGCGGGCCGGGCGGGGACGGGGTCCGCACCCTCGCGCAGGCGGCCGGCGACTACGCCTCGCTCGGCACCCGGTACGACCTGGTCGGCTTCGACCCCCGCGGAGTGGGCGAGAGCGACCCGGTCACCTGCGTCGACGACAAGCGGATGGACCAGATCACCGCCGAGGACGACTCGCCCGACGACCCGGCGGAGGAGCGCGCCTACGCCGCGTCCGAGCTGTCCTACAACCAGGGGTGCAGGGCGCGCTCCGGAAAGCTCCTCCCGTTCGTCGGGACGATCAGCGCGGCCCGCGACATGGACGTGATCCGCACCGCGCTCGGCGACGCCCGGCTGCACTACTTCGGCATCTCCTACGGCACCTGGCTCGGCGGCAGCTACGCCCACCAGCTCCCGAAGAACGTGGACCGGGCGGTGTTCGACGGCGCCGTCGACACCAAGATCAGCACCGCCGACCTCGGCCTCCAGCAGGCGGCGGCGTTCCAGCGGGCGCTCGGCAGCTTCGGCACGGCCTGCGCCCGCCTCGGCCCGGCCGCCTGCCCCCTCGGCCGCGACTCCACCCAGGTCGTCGCGTCGATCGGCCGGCTGCTGAACGGCCTGGACGCCGCGCCGCTGAAGACCGCGAGCGGCCGGACGCTGACCCAGAGCCTCGGCGTCACCGGCGTCACCGCCGCGCTCTACTCCGAGCAGGCGTGGCCGATGCTCGCGCAGGGCGTCACCGAGGCCGTCGAGCGCCAGGACGGCACCACTCTGCTCTCGCTCGCCGACCTCCAGCTCGGCCGGCAGGAGGACGGGCACTACAGCAACCTCATCGCCGCCAACACCGCGATCACCTGCGCCGACACCACCGACCGGTACACCGTCCAGGACGTCCGGCGGCTGCTGCCGCGGTTCAGCAACGCCTCGCCGGTGTTCGGGCCGTCGATGGCATGGGGACTGCTCCAGTGCACGGGCTGGCCGGTCAAGGGCGACGACGCGGCCCAGAACGTCTCCGCGCCGCACGCCGCGCCCGTCGTCGTGGTCGGCAATACCGGCGACCCGGCCACCCCGTACGCCTGGGCGCCCGCGCTGACCAAGGAGCTCGGCGGCGCCGCCACGCTGGTCACCCTCCGGGGCCAGGGGCACGGCGCCTACGACACCGGCAACGCGTGCGTGCGCGCCGCCGTCGACGGCTACCTGCTGGACGGGAAGGTCCCCGCCAACGGCACCACCTGCACCTGACGGTCAGGCCGTGGTCTCGGGGACGACCTGGTCGACCTGCATGGGGTCCCGGAGCGCGTTGCCGACGGTGCAGTACTTGTCGTGCACCCGTCCGGCGACCGCGGCCAGCACGCCGGCGGCCTCGTCGTCCCCCTCCGGGAGCTCCACGTCGTAGGTGAGCGTGATGGTGCCCAGCCTGCTGGTGGCGATCTTGTCGGCCGCCACCGTCGCGGCGAGCCGGACCATCCGGTGCCCGCGCTGCGCGGTCAGCGGCTCGACGGTCACCAGCTCGCAGCCGCCGAGCGCGGCCAGGAGCAGCTCGACCGGCGTGAACACGCCGTCGGTGGCGGAATCGCCGATCGCCACGCGCGCGCCGCGGTCGTTGGTGGCCTCGAAGCCGTCGCCGGTGCGCTCCACCCTCACCTCTGGCATGACATCCCCTTGATCGTCGTGGAACTTGCACCATCGAAACACGGGGATCCCGCGCGTACTTCCTCAGGGTCCGCCGTCCGCTTCCTCAGGGTCCGCCACCGGTGTCCTCAGGGTCCGCCACCGCGCCGGGGCCGGTCTCCAGGCGCACCCGCTCCTCCTCGACGATCCGGCGAGCCAGCGACTGCTCGGCGACGTCCACCGCCTCCGGCGCCGCCTCGGCCAGGTCGCTGCGCCGCGCGTAGTCGTCGAACAGCCGCGCCTTGACGCCGAGGATCTCCAGCATCCGCCGGTCGACGCCCGCCGGGGTGAGGAGCCGGTGCACCTGGACGCGGCGGACCTGGCCCATCCGGTGCGTCCGGCCCACCGCCTGCGCCTCCAGGGCCGGCTTGACCTGCGGCTCGCAGAGGATCACCACGGACGCGGCCTGGAGGTTGAGGCCGCTGGCGCCCGCCTGGATCTGCGCGAGCAGCACCGCGTGCCCCGGCGCGGCGGTGAACGCGTCGACCAGCGCCTGCCGCCGGGCGGCCGGCACCGCGCCGGTGACCGGCCCGTGCGCGTCCGGGCCGAGGACGCCGTGCACGGCGGCGAGCACGTCGCGGAAGTAGGAGAACACCACCACCTTCAGCCCGTTCTCGGCGGCCTCGCCGGCCAGCTCCGCCACCCGCCGCAGCTTGGCCGACCCGGCCGGTACGGCGTAGGCGGCACGGCGCATGGCCATGAAGTTCCCCTCGGCCACCGCCCGCCGGTAGGCCGCCTCGTCGGACGGGCTGAACTCCTCCCACTCGTCCACGTGCACGACCTCGGGCAGCTCAGCGAGCACGTCCCGCTGGTTGCGGCGCAGGTAGACGCGGGCGATGGCGGACCGGAACGCCCGGGGCCCCACGGCCGCCTCGTCCGGCCCGATCTCGGTCAGCAGCTCCGGCCGCAGGTACCCGACGAGGACGCGGAACTCGGCCACCCGGTTCTCCATCGGGGTACCGGTGAGGAGCAGCACCCGCGCGGTCCGCCCGCACCAGGCCGCGACGGTTCTGGACCTGCGCGCCTCGGGGTTCTTGGCGTAGTGCGCCTCGTCCACGACGAACATCGCGACCGGCACGCCGGACGGGACGTCCAGCGCGTACAGGCTGTCCAGGGTCGTGACCGCGATGCCCCCCGAGCCGATCCACGCGGCGAGCGCCGCCGCCCGCCCGGGGCCGTGCACCGGGTGCGCGGCGAGCGTGCAGCGCGCCTCGATCTCGCGCAGCCAGTTGACCAGGACGCTGGCCGGGCAGGCCACCAGGAAGTGCGTCCCGCCCCCGGCCCGCAGGTGCGCGATCGCCGCGATGGCCTGCACGGTCTTGCCCAGGCCCATCTCGTCGCCGAGGATCACCCGTTCCTGGGCGAGCGCGAAGCGGGCGCCGAACGCCTGGTAGCCGCGCAGCGAGACGGTGCGGTGGGCATCGTCGAGCGGCTGCGCCTTCACCCGCTCGGCGACGCCGGCGGGCAGGAACCCCTCGGCCGCCTCACGTTCGGGTTCGAGCGCGGCCAGCTCGGCGAGCAGCGTGTGGTACTCGGCGGCGCGCACCTCGAAGTCGAGCCACGCCTCGGCGCCGGACGCCGCCGGGCGCAGCAGGTCCACCGACGCCTGGGGGAGCAGCAGCGCGGTGCCGCGGGCGTCCTCCGCGGGGAGCAGCGCGGCGATCTCGCCGAGCGCCTCGCGGGCCCGGCCGCGCCGCCGCCGTCCCGCGAACGACCGCCGCCACCAGGACAGTGCCGGACGCGCGTCCGCGACCGGCGGGCCGAGCCGCTCGCCGAGCTCCCTCGCGGCGGCCTCCGCGCGGGACAGCTCGGGCCCGGCGTTCACCAGCCGGTGCAGCGCGACGACCAGCGCGGTGGTGGCGGGATCACGCGCGTCGACATCGAGCCGGATGCTCGCGGACCGTTCCGCCGCGTCGGCGATCCGCCGCGCGGCGGCGTGCAGCTGCGCGGCGGTCTGCGGGCCCACGCCGGGCAGCAGCTGGAGTCTGTACGGGGTGGTGTCCAGGACGTGGAGCACCGTGCCGATCCCGGCGTCTTCGAGCGGGCCGAGCCGCAGCCGCCCGCCGCTGACGTCCCTGAGCCGCGCCACCGGCACCTCGACGAGCGCGTCCTTGACCGCCTGCGCGCGCAGCGGGGCGAGCGCGCCGAGCACCTCGTCCAGCGCGCGGCGGTGGTCGTCCAGCAAGGTGGCGGCGGAGTCCAGGAGGGCGCGAGCCTCCCGCACCAGGCCCTTGGGCCCGAGACCCGTGCGATCGCGCACGGATTCCCGCGTCGTCATGCCGCCTCCCCGTCCGCGCACATGATGCCATTGCGGTATCCGCCCGGATCACCGGGAATGGGGTAATCGAGCCAGAGCCATGACCAGCCAAGACAGGTACAGGGCCAGTTCACGCGTGTGCGTGGCGTCGTATCGGCCTGGAACATCCACCGGCAGGGGAACCGCTCGCAGAGGCTGGCGCAGTACGGTGAGGCGCTCGCGGTGCGCGCCGCTCAAGTCCGCGCCGCTCAGGCCCGCGCTGGTCGGGCCCCGGCTCCTGAGTCGGCGCCGCCCGGCGCGGGGGCTTGCGGTGCGGCGGCCAGCAGGGCGGTGACCAGGGTGTGCAGGGAGCGGGCGACGCGCGCCTCGCCGCCCTGCTCCAGCAGGCGCCGGACGGCGTTGCCCTGCACGCTGCCGATGAGGATGTGGGCCAGCAGGTCGGCGTCCAGGTCGGGGCGCGCTTCGGCGATCAGCGCGCGGATGTGGTCGTGCCAGCGCGCGTGGAGGGGGTGCGGTTTGTCGTCCTTGTGCGCGGTGGTGGCGGCGTGGCCGAGCGCGGCCAAGAGGCCCTTGTTGCGGGCGACCAGGTCGACGAGACCGTCGAGGAAGGCCAGGAGGCGTTCGCTCGGCGGGGCGCCGGGGCCCAGGGGCGGGGGTCCTGCCGCGACGGCCTCGCCAAGGGTGAGCGCCCGTTCCTCCATCAGCGCCCGCATGAGGCCCATGCGGCTGCCGAAGCGGTGGAACAGGGTGCCCTTGCCGACGCCGGCGGCGGCGGCGATCCGCTCCATAGAGATCTCCTCGGGGCCGTGCCGGGTCAGGAGCTCCTCGGTCGCCCGCAGGATCGCCTGGCGGTTGCGTACCGCGTCGGCGCGTTCGCGTCGGCCCTCGGCCATCGGGTGCCCTTCTCTCGTTCCGCGTCGACAACTTGACCGTCGGTCCAGTACAGTTCCGGCTAACTGGACTATCGGTCAAGTTTATCCATGTCGCCTTTGTGGAGGACATCATCATGCGACGGATCCGCTACCACGAATACGGGGACCCCGAGGTCCTGAAGATCGAAGAGGCGGACGTCCCCGAACCGGGCCCCGGCCAGGTGCTCGTCCGCGTCGAGGCGATCGGCGCGCACTTCGTCGACACCAAGTCGCGGCAGGGCCCGACCAGCGGCGCGCTCTTCCAGCGCCCGCTGCCCGGCAAGCCCGGCGGCGACGTCGTCGGCACCGTCGAGGCCGTCGGCGACGGCGCCGACCCCGCCCTGATCGGAGCACGCGTCGCAGCACTGGTGGGCGAAGACGCGTACGCCGACTACGTCACCGCCGACACCTCCTGGCTCGTCCTCGTCCCCGACGGCCTCGACACCGCCACCGCCACCGTGCTGCCCATGGCCGCCCCCGTCGCCCTGGGCGCGCTGCGCATCGCCCGGACCGCGCCCGGCGAGACCGTCCTCGTCCACTCCGCCGCCGGCGGCATCGGCCACCTGGCCGTACAGCTGGCCAAACTCCTCGGCGCCGGGACGGTCATCGCCACCGCCAGCGCACCGGACAAACTCGCCTTCACCCGCGAGCACGGCGCCGACGCCGCCGTCGACCACACCCGCGGCGACTGGCCCGACCGGGTCCGCGACGCCGCCCCGCACGGTGTGGACGTCGTCCTGGACGCCGTCGGCGGCGACGTCCTGCGCCACAGTGTCGACCTGCTGGCCCCCCTCGGCCGCGCCGTGACCTACGGCGCCGCGAGCGGCGACCTCACCGGCGTCCCCCTCACCAGCGTCTTCGGACTGCGGACGCTGACCGGGTTCACCATCATGGGCTGGCGGAAGTCCGCCCCAGAGCAGGCCCGCCGGGACGTCGCCGAGGCCACCGAGCACGCGGCGGCCGGACGGCTGCGCACCGCCGTCCACGCCCGCCTCCCCCTCACCGAGGCGGCCACGGCGCACCGCCTGCTGGAAGAGCGCACCAACCTCGGCCGCGTGCTCCTCCTGCCCTGACCCGAACCGCTATCAGGGACCGTGCCGGTCTCGCAGAAGAACCCGCCGGTCGACCCTTCCGCGCCGAGCGTCGCCAGGCACACCACGACCGCGGCGCCGCACGCGGGGGTGAAGTGCCCACCGGAGCCGTAGATGTCGGTGTCGACGTAGCCAGGGTCGGCGGCGTTGACGAGGATCCCGTCCTTGCGCAGCTCGTTTGCAGGGTCACCGCGGCCTCGCCCTGCGGACCGCCGGACCTTGAGACTCGCCCCGCCATCCCGGCGAGTGCTGCTGTCGCTGGGATGGCGGGGCGCGTCGGGCGCCGGTCTGCGGTCAAGGCGTCGGAGCTGCCCCGGTAGCCTGATCGTCGTCGGCGGGTGGGGAAGCCCAGCCGGCACGGACGCCCCGTCCTCTCCGCTTCGGCGGGAGGGCGGGGCGTCTTCGTCATATCTGGAGGTGCTACCTCTCTGATGTCTGGAGGTTTCTCCCGTCTCCGTCCCCGGGGTCAGACCGTCGCTTCCTCCTCGCGCCAGCCGTGCGTGATCAGCGGGGTGCCGGTGAGGTAGGCGCGGATGCCGGCGGCGGGGTAGGGGATCGTGATGGAGGGCAGGATCCGCGGGTCGCACCACTGGAGCTTGCCGCATTTGTGGGGTTCGGCGTTGTGGGGTTCGCCGTCCCAGCGGGTGGTGGTGAAGAACATGCCGATGCGGGCGAGTCCGGGGCGCTGGTGGTGGTGGACGACTGTGGCGAGGGTCAGGTCGGCGGGGTCGATGTGGACGCCGACCTCCTCGCGGGCTTCGCGGGCTGCGCCGTGGGTGACCGGTTCGCCTTCGTCCAGGTGTCCGGAGGGGAGGTGGAGCATTCCGTCGCAGTACCCGGTGCCCTGCCGTTCCAGGAGCAGGATCTCCTCGTCGCGCTCCAGGATGACGTGGACGTCGATGATGGACCGGTAGCGCTCGACGGTCATGCTTCCCCTCGCGGGTGTGTGGTGGTCAGGTCGGGGCCGAGGGTAGCGCGCGGACTGCGGTGACGATGCGTGATGCGAGTGAGTCGATATCACTGGTGGTGGAGTCGAGTTCGAGGACGCTGATCCCCTGTGAGGCGAACGCCGCGGACACGGCCCGGTAGCGGACGATCTCCTTGGCCGAGTTGCCGGGGTCATCTTCGAAGCGGCCGTGGGAGCCGCGGACGGACAGGCGGCGAAGGAGCTCGGCCTGCCCGCAGGTCAGGAACACGGCCAGGTCCGGGCTGTCGGCATGGCGGTTCAACTGCGTCACGAACTGCTGGTCCACGCCGTCGAGCGCCTGGAAGACCAGCGATGAGGCGATGTACCGGTCGCAGATCACCGTGGTGCCGGCGGCCAGGGCGGGGCGGATGTGGGTGTCGAGGTGGTGGTACCGGTCGGCGGCGACCAGGCACGCCAGTGCGTGGCCGTGGAACTGGTGGGTGCCGGCACGGGCCAGCGCGCCGATCGGGCCTGGTGAGGGTTGGGTGGTGAGGTCGGCCGGGACGCCCGCTCTGTCGAGCAGGGCGGCGGCTCGGCGGGCCAGGGTGGTCTTGCCCGCGCCGCCGGGTCCGTCCAGGGTGACCAGCAGTCCGCGGGTCACGCCGCCTCCTGGGAACGGGCGTGCTGCTGGTGGGTCAGCTCGACCAGCGCGGCTCGGATCTCGGCGACGGTGGGTTCTCCGAACTGGAGGCCCACGGAGAAGTTGAACTCGTCGCGTGCGCGCATGGCTTCGTCGACGCCGGCGGTGGTGAGGTCGACGGCCGTGTAGTCCATGAGCTGGGCGGGGGTGTATCGGCCGGTGGCGATGAGCCGGTCCCATTCGGGGGTGCCCGGGTAGGGGCGGAATTCGAACACGCTGGCGCGGAACCGGCCTGGCGCCGGTTCGGTGAGGTCCCAGAGTTCGCGCACCAGCGCGACGGTCTCGGCGAGCTCGGCGCGCGTCTCGGTGGGCAGCCCGAGAATGAAGTAGCCCTTCACCGCTATGCCGTGCGCGGTGAGGCGTCGCACCACGCTGCGGATCATGGCGGGCGTGATGCGCTTGTCGATGTGGGCCAGCATCCGCTCGGAGCCCGATTCGATCCCGAGCGCGACCTCGCGCAGCCCGTTGCCCGCTAGGACGTCCAGGGCCTGGTCGGTGAGGCGGTCAAGGACGTTGATACGGCCGGTGGCGTCCCACCGTGCCCAGTCCCCGATGCCGGCTGCGGTGAACGCGCTCATCATCTGGAAGATGATGCGGCGGGCCCCCAGGAAGAGATCGTCCACGAACCGGAACGCGGTCACCCCTTGCTCGGCGCGGAGCTGGGACATCTCTTCCAGGATGTTGTCGGGACGGCGGGTCCGGATCGTCACATCAGGGTTCGCCGAGACCGCGGCCCCGCAGAACGAGCAGTCGTAGGGGCAGCCGCGGGCGCCGACCATGTTCGCCTCGACCCGCCCGTCGGCGGGACCGGGGTCTTGGGCCAGGAAGGCGCGGTCGACGAACGGGAGCGCATTGATATCGGGGGCCAGATGGTGCCCGGTGCCGGGCCGCCCGCCGGTGACCGGGCGGTGCAGGACCGGGTCCATCCACATCACCCCGGGCAGCTCGACCCGGGCCCCGTGATCTTCCAAGAGCGCGGCGACGCGGGTCTCGCCCTCGCCCAGGACCAGGGCCTCACAACGACGCATCCGCGGATCGGTGAGGATGCCGGTGGGCATCGCTTTGGCCTGGTGTCCGCCGGCCATCACCATGATGGCCGGGTCGAGCCGGTGCGCGATCTCCGCCGCGATGTCGTAGGTGGGGGCGAGCAGGTTGAATCCCGCCCAGCGAGGGGCGGCGGCGTTGACCAGCCGGACGACGTCGGCGACCGGCAGGCCGTGCGCCTCGGCGTCCAGGACGGCGACGTTGAAGCCGCGCTGGACGGCGACGGTGGCGATGTAGGCCATCCCGAGAACGGGCAGGGTGAAGTCGTTGACGCGCGGCCGGTCGGCGTAGTCGCGTAGCGGCGCGTTGACGAACACCGCGTCGAGGGGATGGTTCGGGTCGGCTCCTTGGAGAAGGTCAGGGCGATGCTGCTCCTGCATGTCGGGCTCCCCAGGCGAGGGTGAACAGGGTGATAGGGCCGAGCTGGTCGCCGGTGATGGCGCGCCATCGCTCGGCGAAGCGCTGCTCGTCGGTGGGCCAGTCCACATCGGGCGCGGCGGTCTTGGCCCAAGTGCGGACCGCCAGGTCGGAGTAGGGGTAGAGGGACCAGTCGTGCAGATGGTCGGCGGCGGCGGCCCCTGCGGTCCAGGGACCAATCCGCGGAACGGTCTGCAACTCTTCGACCAGGCGCCCGCCGGGCAGTTCGGCCCACTTGACGCCGTGCTCGATGTAGGCGAGCGCCGCGTTCCGCAGCGGCGCGGCCTTGAACGCCATCCCGATGTCGGCCAGGTCGTCCCGGCTGAGGCCGGCGACCGTCTCGGGCGTCGGCAGCGCGTGGATCGGACCCTGCGGGGTGTCCAGGCGCGGCCCGAACGTTCGGCGGAGGCGGCGATGCTGGATACGGGCCTGGTCTGCGCGGATGACCTGCCGGACGATCGCGGTCGCGATCGCGTCCCACAGGCTCGGATTCCGCCAGCGCCGCACCGGCCCCAGCCGACGAAGCGCAGCGGCCAGGGAAGGCGGCAGCGTATCGGGGAACACGGGGACGTCAAAGAGCTCCGCGCCGTTTCCGATGTCGTCAGCGTCGACGACGGCTGGAGCGCCTTGAGATGTCATGGTGCCTCGCAGGCAAGCACCGTGCAGGTTGTCCCATCCGGGATGGTCACGCATCATGCCGGCCATCCTGGCCGCACCGGCGCCCCGGCGGGGCGGGCTCACCAGCTCCGGTCCACACCACCGGCATTCGACGTCCGGCGGAGAACACATCACGCCTCCAGTCCATACGGATACGAAGGTGGCCCGCTCAGCCCGAGTACAGCACCGCAGTGCGCTCATCGGTTGGTGCCGCGGCCCCGGGCGCGCGCCAGCAAACCCGGGGCCGCGAGGCTTGTGCCGTGCGGCCGGTGCTCCCCAGGGGGCGGGGGTGTGGAGCACCGGCCGCGCGATCCCCCCACCCGGCCGGACGGATTCCCCAGTCCGCCGGCCGGGCATCGGGCCGCACGACCCCCGCGCGGGCCGTGCGACAAGAGCGGGCACGGCGGGGTTGCGCTCTGGATTGGTTCCGCCGCGCCCACGATCAGTAGCTCCGCAGCTTGGACCGCAGCCCCTCGGGACTGCTGGCCGACAGGTCGGAGTCGCGGTTCAGGATGGTGCTCGTCGGTGCGCCGCGGCTCGCCCACCACCGGCGCACGCCCTCGGTCTCGGTGTCGGTGATGTTCCAGTCAGGGAACTCCGCGCGGACCTCGGCCACCGCCCGCTCCGCGCTCGCGGCGGCGCCGGCACGCGCGTCTCCGCCCCGCCGCAACGCGCCCTTCACCGTCGTGATCGCCTCGAACGGCTTGTCGGCCTCACACAGCCAGATCCCACCCGCCCACGTGAACCACCACCGGTCGAAGTCACCGGCACGCCGACGGCAATCGAGCCGGACGCCCCGGCTGTCCGGGCCGTCCGTCACCTGAAGCAGCCCGCTCTTGATCTCGGCGGTGAAGCCCTGACCCCGGAACGCCACGGCGAGACTCGCAAGGAGTGCCGGGCCATCCGGATCGGGTGGGTCCGCTAGTTCCGCTTCCCTCTGTGGCATGGGACACACAATGCGCTCCCGTCATTACCCGGGGCGATGACACTGCGAGACATCTACGGACATCTATCTGCCACATCTCTGCCAATGGATGTCCATAGATGACAGGCTCGCCCCATGAACGAACGACTCCGACGGGCGATGCTCCGACGTGGCCTCGACGTCGGAACCCTGTCCGAGCAAGCCGAGGTCAGTACGAAGAGCGTCGAGCGATGGCTCTCCGAGAAGGGAGTGCCCTACCCGCGCACGCGCTACCGGGTCGCCGCGATCCTCCAGGAGGACGAGTCGTACCTCTGGCCGAACGCGGTGGACACGGCGTCCCTCAATGGCGCCGAGCTCGTGTCAACATGGCCGCGCCGAACCGACGTACCCCGGCATCTGTGGACCGAGCTCCTGCGCGGCGCCGAGCGGAATGTTGACTACATTGCCTACGCTGGCCTGTTCCTCGGCGAGGAGATCCCGGACTGGATTCCCACGTTGCAGGCCCGCGCTCGGGCCGGTGTCCGCGTCCGCATGATGTTCGGTGACCCGGCCGGCCGCCAGCTCGCCGCGCGTGACACGGAGAACGAGATTGGCGGTGGAGTTGCCGGGCGGGTGTCTGCGGTGCTGTCGTACTACCGCCCCTTCATGGGTCTGTTCGACATTCGGCTGCACGACACCCCGTTGTACGCGTCGATCTATCGGTTCGATGACGAGATGATCGTCAACATCCACGTGTACGGGATCCTCGCCGCCTACACCCCGACGATGCATATCCGGCGTATGGACGGCGCGTACTTCAACACGTTCCTTGAGTCGTACGAGAAGATCTGGGCGTCGGCCCGGCCGCTGGACTGAGGTGAAGTGTGACGCAGACACGGCGCATCGACCACTGGCAGGACCCAAACGCGCCCAAGCCGACCAGCCGCAAGCCGTCCGCGTCCGTCCTGGTGCGTGACGTGCACGACCGGTTGCTGCTGCTCCGCCGGCCTGACAACGACCTGTGGACGATCCCGACCGGCGGCCTGAAGAAGAACGAGACGATCACCGAGTGCGGGATTCGGGAGTGCCGTGAGGAGACCGGCGTCCTGATCGAGATCATCGGGTTGGTGGGCGTGTTCACCACCCCCGATCACGTGATCGAGTATGTCAAGGGCGGGGAGGTCGACGAGGTGAGGCAGCCGGTGAATGTCTGCCTTCACGCCCGTCCGGTCGGCGGCGAACTCACCACCACCGACGAGGCGTCCGCAGTGCTGTGGGTCGACCCTGCCGATCTTGCCGGGTACGAAATCCATCCGGCGGTCCGCCGCCGCATCGACCACGGGCTCAGCGCGACCGAGCCGCACATCGACTAGGCCCCGCCACCTCATCGCACGTGAGGGGCGGGGCGTCGGTCTCGTCTACGGGGTCAGGCGGGGGCGTCTCCTGCCATGCGGCACCGGGCGAGCCGCTCCCGGGACCTGCGGCTCGGCGGTCACGCGGGTGGTCGACCCCGCCGCAGTCACCTCCACCACGATCCGCAGGCCGCCGTCCCGCAGGTTGGGCAACTCGGTCTCGTCGCCGACGCCGAACAGCCCCGACGCGCGCATCAGCGGCAGCAGCCGCTCGGCCACATCCCGAATTCGCTTGCCACCTTCACGCAGCATCACGCGGGGCACATCGAGGGCACATCGACCCGTGAACGTGCGTGATCCCGCGTGATGGTGCGTGAGGCATTTTTGCTGGTCAGAGCGCGGATCGTGATCTGCGCCCAGGCCGCGAAATCGCGGACATCAGATGTCGTAGTAGAGCTCGAACTCGTGGGGGTGCGGGCGGAGGCGGATCGGGTCGATCTCGAACTCGCGCTTCATCGCGATCCACGTCTCGATCAGGTCGGGTGTGAAGACGCCGCCCTCGAGGAGGTAGTCGTGGTCGGCCTCCAGGGCGGCCAGGACGTCCTCCAGGGAGCCGGGCACCTGCGGGATGGCGCGGGCCTCCTCGGGCGGCAGCTCGTAGAGGTCCTTGTCGACCGGCTCGGCGGGCTCGATCTTGTTCTTGATGCCGTCCAGGCCGGCCATCAGCATCGCGGAGAAGGCCAGGTAGGGGTTGCAGGACGGGTCCGGGACGCGGAACTCGACCCGCTTGGCCTTCGGATTGGAGCCGGTGATCGGGATGCGGATGCAGGCCGACCGGTTGCGCTGGGAGTAGACCAGGTTGACCGGCGCCTCGTATCCCGGGACCAGGCGGTGGTAGGAGTTCACCGTCGGGTTGGTGAAGGCCAGCAGGGACGGCGCGTGCCGGAGCAGGCCGCCGATGTAGTAGCGGGCGTCGTCGGACAGGCCGGCGTAGCCGACCTCGTCGTAGAACAGCGGCGAGCCGTCCTTCCACAGGGACTGGTGCACGTGCATGCCCGAGCCGTTGTCACCGAAGATCGGCTTGGGCATGAACGTCACGGTCTTGCCGTTGGCGCGCGCCACGTTCTTGACGATGTACTTGTAGAGCTGGAGCTGGTCGGCCGTCTTCAGCAGCGTGTCGAAGCGGAAGTCGATCTCGGCCTGGCCGGCGGTGCCGACCTCGTGGTGCTGCATCTCGACGTGGATGCCCGACTCCAGGAGCTGGGACACCATCTCCGAGCGCAGGTCGGTGTAGTGGTCCATCGGGGGGACGGGGAAGTAGCCGCCCTTGTAGGGGGGCTTGGCGCCGAGGTTGCCGCCCTCCTCCTCGCGCCCGGTGTTCCACGCGCCCTCGATCGAGTCGAGGTAGTAGTAGCCGGCGTTCTGCCTGGTCTCGAAGCGCACGTCGTCGAAGATGTAGAACTCGGCCTCGGGCCCCACGTAGACGGTGTCGGCGATGCCGGTGCCGCGCAGGTAGTCCTGGGCCTTCTTGGCCACGTTGCGGGGATCGCGGCTGTACGGCTCGCCCGTCAGCGGGTCGTGCACGAAGAAGTTCATGTTGAGCGTCTTGTGCTGCCGGAACGGGTCGAGCACGGCCGTCGACGGGTCGGGCAGCAGGAGCATGTCCGATTCGTGGATCTCCTGGAACCCGCGGACCGACGAACCGTCGAACATCAGCCCCTCGGTGAAGACGCTCTCGCCGAAGCTCTCGACGGGGAACGTGAAGTGCTGCATCTTCCCGGGCAGGTCCACGAACCGGCAGTCGACGAATCGCACACCTTCGTTCCTGATGTAGCTCAGGACCTCTTCGGCGCTGCTGAACATCCAGCCTCCTTCGGGCGCATTTAGCAAAAAACGCTACGGGGCGGCCATTTCCCGGCCATGTCCCATGTGTTTCGCCTGTGTTACGCATCACTATCGGCGACGCACAGTGGACTGGGACCGGGGGTGAGGCGTGCTCCCGTGCCACCTCCCCTTCTGCCCCGGTATGCCGAGTCGGAACCCCTGAGGCGAGGAGATAGCGTAGAGGGCATGAGCGGTGGCGGAGAGCGGCAGGCCGGCGGTACGCGGTGGACTCAGACGTGGCTGAGCGGGGCCCGCTCCGCCTCGGGAGTCGATCTCGGCAAGCCGGGCGGCCGTCTCGGCCTTCCCGACGCGGGCAGCGGCGCGGTGGCCGGATATGGCCGCCGCCTGGTCGCGCTGTTCCTCGACTGGGGGCTGTCGATGCTGGTGGCCAGCCTGCTGGCGCGCTCCTTCGACTGGTCGGCACCGCAGCGCAGCATGTGGACGCTGATCATCTTCGGGATCCAGGCGTGGCTGCTGATCGGGCTGCTCGGCACCACCATCGGCAAGCGGCTGAGCGGCATCCGGGTGGCCCGGCTGGACGGCCGCCCGGTCGGGCTCGGCTGGAGCCTGGCCCGGACGCTCCTGCTGCTCGTGATCGTCCCCGCGCTGATCTGGGACCGCGACTACCGGGGCATGCACGACCGGGCCGCCAACACGGTCGTGGTGAGCATCTAGCCGGACCGGCCGCGCCGGAAACGCGAGAGCGCCCCCGAGGGGGGCGCTCTTCGTGCTTTCGTGCTCTGCCGTTCGGGCCGTTCGGGCCGTTCGTGTCGCTCGGCCGGACGGGGTCAGCGCGTCTTGGGCTTGGGGCCCTTGGGCATCCGGGCGCCCTTGGGCATCGGGCCCTTGGGCATCTGCATCGACCGGGGGAGCGCCTGGAGCCGGTCGTTCAGCTCGGAGACCTGCCCCTTGGAGAGGTTGCGCGGCAGCTTCATCAGGTGCCGCTGAAGCTTGCCGACCGGGACCTGGCCCTCGTCCTCGCCGACCTGCACGTCGTAGATCGGGACCTGCTGGGCGGCGCGGGAGATGCGCTTCTTCTCGGCGCCGAGCAGCGGGCCGACGCGGTTACGCGGACCCTCGGAGACCAGCACCACCCCGGCGCGGCCCACGGCGCGGTGCACCATGTCGAGGTTGCGGTTGCCGCTCACGGCCTCGGTGACCGTCCAGCCGCCGCGCATGTTCTTCAGGATGGCCGCGGCGGCGCCGGGCTGGCCGGCGATCGCCTTGTACTGCGCGCGCTGCGCCAGCTGACCGAATATGATCATGCCTACCGCGGCGGCGGCCAGCACGCCCAGCGGGATGAAGAACCACGGCTGGCCGATGAGGAACCCGATGAGGACGACGACGACCAGGGTGCCGAGCGCCGAGGCGAAGACGATCGGTAGGGCCTTCGGGTCGGCCTGGCGGAGCACCTGGGCGACCATGCGGATCTGCTTGAGGCGGCCCGGACGCTCCTGGGCACCGTCCGTGGGCTTTTTCGACATGCCCTCAAGGATAGTCGTGCCGCACCCCTCGAACGGTCACCCCTGCCGGGCCTCGATCGCCTGCCGGTAGAGCCGGCCCGCGCGGTAGCTGGAACGCACCAGCGGACCGGACATGACGCCGGTGAACCCGATCTCCTCGGCCTCGGCCGACAGCTCGACGAACTCCTCGGGCTTGACCCACCGCTCCACCGGGTGGTGCCGCGGGCTCGGCCGCAGGTACTGGGTGATGGTGATCAGCTCGCAGCCGGCCCCGTGCAGGTCGCGCAGCGCCTGGGAGACCTCCTCGCGGGTCTCGCCCATGCCGAGGATCAGGTTGGACTTGGTCACCAGGCCGTCCTCGCGGGCCCGGGTGATGACCTCCAGCGACCGCTCGTACCGGAACCCGGGGCGGATCCGCTTGAAGATCCGCGGCACCGTCTCCACGTTGTGCGCCAGCACCTCGGGACGCGACCCGAACACCTCGGCGAGCTGCGCGGGCACCGCGTTGAAGTCGGGGATCAGCAGCTCGACGCCGCAGCCGGGCACCGCCGCGTGGATCTGCCGGACGGTCTCGGCGTACAGCCACGCGCCGCCGTCCTCGAGGTCGTCGCGCGCGACGCCGGTGATCGTGGCGTACTTCAGCCCCATCGTGGTGACCGACTCGGCCACCCGGCGCGGCTCGTCGCGGTCGAGCGCCGCGGGCTTGCCGGTGTCGATCTGGCAGAAGTCGCAGCGCCGGGTGCACTGGTCGCCGCCGATGAGGAAGGTCGCCTCGCGGTCCTCCCAACATTCGTAGATGTTGGGACAGCCGGCCTCCTGGCACACCGTGTGCAGGCCCTCGGTCTTGACCAGCTGGACGAGCTCGCGGTACTGCGGGCCCATCTTCAGCCGGGTCTTGATCCACTCGGGCTTGCGCTCGATCGGGGTCTGGCTGTTGCGGGCCTCAACGCGCAGGAGCTTGCGCCCCTCAGGTGTCACCGTAGTCACGAGTCCAGGGTACGTCCCGATCATCGGTGTCGGAACCGCGCCCAGGACGGCCCGGGACGGCCGGGCACGGCCGGGGACGGAACGGCGTCCGGCGTGCCGTTTCCCGCATTTCCACCTTCTGACGCAGGAGATCTCTTAAGGTGACTCCCTGTCGTCGCGCATCACCCGTTTTTTTGTGCAGGAGGACCACCGTGGGTCTGGCAATGTCGTACCTCAGGGTGCCGTCCGTGCTGGAGGGGGAGGCGGATCCGGGCCGGATCGCCCGCCGGGTCTTCGGCGACGGCGGCTGGCGGCGGCGGCCCGCCGGCGAGGTCCTGGACCTCGGCGGCGCGTGGCAGCCGCTGCACTTCCTGATCACCGGCGACCCGTGGGACGGGCGGCAGCCCGAGGCCGACGTGGTCTGCGGCGGGCGGCTGCTCACCGAGGACGGCGCCGACGAGCTCGGCATGGACGTGATCTACCTGGCGCCCGACCGGGTCAAGCCCGCGGCCGACCATCTGGCCGGCACCCCGTTCGGGGGGATCGCCGGGAGGTTCGACCCGGCGGCGATGGACGCCGCCGGAGTCGAGGGCGTCGGCGGCCTCGGCGGCGGGGCGCTCGACCGGGTCCTGGCGCCCGCCTACGCGGCCCTGACGAGGCTGTTCGCCGACGCCGCCACCGAGGGGCAGGCCATCTACAAGGTGATGGCCGAGGTGCGCTGAGCGTCCCCTGACGCCCCGTACAGTCCCGTACAGCCCCGTGCGGCCCCGACGTCCCGTGCAGCCCGTACGCCCCGAACGGTCCTGTACAGGGCGTACGCGCGGAATGTCCCGCGTCGCGGCCGTCCGGTCAGACGCCGAGCTGCGCGATGGTGCGGTGGAACATCTCGCGTCCGCCCAGCACCGTGGCCAGACCCTGCTCGACCAGGGGCGTGACCTCGGCGACGGTGACCGGACGGCCCAGCTCGGCGGACAGGCTCGTCGAGCCGACGTCCGGGATCCCGCAGGGCACGATCCGGTCGAACCATCCCAGGTCGCAGTCGCAGTTGAGCTGGAAGCCGTGCATCGTCACGCCGCGCGAGACCCGGATCCCGATCGAGCCGATCTTGCGGTCGGGGGAGCCGGCCACCCAGAGGCCGCTGTGCCCCTCGACCAGGGTGGTCTCCAGCCCGAACCCGGCGCAGACCTCCATCATCATGCGCTCCAGCAGCCGGACGTAGGCGACCACGTCCACCGGGTCCGGCAGCCGCACGATGGGGTAGCCGGTCAGCTGCCCGGGACCGTGCCAGGTGATCTTCCCGCCGCGGTCCACGTCGATCACCGGCGCGCCCGGGTCGCCGAACGGCCGGTCCTGGGCCCCGGTGCGCTTGCCCGCGCTGTAGACCGCCTCGTGCTCCATCAGCAGCACGGTGTCGGGGATCTCGTCGTCCGCCCGGCGCGCGTGGGTGCGCCGCTGGAGCTCCCAGCCGGCCTCGTAGGGCACGGCCGCGGCGCCGAAGCCGGCGTGCACGACGACGAGTTGCTCGATGCTCTGGCCGGGGGGGCGCTCGGTGGTCGCGTCGGCTTCGCGTACGTCCAGTTCGCTCACGCCGCCAGCCTATGCCTCACAGCGCGGCGAGCAGCCTGGGGTCGATCCGGTTCTCCTTGGCGGTGCCGGGGCCGTCCGGCTCGACCCGGTAGGCGCCGGCCTCCCTGCGGTAGGCGACGGCCTGCACGAACTCGGTGCCCACGTAGTGCAGGGCGGCCGACTCGTCGGCGGCATACCCGCCGGGCAGCGCGCCCTCGCCGACCAGCCGCTGGAGCAGCGGGCGGCGCTGCGGGTCGCTGTCGTAGTGCACCCCGCACGAGTACGGCAGGAAGCCGAGGCCGTCGCCCAGCGGGCGCAGCTCCGGGCCGTAGGAGTCGGTGGTGCCGCCCACGTGCCAGCACAGCGCGCCGGCGCTCTGCCCCGACAGCACCACGCCCTCCTGCCACGCCTCGCGCAGGATCACGTCGAGGCCGTGCAGCCGCCACAGCGCGAGCAGGTTGGCGACGCTGCCGCCGGCCACATAGATCAGGTCCTGGGAGAGCAGGTGCGCCCGCATGTCGGCGTGGTTCGGCATCGGGAACAGCGCGAGGTGGCTGACCTCGGCGTCGAGCTGCGAGAACACCGAGTAGCCGCGGGCGATGTGCTCGGTGCCGTCGCCCACCGCCGTGGTCAGGAAGCAGATCCGGGGCCGGTCCTGGCCGGTCAGGTCGAGCGCGTACCGGACCAGGGGGCTCGGCGAGAAGCCATACCGGTCGTCCGGAAGGAAGGCCCCCCCGCCGATGGCGAGGATGTGCGGCTGTCCGTCGGTGCTCACTTCGTCCTCCTCCTGCGCGGTTCCCGGCTTTGGTCCGATGTCGCAACGTCACCGTACGGGCACCGTTCGCGGACGGGCGCCGTTTTGGTGATTCTTGGCTCAGCCCTGCCGCGGCGTGCCGAGCTCGGCCGCCAGCGCTGCGCCGAGCGTGGGGTGGGCGAAGGTGAATCCGGCCTCGACCAGCCGCCGCGGGACGATCCGCTGGCTGACCAGCGCGCCCTCATCGGCGAAGCCGCCCAGGGCGGCCCGGAGCGCGAAGCCCGGGACGGCGAGCGCGGCGGGACGGTGCACGGCCCGTCCGATCGCGCGGGTGAAGTCCCGGTTGGTCACCGGCTCGGGAGCGGTCAGGTTCACCGGGCCCGCGACATCGTGCGCGATGAGGTGGCGCAGCGCGGCGACATGGTCGGCGAGGGAGATCCAGCTCATCCACTGCCGCCCGTCGCCGAGCCTGCCGCCGAGGCCCAGCCGGAACAGCGGCAGTACCTTGCCGAGCATCCCGCCGCCCGCGGCGAGCACGATGCCCGTGCGCGGGTGGACGACCCGGACGCCCGCCTCGGCCGCGGGCGCGGCGGCGGCCTCCCAGTCGCGGGTCAGCCCGGCGAGGAAGCCGCCGCCCATCGGGGCGCCCTCGTCGGTCTCCCGGTCGCCGGTGTCGCCGTAGAACCCGACCGCCGACCCCGACACCAGCACGCCGGGCGGGCGGCCGGCCGCGGCGATCGCCGCGGCCAGGGTCCGGGTGCCCCGCACCCGGCTGTCGCGGATGCGCCGCTTGTACTCGGGCGTCCACCGCTTGTCGCCGATGCCCGCCCCGGCGAGGTGCACCACCGCGTCGGCGCCGTCGAGGGCGGCGGGGTCGACGTCGCCGGACGGGTCCCAGCGCGCCTCGTCCGGCCCGGCGGGGTCGCGCCGGACCAGCCGCACGACCTCGTGCCCGTCCGCGCGCAGGGCGCGGACCAGAGCCGTTCCGATGAGCCCGGACGAGCCGGTGAGCGTCACCTTCATGGGTTCACCTTACGGTTCGATAGCCTCACGATCATGGTAAAGATCCCGAGTGCGGCGGTCGCCGCCGCAGGGCTCGTCGGCGGCTACGCCACGGCCCGCTTCACCCGCCGCCGCGAGCTCGGCGGCGCGGTCCTGGCCGCGGCCGGGGCCTACTGCGCCCGGGAATGGGCGCGCACCTCCGGCCCTAAGGGCGCGGCGGGCCTGCTGGCCGTCTACGTCGGCGGTTTCGGCGGCTCGCATCCGCTGGCCAAGAAGATCGGCCCCTGGCCGGCGGTGCTCGGAGTGTCCGCGCTGTCGGCCGGCGCCGCCTACGCGGTGTCCGACCGGAAGGCCGCCTGACCGCGGAGAGAGCCTGATCCGGCGCTGCCGCCGTTGCGTCCCCGGGTGCGGCCGGGCCGGTGCCTGCGCCGGCCGGCGCCCGGGGCGCTCACATCGTGTTGACGATGAGCCCGATGTGGGTGAAGTAGTTGAGCGCGCCGAAGATCAGGAAGAGCAGCCCGGCCAGCGCCCAGCAGAACCCGACCACCCGCCCGAGCGGCCCGCGCGGGGCGCCGAGGGCGGCCGGGAACAGCACGGCGCCCACGCCGACCAGGGCGTAGAGCACCGAGATGAAGGTCGCCTCGATCATCGGATGGTCGGCCAGCAGGCCCGAGATGGGCTCCTGTTCGGGCGCGGCGAACAGCTCGTACCAGATGCCCGCGGCGGCGATGCCGAAGCAGGCCAGGCCCATCCCGACGATGAAGATCGACACCGGCCCGGCGATCCCGGCGACGTAGCCGGGACGGTCGGGGTGCTCCTCCAGGATCGTGCCGCGCCGCCACAGGAACAGCGCCGCGGCGAGCATCAGCACGCCGAACGCCAGCGAGGGCTCACCGAAGATGATGTTGTCGAACGGGAAGCCGCCCGCCGCCAGCGGCCAGGTCAGCGTCATGTGCAGGCCGGTCAGCGTGAGGATCAGGCCGAGCACGCCGAAGGCCAGCGCCCAGCCCTCCGGGTGCAGCACGGTGCCCCGTCCGGCCAGGCGGCGGCCGAGGCCGACCACCAGGAGCAGCCCGGCGCCCGCCGCGACCGCCATGATGGTGTTGTAGGTCGGCATCTCCGCCCAGTTGATCTTCAAAGGGCCGTCCGCCGCGGCCAGAAGGCGCGCCGTTTCCATGGGTCCTCCCCGAGCCGGTAGTGATCATGGCCTACCCGGCTGCGGGCGGCCGCGCGCCCGGAGCGGCCGATCATGGGGCCGGCGCGGCGGAGTCTTTGCCCGGCCGTGACGCGCGGAGGCCCCGCCGCCCCCGGATGCGGGGGCGGCGGGGCCTCGTGCGGCGGCCTCGGCGGTGCTACAGGCCGAGGTCGGCCTCGAAGTTGCCCTCCTCCAGACGGTGCTTGACCGTGCCGAGGAAGCGGGCGGCGTCGGCGCCGTCGACCAGCCGGTGGTCGTAGGTCAGCGCCAGGTAGACCATCGACCGGACCGCGATGACCTCGCCGAGCTGCGGGTCGTCGATCACGGCGGGGCGCTTGACGACCGCGCCCGTGCCGAGCATGCCGACCTGCGGCTGGTTGAGGATCGGGGTGTCGAACAGCGCGCCCCTGCTGCCGGTGTTGGTCAGCGTGAAGGTGCCGTTGGACAGCTCGTCCGGCCCGATCTTGTTGACCCGGGTCCGCTCGGCCAGGTCGGCGATCCGCTGGGCGAGGCCGCCCAGGTTCAGCTGGCCGGCGTTGTGGATGACCGGGACCATCAGGCCGCGCTCGGGGACGTCCACGGCGATGGAGAGGTTCTCCACGTCGTGGTAGGTGACCTCGCTCGTCTCGCTGTCGATGACCGCGTTGAGCTTGGGGTGGACCTTGAGCGCCTCGACCGTCGCCAGCGCGAAGAACGGCAGGTAGGACAACTTGACGCCCTCGCGGGCCTGGAAGTCGGCCTTGGCCTGCTCGCGCAGCCGCGCGATCCGGGTGATGTCCACCTCGACCACGGTGGTGAGCTGCGCCGAGACCTGGAGCGAGTCGACCATTCGGCGGGCGATCGTCTGCCGGATGCGGCTCATCTTCTCGGTCGTGCCGCGCAGCGCGACCTGGTCGGCCGGAGCGCCGGCCGGGGCCGGTGCAGCCGGGCGGGCGGCCTGCGCGACCGGTGCCGCCGGTGCGGCCGGCTGCGCGGGCGCCGCGGCGGCCTCGCGGGCCGCCTGCTGGGCGGCGCGGGCGGCCTCCAGCACGTCCTGCTTGCGGATCCGCCCGCCGACGCCGGTGCCCTTGACCGTGGACAGGTCGACGTCGTGCTCGGTGGCGAGCTTGCGCACCAGCGGCGTGACGTACGGCCCGTCGCCCGTCGGCGTCGCGGGGGCCGCCGGGGCCTGCGGCTCGGGCTGGGCCTGCGTGGCGGGCACCCACGGCTGGGACGGGGCCTGCGCCGCCGGCTGCGGCTGCGCCGGGGGCGCGGCCGGCGCGGCGGGCGGCTGCTGCGGGGCGGCCGGCGGCGGCCACGCGGCGGGCGGCGGGGCCTGCTGCGCGGCGGGGGCCGCGGGGGCCGCCTGCTGCGGCTCGGGCTGCTGCCGCTCGTCGGCGGCCGGGGCGGCGGCGCCGGCCGGCGCGTCGCCCTCCTCACCGATGATCGCCAGTTCGGCACCGACCTCGACGGTCTCGTCCTCGGCGACGGTGATGCTGGTCAGGACGCCCGACGCGGGCGAAGGGATCTCGGTGTCGACCTTGTCGGTCGACACTTCGAGAAGCGGCTCGTCGGTCTCGACGCGCTCACCCTCCTTCTTCAGCCAGCGGGTGACGGTGCCCTCGGTGACGCTCTCGCCGAGCTGGGGCATAGTGACGGAGACCGGCATGGCTCTCAGCGACTCCTTCGAAATGAATATGTGCGGGCGTTCAGCCGTGCACGTGCAATGGTTTGCCGGCGAGGGCGAGGTGAGCCTCGCCGACCGCCTCGGACTGGGTCGGGTGGGGATGGATCAGCTGGGCGACCTCGCCGGGCAGGGCCTCCCAGTTGTAGATCAGCTGCCCCTCCGCGATGAGCTCGCCGACGCGGGCGCCGACCATGTGGATGCCGAGGACGGGACCGTCCACGGCCGCGATCACCTTCACCTCGCCCTGCGTGCCCAGGATCTTGCTCTTGGGATTGCCGGCCAGGTCGTAGGTGACCTCCTTGAGCTCGTGCCCGCGCTCCCGGGCCGTCTCGGTGGTGATGCCCACCGAGGCGACCTCGGGGTCGGAGTAGGTGATGCGGGGCACCCCGTCGTAGTCGATCGGCGGCGGGTTGAGCCCGCCGAGCCGCTCGGCGACCAGGATGCCCTCGGCGAAACCGACGTGGGCCAGCTGCGGCGTCGGGATCAGGTCCCCGACCGCCGAGATCGTGGGGACGCCGGTACGGCACAGCTCGTCGACCTTGACGAAGCCGCGCTCGGTCTCGACGCCGGCGTCGGCGAGGCCGAGGCCGTCGGAGACCGGCCCGCGGCCGACCGCGACCAGCAGCAGCTCGGCGTCGATGGTCGCGCCGTCCTCCAGTGTGACCGCGACACCGCCCGGGGTGGTCTTGGCGCCCTGGAAGCGGGTGCCGAGCCGGAAGGCGATACCGCGCTTGCGGAACGCCCGCTCGAGCCGCTTGGAGCTGGACTCCTCCTCCAGCGGCAGCAGGTGCGGGAGGGCCTCGACGATGGTGACCTCGGCGCCGAACGAGCGCCAGACGCTGGCGAACTCGACGCCGATCACCCCGCCGCCGAGGACGATCACCGACCCGGGGACGTGGTCGAGCTCCAGCGCGTGGTCGCTGGAGATGATCCGCTCGCCGTCGATCTCCAGGCCGGGCAGCGACCGGGGGGCCGAGCCGGTGGCGAGCACGATGTGCCCGCCCTCCAGCGTGCGCTCGGCGCCGTCCGCCGCGGTGACCACGACGGTGGTGGGTCCGACCAGCCGGCCGGTGCCCTCGACCACCTCGATGCCCTTGGACTTGATCAGGCCGGCCAGGCCCTTGACGGTGGTGCTGACGACCTTGTCCTTGTAGGCGTTCACACCGGCGACGTCGATGCCCTCGAAGGCGGCCTTGACACCGAACCTGGCGGCCTCGCGGGTCTGGTCGGCGACCTCGGCCGCGTGCAGCAGAGCCTTGGTCGGGATGCAGCCGCGGTTGAGGCAGGTGCCGCCGAGGCGGTCCCGCTCGACGAGCGCCACCGACTTGCCGAGCTCGACCGCGCGCAACGCGCACGCGTAACCGCCGCTGCCACCACCTAGGACGACGATGTCGAAGGGGCCGCTGTTGGCCACTGGACGCTCCCTCTCCCGGTCTTCGCGCCGCGTGGGCGCCTTCTGCGGGGGCGGGGCGCTCCGTCGCGGGCCCCCGCCGCCACGAGAAACCTCTTCACTATCTTCTACCCGGCAACGCCGGGCGGCGGCTACAGAATCCCGGCGGCGAGATCCTCCGCCACCTGGACCAACGTACGGGTCGCCGCTCCAGTGCCGCCCTTCGGGGTGTATCCATAGGGCTCGCCCTTGTGGAAGGCCGGTCCGGCGATGTCGAGGTGGGCCCAGCGGACGCCGTCCGGCACGAACTCCTGGAGGAAGACGCCGGCGACCAGCATGCCGCCCCAGCGCTCACCGCTGATGTTGGCGATGTCGGCGACCGCGGAGTCGAGCCCCTTGCGCAGCTCCGCCGGCAGCGGCATGCCCCAGGACTGCTCCCCGGCGCGGCCGGCCGCCGCCACCACCTTCTCACGGACGTCGTCGTCGTTGGCCATGATCCCGGCGGTCCGGGTGCCGAGCGCGACCAGCTGGGCGCCGGTCAGCGTCGCCACGTCCACGATCAGGTCGGGGTCGTCCTCGCCGGCCCGCACCAGCCCGTCGGCGAGGACCAGGCGGCCCTCGGCGTCGGTGTTGAGGACCTCGACGGTCTTGCCGCCGTAGACCCGCAGCACGTCGGAGGGACGCTGCGCGGTGCCGCTCGGCATGTTCTCGGCGAGGGCCAGGTAGCCGACCACGTTGACCTTGGGCCCGAGCTCGGCGATGGCCGACAGCGCGCCGAGCACCGCGGCGGCGCCGCCCATGTCGGACTTCATCCAGTCCATCGCGTCGGCCGGCTTGAGCGACAGGCCGCCGGAGTCGAAGGTGATGCCCTTGCCGACCAGGGCGAGGGTCTTGGCGGCCTCGGGGTGGGTGTAGGCCAGCCGCACCAGGCGGGGCGGGTTGGCCGAGCCCTGCCCGACGCCCGCGATGCCGCCGTAGCCGCCGTCGACCAGGGCCTTCTCGTCGAGGACCTCGACGTCCAGCCCGGTCTCGCCGGCGACGCGCGTGGCGACCTCGGCGAAGTCCTCGGGGCTGAGGTCGGACGGCGGGGTGTTGACCAGGTCGCGCACCAGGTTCATCGCGGTGGCGAGGGTGCGGGCGCGGGCCACGGCGGCCTCGGCGCCGGCCCCGGCCGCACCGGAGTGGACGAGGCGGACGTCCTCGACCGGGCTCTTCTGCTCGCCGGTCCGGTACGCGCCGAAGGTGTAGTTGCCCAGCAGCGCGCCGAGGGCCACGGCCTCGACCGAGGCGGCGTCGGCGGCCGGAAGCGCGACGGCCGCCCTGGCGGTGCCGGCCAGGGCCCGCACGCCGGCGCCCGCGGCGCGGCGCAGCGCCTCGGCGTCGGGGGAGTCGCCCAGCCCGACCGCGACCACGACGGCCGCGGGGATCGCGCCGAGCGTGGGGAGCTTGGTGACCTCTCCGGCCCTGCCGGTGGCGCCGAGCGCGCTCAGCGCCTCGGCGAGCTGTCCGTCGAGGGCCCGGTCGAGATCCTCTGAACCCGGTGCGGGCCGGGCCCCGGAGTCGCTCGGGGCGACCCCGATCACGATCGCGTCGACGTCGAGGGTGGCCGGGGCTGCACTGTCAAGGCTGATGCTCGTCACGTGCCCCGATGTTAGTCCTCCTGGTGACCGGTTTCGCCCTTTTGGATCAAGCATTGCCTTACCGCGCCCAGAGTCGATGACATGAATGGTGCTAGTATCATTAGCATCATGTTGCTCCGACTCGCCCCCGGCGACCCGCGTCCCCTGCACGAGCAGGCGGCCTCGGCGATCCGCCGCGCGATCACCGCGGGCGAGGTGGCCCCGGACGAGCGGATCCCGCCCGCGCGGGATCTCGCCCAGGCGCTCGGCATCAACCCCAACACCGCGCTGCGCGCCCTGCGGCAGCTCCGCGAGGAGGGACTGCTGGAGTTCCGGCGGGGCCGCGGCATCCGGGTCGCCGCCCGGCCCGAGGACGGCCACCTGGTCGAACGGGCGCGCGAACTGGTCGCCGAGGCCGAGCGGCTCGGCGTGTCCCGCGCCCAACTCATCACGCTGATCGAAGGAGTATGACCATGGCCACCCGCAGATCCCTGGCCCTGGTGACCGGCGTCTCGGCCGTCACAGGGGCGGCGCTGATCCCGCTCGTGTCGCTGCCGCTGCGCGACCGGCTCCCCGATCCGATCGCCACGCACTGGAGCGGTGGCGGGCCGCCCGACGGGAGCGGCTCGCTGACCGCCGCCCTGCTGATCTGCTGCGGCATGTGGGCGACGATCTGCGCGGGCGCGCTCGTGCTCGGCTGGTCCGGCTGGGGCCGGCGGGCCGTCCGCACGCGGACGGTCGCGTCGCTCTTCGCGGGCGCCGTGTTCACGGCGGGCGTACTGGGCCTCATCCTGAACGCGAACCTGGACCGTTCCTCCTGGCGGGACGCTGGCGGCATGGGGGCGGGCGGGATCGCCCTGCTGCTGCTCGCCTCCGCGGCCGGCGGCCTGATCGGCGCGCTGCTCGGACGGATCGGCGCCGACTCCCGCGAGCCCGCCCCCGGCGCCCCGCGCAGGATCCGGATCGGCGCCGGGGAGCGGGCGGTGTGGATCGGATACGTGCACAGCCGGTCGATGATCCTGCTCGGCTGGGCGCTGACCGGGCTCGGCGCCCTCGGCGTCCTCCTGGCGCTCGTGCCCGCCGGCCCGCTGCCGAGGTCGTCCTGGTCGGGCGCGCTGGCGCTGGTGATCGGGGGAGTGGTCGCCCTGGCGCTGTCATCGGCGCGGGTCACCGTGGACGCCCGCGGGCTGGGCATCGCGGCGGGCCCCCTGCGGCTGCCGATCCGGCGCATCCCGCTGAACCGGATCGGGACCGCCTGGGCCGAGGACCGCAGCCCCGCGCAGGCCGGCGGCTGGGGCTACCGGGTCGGCCCGGCCGGCACCACGATGATGCTGCGCGGCGGCGAGTGCCTGGTCGTGGAGAACACCGGCGGGCGGCGCTTCGCGGTCAGCGTGGACGACGCCGAACGCGGCGCCTCCCTCCTCAACTCCCTCCGCGAGTCGTCCGCGGCGTGACGCGGCCGGTGCCTGCCGGTGCCTGCCGGTGCCGGCCGGCCGGTGGCGGTGAGCGGCCGGTGGTGGCCACCGGAGGCCGGTGGTCAGCGGAGGGCGGTGAGGGTGATCAGGGCGGCGGTGGCCGAGATCTCGACGAGGGCGCCCAGCACGTCACCGGTGACGCCGCCCAGGCGCCGGACGGCGTGACGGAGCATGAGCAGGGCCGCGCCCAGACCGACGAGGACGGCCGCCAGGCCGTGCAGAGCCCCGCCCAGTAGCCCGCCCGCCGTTCCCGCCGCGCCCGCCGCCACGAGGACCACGCCCGTCACGGCCAGTGCGGCGCGGATGCCGACGGTCTCCGCGACCAGGGCGCCCAGCCCGCCGGGACGCGCCGACGGCACGCCCACGCGGCACGCCCACGGGAGGACGAGGCGTCCGCCGACCGCCGCGATGACGATCGCGACCGGGGCCTGCGGAGCGGACGCGAGGGCCGCCACCTGGACCAGCAGCGTGAACAGCAGGGTGACCACGCCGAACGGGCCGATGTCCGAACGCTTCATGATGGCCAGGGCGTCCGCCGCGGGCCGGTTGCTGCCCAGCCCGTCCGCCAGGTCGGCCAGGCCGTCCAGGTGCAGCGCCCGGGTGATCGCCGCGATCGCCGCCACCGCGAGGGCCGAGCGCAGCACCGCGCCCAGCCCGAGGACGTCGCCCAGCAGCAGGACCACCGCCGCGCCCCCGCCCGCGATCAGCCCGGTGAGCGGGGCGAGGAGCATCGCCCGGCGCGCCGTGTCGCGATCGAACCGGTCCGCCCGCAGCGGCACGACGGTGAGGAGGGTGACCGCCAGCCGCAGGCCCGCCGCCCAGGCGGCCCCCGGCGACCCGGTCACCGCAGCTCCAGCACGCGGCCCGCCACCACCAGGGCGGCCTCCTCGGACTCGGCGGCCAGCCGCTGGTTGAGGCTCCCGAGGACGTCGCGGAACGCCCGTCCGGATCTGGTCTCCGGCACCAGCGACAGCCCGACCTCGTCGCTCACTGCGATCACCCGGGCCGCGGTGCCGCGCCAGGCCGCGACGAGCGCGTCCACGGCGGGCACGGCCAGGGACGGGTCGTCCCACGCGCGCGCCTCGTCCATCACGGCGGCCAGCCAGGTGCCGACACCGTCGACCAGCAGGGCGCCCTCGGCCGAGCCCAGCACGCCGGTCAGGTCGGTCGTCTCGAGGGTCCGCCACCACGGCGGGCGGCGGCCCCGGTGCGCCTCGATCCGCGCCGACCACTCGGCGTCGTCGTCGCCGACCATGCCGGTCGCCACGTACGTCACGTCCGGGCATCCCATCAGCCGCGACTCCGCCTCCGCCGACTTCCCCGATCGCGAGCCGCCCAGCAGCAGCGTGCGAAACGGGCCGGCCGGCGGACGCAGCCAGTGGCCGAGCCGCCGCTCGAGCTCCCCGGGTGACGCGACGCGATGGTCCACGTGCACCGCCGCGATCTCGGTCGCCGCCGTGACCGCCCCCTCGCGCCGCAACCGGCCGAGCTGCTCGGGACGGCCGACCAGGTCGAGCAGCACCGCGTCGTAGGCGACGCCGGGCGCCGGTTCCGGGCACGCGCCCGGCCCGTCCGCCACGAGGATCCGCCCCCCGCCGCGCGGGACGCTCACGTCGTGCCCGCCGGCGACGCGGGTGCGCGGGCACTCCTCGAGGGGGACGCCGTCGACGCGGGCGCGGAACGGCTCGTGCCGCGTCCCGGCGGCGCGCAGCCGGTTGCAGGAGGCGCAGCGGCAGTCCGGCACCGGCCAGCCGTCCGGGCCCGCGATCGCCTGGAGTTCGATGTTCATCGTGATCGAAAACTCTACGGGCCGTCCCGTCCCGTGAGGTTGCGAGGCTACGCTCGACCACCGAGACCCCCGCCCGCATCGACCGCGCAGGATGAGGAGACCCGGTGGGCTACCCCCCCAACACGCCGTGGCCACAGGACCCGGGCCAGAACCCGCAGCAGCCCGCAGGCCCTCCGTACGGCCCGCCCGCGGGCCCCGCCCCCGGGTTCGGCCCAGGCCAAGGCCAGGGACCCGGCTTCGGCCCAGGTCCAGGTCCAGGCCCGGGGCAGGGGCCGCCCTGGAGCGCCGGAGGCCCGCCGCCGTCACGCGGCAAGGGCCCCGCCCTGCTGATCGCGCTGCTCGGCGGCGTGCTCGTCCTGGGGCTGGTCGTGGTCGTCGGCGTGGTGTTCCTCACCAGGGACGGCGGAGACGGCGGGACCGGGGGAGGGAGCGGTCCCTCGGGCCCGGACGTGCAGCTGAAGGCGGGCCAGATCGCGGGCGGCGCCGAGGCGCGGCCGGGACCCGACGGCAGCCTGACCATGGCCCGCCCTGGCGTCCAGCGGCCCGTCGTGGACGTCTACGAGGACTTCGCCTGCCCGCACTGCGGCGCGTTCGACCGGATGCACGACCCGATGCTCAAGCAGCTCGCGGTCGAGGGCCGGGCCAAGATCGTGTTCCGGCCGGTGGTCATCTTCGGAGCGGGCACCGAGCCCGCCCGCGGCAACTCGCTGCGGGCCGCCGCCGCGCTCCGCTGCGTCGGCGACGGCGGGCGCTGGCTCTACTACCAGGACGCGGTCTACAGCCACCAGCCGGCGGACGTGACCAGCGCGGGCTACAAGATCGACGACCTGATCTCCTACGGGGCGCCCTACGGCCTGACCGGCGACGACTTCAAGAAGTGCGTGACCAGCCAGCAGTACGCGGGCCGGGTGGCGGCCGTCAGCCAGGGCTACATCGCCGCCGGGCTCCAGGGCACCCCCGCCGTGAAGATCGACGGCCGCACGGTCAGCAGCACCGACACGGCGAGCGCGGACGCGCTGCGCCGGGCGATCGAGGCCGCCCGGTGACGGAGCGGCTAGTCTCACCGCGACGAGGGAGGTCGAACGCGATGGCGTGGAGCTGGCGTTTGGAGAAGGCCGACGGGCGGACGGTCGGCGTGTCGGAGGAGACGTTCTCCACCCAGGCCGACGCGGAGTCGTGGCTGGGCGAGAACTGGCGCGACCTGCGCGAGAACGAGGTCGACCAGGTGACGTTGCTGGACGGCGACACGGTCGTCTACCCGATGAGCCTGCAAGAACCCGGCTGACCCCGCACGAGGACCCGGACGCGGCCCGAGCCCCCGCCCGCGCCGGTGCGCGGACGGGGGCCGGGATCCAGCACCTGTCTCACAGTGCCTCAGCCGTCGCGCGAGCGCGCTACCTGGCCGGTAAGGCGATGCCGAAGGCGAGCCGCACCGGCCAGATCGCGAAGCGATGTCGCGCTCGCCCAAGAACGGTCGGCGCCCGAGCCGCCAGGCGAGGAAGCCGGGCCGGGCGTAGAAAATGAGCCGCCAGGCGAGGAAGCCGGGCCGGGCGTTGGAAATACGGTCAGGGACGCCCCTCCGGGCTGCGCGTCTTGGCCGGGTCGCGGACCACGGAGTCGCCGAGCACGTCGTCGATCCGCTTGAGCACGTCCGCGTCGAGCCGGACTCCGGCGGCCTTGACGTTGTCGCGGACCTGCTCGGGACGGGACGCGCCCACCAGCGCCGCCGACACGTTCGGGTTCTGGAGCGTCCAGGCGATCGCGAGCTGGGCCATCGACAGGCCGAGCCCGTCCGCGATCGGCCGCAGCTCCTGGACCCGGGTCAGCAGGTCGTCGTTCAGGTACCGCTTGATCATGTCGGCGCCGCCCTTGTCGTCGGTGGCGCGCGAGCCCTCCGGCAGCGGCCGGCCCGGCTTGTACTTGCCGGTCAGCACCCCCTGCGCGATCGGCGACCAGACGATCTGGCCGATGCCCTCCCGCTCGGACAGCGGGACGACCTCGTCCTCGATCACCCGCCACAGCATCGAGTACTGCGGCTGGCTGGACACGATCCGGTCCAGGCCCATCTCGTCGGCGATCTTCAGAGCGCGCTCGATCTCCTCGGCCCGCCACTCCGACACGCCCACGTACAGCACCTTGCCCTGCCGGACGAGGTCGTCGAACGCCTTGAGGGTCTCCTCCAGTGGCGTCTCGTGGTCGAACCGGTGCGCCTGGTAGAGGTCGACGTAGTCGGTGCGCAGCCGCCGCAGCGACCCGTGGATGGACTCGAAGATGTGCTTGCGGGACAGCCCCCGGTCGTTCGGGCCCGGGCCGGTGGGCCAGTAGACCTTGGTGAAGATCTCCAGGCCCTCGCGGCGCTGCCCCTCCAGGGCGCGGCCGAGGACCTCCTCGGCGCGGGTGCCGGCGTACACGTCGGCGGTGTCGAAGGTGGTGATCCCCTCGTCGAGGGCCGCGCGCACGCACGCGCGCGCACTGTCCTCCTCGACCTGGGAGCCGTGGGTGAGCCAGTTGCCGTACGCGATCTCGCTGATCTTCAGGCCGCTGCGGCCCAGGTGTCGGAACTCCATGGTCCCGACCCTAACCGCCGTTGATCAGACCTTGTCCTTCTCGCCGGGCTTGACCTGGGGGGAGGGGACGCGCAGCCGGCGGATCTGCATGGCGCGCATCGCCGCGTACAGGCCCAGGCCCTTGCGGTCCTCGTCGGGGAAGCGCTCGGCGGCCAGCTTCTTGATGCCCGAGTTGATCACGAACGCCTCGACGAACACGATGGCCAGCAGCACCGGCGGCGCGAACAGCACCAGCAGCTTGGCCGCCGCGATCGGCAGCAGGCTGAGCACCACGATCGCGAACATCAGGTACATCAGGTACGAGGCGAACGTCCGGCGCGCGTCGACGTAGTCGCGGGCGAGCCGGCGGACCGGGCCCTTGTCGCGCTTGAGGAGGTACTTCTCGTCGCCCCTGGACATGCCCGCGCGGGCCTTGACCCGCTCGTCGGCCTGCCTCTCGCGGACCTTCTTGTACGCCTCCTTGCGGCTGGAGGGCGCGGTGATCGGCTGGCGGCGGCGCTTCTCGGCCTCGCTGCGCTTGGGCGTGGGCCGGCCCTTGCCCCCTGGCTTCACGGGCTGAGGCTGGCTCTCGGGGGCATCCTGGGTGCGACGTCGGAACACGGGATCAGCCTACCGGGTGCGGACATCGCGACCGCCCGGCGCGAGGCCGGGCGGCTTTCCGCGCCGAAGCGGATCATGGGGTGAACGATCACGCCGCTTCGGAAATCGTGTACTCAATACTAATTCGGGCAGAACGGCGTCGCCTCCGCGCCCACCGCGTCCCTGTGTGCGACTGTTATGAGGACGGGGTTCGAAGCGGCGTTCCACGGCGGCGGGCCCGCCCGGGGCGCCCGGACGGGGTGTGGGCGACCTGGAGGAGGGCTCGACCGGCCCGCTGCGAACATCGTGGCTGCCTCGCGCGTTAACGCGTAGGGTGATAAGAACCCCAGCAGTGGTCATTGAGCCCAGTTTGCGACTGGGCTACAGCACGAAGGGACCGGCGCCAGCGCGATGAGCGTGATGAAGCGAATGTCGATGATCTTCAAGTCCAAGGCGAACAAAGCCCTGGACCGGATGGAGGATCCTCGCGAGACCCTGGACTACTCCTACCAGCGCCAGCTGGAGATGCTGCAGAAGGTCCGTCGGGGTGTCGCCGACGTCGCGACCTCGCGCAAGCGTCTCGAGTTGCAGATCAACCAGCTGGAGCAGCAGCAGGGCAAGCTGACCGAGCAGGGCAAGAAGGCCCTCCAGGTCGGCCGCGAGGACCTCGCCCGCGAGGCGCTGACCCGGCGGTCCGGCCTGGACGGCCAGCTGGGCGACCTGCGGACGCAGTACCAGCAGTTGCAGGGCGAGGAGGAGAAGCTCACCCTGGCCTCGCAGCGGTTGCAGAGCAAGGTCGACTCCTTCCGCACCCGCAAGGAGACGATCAAGGCCACCTACACCGCCGCCGAGGCGCAGACCAAGATCAACGAGGCGTTCTCCGGCATCTCCGAGGAGATGGGCGACGTCGGCCTGGCGATCCAGCGGGCCGAGGAGAAGACCGACACGATGAAGGCCCGCGCGGGCGCCATCGACGAGCTGCTGGCCTCCGGCGCCCTGGAGGACTTCTCCGGTCCCAAGGACGACATCCAGGCCGAGCTCGACCGGATGGGCTCGGGTCCGGGCGTCGACCTGGAACTGGAGCAGCTCAAGGCCGAACTCGGCCAGGGCCCCGCGCCCAAGCAGCTCAACCAGGGCTCGGCGACCGCGCAGTCGCAGGACACCCCGCACGACACGCCGCGGCAGGCCCCCGGGGGTGCCCAGTGATCGTCCGGCTGATGGGCGAGGGGCAGCTGGACGTCGCGGTGGGCGACCTCTCCGCGCTCAACTCGCTCGACGAGGAGCTCGAGGCCGCGATCGAGTCGGGGGACGAGGCCGCCTTCCGCACGGCGCTGCACGCGCTACTGGAGAACGTACGCAAGGTCGGCAAGCCGCTGCCCGCCGACAGCCTCGAGCCGTCCGAGCTGATCCTGCCGCCCGCCGACGCGCACATCGACGAGGTCAAGTCCATGCTGGGGGACGAGGGGCTGATCCCGGACTAGCCGTCCGGGCCCTCCGGCCCGTGCTCTTCTCGCTGGTCAGGCACAAAAGCCGGCACCCGAACGTTGTTCACAGTGACACAGGGGAGGACGGGGGGATCGTATGGCCCGGACGCGTTACGCCTCCGACCGGGGGCTGACGTCGCGGATGCTCGTGACGATGTTCCTGCTGGGGTTGGTCTACGTCGTCTTCGTGACGGCGTTCTTCGTGATCGTGCCCAAATGGGGAGTGGTCGCGCTGGTGGGGGCGGGCCTGTTCCTGCTCGCGCAGTACTTCTTCTCCGACAAGCTCACGCTGTTCGCGATGCACGGCCGGGTCGTCACGCCGGACGAGGCGCCCGAGCTGCACGGCGTCATCGACCGGATCTGCGCGATGGCCGACTCGCCCAAGCCGAGGGTCGCGATCGCCGACAGCGACGTCCCGAACGCCTTCGCGACCGGCCGCAACCAGAAGAAGGCGGTGGTGTGCGTGACCACCGGCCTGATGCGCCGGCTCGACCCGGTCGAGCTCGAGGGCGTGCTCGCGCACGAGATGGCGCACGTCGCGCACCGCGACGTGGCGGTCATGACGATCGCCTCGTTCCTCGGCGTGTGCGCCGGGCTGATCACCCGGTTCGGGCTGGAGTGGGGCCTGTGGGGCGGCTTCAACCGGCGCAGCAACGACCAGAACACCGGGATGATCCTGCTCGCGGTGGTGGCGGTCAGCGCCGTGGCGTACGCGGTGAGCTTCATGCTCACCCGGGCCCTGTCGCGCTACCGGGAGCTGTCGGCCGACCGGGCCGCGGCGCTGCTGACCGGGCGGCCCTCGTCGCTGGCCAGCGCGCTCACCAAGGTCTCGGGCGAGATCGCCCGGATCCCGAGCAAGGACCTGCGCGCCGCCGAGCCGTTCAACGCCTTCTTCTTCGCGCCGGCCTTCACCAAGGGGTTCAGCGTCTCCTCGCTGTTCTCCACCCACCCGCCGCTGGACAAGCGGCTGGCCCAGCTCTCGAAGATCTCCGACCAGCTCAGCAGGGGAGCCTGACCCGTGGGATTCCTGGACACGCTGCTCGGCCGGTCCAAGCCGGTCAAGCCCGACCTCGACCGCCTGTTCGGGCTGTCCACCGCGGCGGTCACGCTGGAGGCGGCGACCGGGTTCCGTCCCACCGGGCTCGGGTCGGTGTGCTTCCGCGCCGCCGAGGGCGGCGCGTTCGCCCGCGTCCAGCAGGACGTCCAGCAGCTCCTCGACGCCGACGACGGCCCGAAGGTCGAGCTGAGCACCGACTCCTACGGCTACACCTGGCTGCTGGCCCGCACCGGGCCGGACGCGCTGCCCGACCTGGTCACCGACCTGCACGCGGTCAACTCCGCGCTGGAGTCGGGCGGGTTCGGGCCGCACCTGCTGTGCTCGCTGGCGGGCTTCCAGGGGCCGAACGGCGAGCGCCTGGCCCTGGTCTACCTCTACAAGCGCGGCACGTTCTACCCGTTCGCCCCGCTTCCCGGCGACAAGCGCGACAACGCCCTGGAGATCCAGGTGCGCGGCGCGGTCGGAGCCGACCTCCCGTTCGAGGACGATCTCAGCCGCTGGTTCCCCGTCTGGGGCGCTCCGGGGCTCTGACCAGCTCGTTCTCCGCGGTACCGGCCCATCTGGACACACCCCATCGGATCGTGTGAAAGTCTCAGGGCCCTGAGCCGAGAACCCTGGGAGGGGCCATGGCGGTACAGCCTTGGGACCACGATCGTTACTGCGACGCGGCCGAGGTGGAGATCGCCGCGTTCGCCGAGACCGTGGCGGCGGCCGATCTGAGGGCCCCGGTGCCGACCTGCCCAGGATGGTCGATGGCCGATCTGATCCGCCATCTCGGCGGGGTGTACCGCTGGGTGGGCGGCATGGTGCGCGTGGTCACCCCCAAACGGATGGGCATGCGCGAGCTCGGCGTCTCGTTCTCGCAGGGTCCCGACGATCTGCGCCCCTGGTTCGCCGAGGGCGGCCGGTCGCTGGCCGAGGCGCTGCGCGCCGCCGACCCGGACGCGACGATGTGGGCCTGGGGCGAGGGCGGCCGGGCGGGGTTCTGGCCGCGCCGGATGCTGCACGAGACCACCGTGCACCGCTGCGACGCCGAGCTCGCCCTCGGCCGCGAGCCGGCCGTCCCGGCCGAGGTCGCCGTCGACGGCGTGGACGAGGTGCTCACCATCCTCAGGACCGCGGTCGCCTTCGCCCCCAAGATCGAGAACCTGCGCGGCGACGGTGAGGCGCTGGCCTTCACCGCCCCCGCCGCCGGTGCCCGCTGGATCTTCACCCTGCTCCCGGACGGCTACACCTGGCGCCGCGAGGACGCCGCCGGGCCGGGCACCCGCGTCCAGGCGACCGTCCAGGGCGACGCGGCCGACCTGTACCTGTTCCTCTGGGGCCGCCGCGCGCTCGGCGACCCCCGGCTGGAGTCCTCCGGCGACGCCGCCCTGCTGGCCCGCTGGTCGGAGAACTCATCCATCTAGGCGGCTACGGCAGGGCGAGCATCTGGTCGAGGGCCGCGCGGGCGTGGCGCGCGGTCTCGGGCTCGACCTCGATCTGGTTGACGACCTCGCCGCGGACCAGCGACTCCAGCGACCAGACCAGGTGCGGCAGGTCGATGCGGTTCATCGTCGAGCAGAAGCACACGGCCTTGTCGAGGAACATCACGTTCTTGTCGGGATGGGCGCCCGCCAGCCGGCGCACGAGGTTGAGCTCGGTGCCGATGGCCCAGGCCGACCCGGCGGGCGCGGCGTCCAGGGCCTTGATGATGTACTCGGTCGAGCCGACCTGGTCGGCGGCGAGGACGACCTCGTGCTTGCACTCGGGGTGCACCAGGACGTTCACGCCGGGCACGCGGGCCCGGACCTCGTCCACCGACTCCTTGCTGAACCGCCCGTGCACCGAGCAGTGCCCCCGCCACAGGATCATCCGGGCGTCGCGCAGCTCCCGCCCGCTCAGCCCGCCGTCCGGCCGGTGCGGGTTGTAGACGACGCAGTCGTCCAGCCCGAGGCCCATCTCCAGGACCGCGGTGTTGCGGCCCAGGTGCTGGTCGGGCAGGAAGAGCACCTTGGAGCCCTTGGCGTAGGCCCAGTCCAGCGCGCGCTTGGCGTTGGACGAGGTGCACACCACGCCGCCGTGCCGTCCGACGAACCCCTTGATGTCGGCGGAGGAGTTCATGTAGGTCACCGGCACCACGTCGCCGGCGATCCCGGCGTCCTCCAGGGCCTCCCAGCACTCCTCGACCTGGTCGAAGGTGGCCATGTCGGCCATCGAGCAGCCCGCGCCGAGGTCGGGCAGCACCACCCGCTGGTGGTCCGCGGTGAGGATGTCGGCGGACTCGGCCATGAAGTGCACGCCGCAGAACACCACGTAGGGCGCCTCGGGCCGGGCCGCGGCCTCCCGGGCGAGCTTGAACGAGTCGCCGGTCACGTCCGCGAACTGGATGACCTCGTCGCGCTGGTAGTGGTGGCCGAGCACGAACACCTGGTCGCCGAGGGCGGCCTTGGCGGCGCGGGCACGTTCCACCAGGCCGGGGTCCGAGGCCGGCGGCAGGTCGCCGGGACAGTCCACGCCGCGCTCGCTCGCCGGATCCGAACCGTGGCCCAGCAGGAGCAGTGGAAGGTCGCGCACGGGGGTGGTCACGGGAGTCTCCCTCCTGCGACGGGGCTTATCGTCGCTTTGACGACTAATGATGGCACATCCGGGCCCGGACCGGTCCCGGCGGGGTGGTGTGACGTAGGCCGCACCGGGGAAGGCCCCGAAACAACGCCGGAAGGCGGAATGGCCGTGCCGCGAGGTACGTTGTCCTACGGAAAGAGGCAGACCACGTCCTCGAGGACAAGCGACAGTTCGCCGCCACGGGCGGTGCAGCGAGACCCGGGAGCTGAATACATGACGGTGTCAGGCGAGACCACGCAGGAGACCACGCAGCAGGGCGTCGTGTTGACCGATGCCGCCGCCGAGAAGGCCAAGGGCCTGCTCGAGCAGGAGGGCCGCGACGACCTTGCGCTGCGTGTCGCCGTGCAGCCGGGCGGCTGCTCCGGCCTGATCTACCAGCTCTTCTTCGACGAGCGGGAGATGGACGGCGACCTGGTCCAGGAGTTCGAGGGCCTGAACGTTCGGGTCGACCGGATGAGCGCCCCCTACCTGACCGGTGCCACGATCGACTTCGTCGACAGCATCGAGAAGCAGGGCTTCACCATCGACAACCCGAACGCCGGGGGCTCCTGCGCCTGCGGCGACTCGTTCAACTAGACGGCCCCGCCGCCCGCGGCCCGGACGCTCGGCGTCCGGGCCGTTTCGGTATGGGCGGGCCGTGGACGGGCAGTGGGTAGGCAACGCGCGATTCCTGTGGTGCGATGGCCAGTAGGCTCTTCTGGCCCGCGAATCCCAAGGTGGGGTTGAAACAGCCGGCGACAAGCCGGACGACACCAACGAGGAGAGCGACGCCGTGCGCATCGCCGTGACCGGTTCCATCGCCACCGATCATCTGATGACCTTCCCCGGGAAGTTCACCGACCAGCTCATCCCCGATCAGCTCGATCGGGTCTCGCTGTCCTTCCTGGTCGACGAACTGGAGATCCGCCGCGGCGGCATCGCCGCCAACATCTGCTTCGGCATGGGCAGCCTGGGCAAGGAGTCGGTCCTGGTCGGCTCGGTCGGCTCCGACTTCGCCGACTACCGCTCCTGGCTCGACCGGCACGGCGTGGACACCGCGTCGGTGCACGTGTCCGACCTGCACCACACCGCCCGGTTCCTGTGCACCACCGACCAGGACCAGAACCAGATCGCCACCTTCTACGCCGGCGCGATGAGCGAGGCCCGCTCCATCGAGCTGCGCCCGGTCGCCGACCGGGTCGGCGGCCTGGACCTGGTGGTGGTCAGCCCGAACGACCCCGAGGCCATGGTCCGGCACACCGACGAGTGCCGCTCCCGCGGCATCCCGTTCGCCGCCGACCCGTCCCAGCAGCTCGCCCGGATGGAGGGCCCGGAGGTCCGCCGCCTCATCGACGGCGCGGCCTACCTGTTCACCAACGAGTACGAGAAGGCGCTCTGCGAGGAGAAGACCGGCTGGTCCGAGGATGAGATCCTCAGCCGCGTGGGCGTCCGGGTGACCACCCTCAGCGCCAAGGGCGTGACGATCGACCGCGCCGGCGAGGAGGGGATGCACGTCCCGGCCGCCCCGGTCGCCAAGGTCGTCGACCCGACCGGCGTCGGCGACGCGTTCCGCGCCGGATTCCTGTCCGCCCTGGCCTGGGGCCTCCCGCTGGAGCGCGCCGCCCAGGTCGGCAACCTCATCGCCGCCTATGCCCTGGAGTCCGCCGGCCCGCAGGAGTACGCCCTCGGCAAGCAGGCGTTCCTGGCCCGCATGACCGAGGTCTACGGCCCCGAGGCCGCCGCCGCGGCGGCCCCCCACCTCTCCTGCCCGAACCCGTAACCAGCGGCGATCAGGCGCCGCGCCGCCTTCCCTCCGCCGCGACGGGGGGAAGGCGGCGCGTCAAAGCCCCTGATCGAAGCCGCGCGTAGCGGGGCGATTCAGGTAGTGGGCGATTCAGTACGTGCGGCGGATGTGGAAGCCCCAGCCCCGGGGGAGGGGCTCCTCGCGGACGAAGTCCTGGGACTTCATCCGGCACCACGCGGGGACGTCGGTGCGGGCGGCGACGTCGTCGGCGAGGACGGCGACGATCTCGCCGACCGGCACCTCCCGGATCCGCTCGGCGAGCATGATGATCGGGATCGGGCACTTGCGCCCGAGCGCGTCGATCACCAGCACCGGCGGCGGCCCGGCGGGCTCGGGCTCGGGGGCGGGGCCGGTGCGCTCGGGCTCGCGGTGGGTACGGCCTCGGAACCTCATCGGCGCGCCCGCCTCCCTGTTCTGGTCGTGGGGGTCATACCGTGTTCACTCCGGCGTTGCGGCGAAGGCGGGCGACGGCGCCCGGCAGTACGGCCAGGAACCGGTCGACGTCGGCCGCGTCGACGCCACGCGGCAGCGATACCCGTACGTTCCCGTGGGTAATCACGCCCATCGCCTCCAGCACATGACTGGGACGCAGGGTATCCGCCGTGCATGAACTTCCCGACGAAACGGCGAAACCGAGGCGGTCGAGTTCGCCGAGCAGCGCCTCGCCCTCGACGTACAGGCAGGAGAAGGTGACCAGGTGCGGCAGCCGCCGGACGGGGTCGCCGATGACCTGGGAGTCGCGGACGGACGCGGGGACCTGTTCGCGGATGCGCTCGGTCAGGGCGGCCAGGCGGGGGCCGTCGCCCCGCATCTCGACCCGGTAGGCCTCCAGCGCCGCGGCGGCGGCGACGGCGCCGGGGACGTTCTCGAAGCCGGGCACCCGCCGGGCCTCGCGCTCGTCCTCGGGCAGCGGGGAGCGCCACCGGTTGCCCTTGCGGATCACCATCACGCCGACGCCGGGGGGCCCGCCCCACTTGTGGGCGCTGGCGGCCAGGAAGGACCAGCCGTCCGGGACGTCGGCCCGCCCGATCGACTGGGCCGCGTCCACGAACAGGGGGACGCGGGCGGTACGGCAGGCCTCGGCGGCCTCGGCGACCGGTTGCAGGGTACCGACCTCGTGATTGGCCGACTGGAGGCAGGCCAGGACGGTGTCGGGGCGCAGCGCGGCGGTGAACTCGGCGAGGTCGACCCGGCCGGTGCGGTCGACGCCGACGACGGTGACCTCCCCGCCGTCGCGCTCGTGCGCCTCGGCGGCGTGCAGGACGCTGGAGTGCTCGACCGCGCTCACCACCAGGTGGCGTCCGACACGCCGACGGGCGCGGAGGGCGCCGAGTACCGCCAGGTGCACCGCCTGGGTGCCGGAGGCGGTGAAGGAGACCTCGTCCGCGCGGACTCCGAGGACGCCGGCGACGCGCGCGCGGGACTGGTCGAGGAGGAGTCGCGTTCCCCGCGCCACGCCGTACAGCCGCGCGGGATCGGCCCAGCCGGCGTCGAGCGCGCCGAGCAGCGCGGCGCGGGCGGCGGGGTGCGGGCGCTCGGTGGACGCGGCATCGAAGTAGGCAGCCACCCCCGAAGCCTCCCACGCGCCGCGGTGCGGGCGGGCGCCCGTCCCCCGATCCGGCGCGGCGTGGAGGCCCGAAAGTGCGCTGTGCTCGGCCTCGGCACCCGGGCGGGCCACGCCGGAAACCCAATCGGGCACCCGGGGCGGGCACTGCGTGACCCTCGCGCTAATGTGTCCACCACACGTGTGACAACTGATCTCACCGCCCGGGCAGACCGGGCATTCATCTGTGGGGAAGGCATTCCGTGAGTCCGACCCGCTCGAGGGAGCGGCGTACGCCTGTGCGCAGTCGCCGCGCATTCAAAAGCGCCGGCGCGCTCGGGCTGCTGGCGCTCAGCGCCACCGCGTGCAGCGGTCAGGCGTCACGCCTGGGCATGCCCGTGCCGATCAGCGACCAGGCCGAGCGCATGCTCAAGCTCTGGCAGGGCTCCTGGATCGCGGCGCTCGCCGTGGGCGTCGTCGTCTGGGGCCTGATCATCTGGGCGGTGCTGTTTCACCGCAAGCGCTCCGACGATCTGCCGCCTCAGGTGCGCTACAACATGCCGATCGAGATCCTCTATACGGCGGTCCCGTTCGTCATCATCGGCGTCCTGTTCTACTTCACCGCCCGCGATGAGAACTATGTCGAGAAGACGTCCGCCAACCCGGCCGTCACCGTCGATGTCACCGGGTTCCAGTGGAGCTGGCAGTTCGACTACAAGGAGAAGGACGCCGCCGGGCAGGAGAAGACCGTCGCCTCAGTCGTCGGCACTCCGGTCGCGCCGAACGCGCCCACGGGCGCCAAGCCGGTGATGACGATCCCGTCCGGCAAGACGATCCGGGTCCGGCTGCACTCCAATGACGTCATCCACTCGTTCTGGGTTCCGGCGCTCCTCTACAAGAAGGACATCATGCCGGGGCCGAAGACCAACGAGTTCGAGTTCACGGCGAACAAGACCGGGACGTACGAGGGCCGCTGCGCCGAGCTGTGCGGCGTCGACCACAGCCGGATGCTGTTCCAGCTCCGGGTCGTGACGCCCGAGCAGTACGCCAAGTTCATCGCCGATTCCAAGGCCAAGGCTGCGGGGGGTGTCCAGTGACCACCATCAGTCACGCGCCGAGCGCGCCGATCGCCGCGTCGCGGACCAGCAAGGGGCGCATCATCGCGTCCTGGCTGTCCTCCACCGACCACAAGGTGATCGGCTATCTCTACCTGATCACCTCGTTCGTGATGTTCCTGATCGGCGGCGTGCTCGCGCTGCTCATGCGGGCCGAGCTGTTCAAGCCCGGCCTTCAGATCCTGAGCAACGAGCAGTTCAACCAGATGTTCACCATGCACGGCACGATCATGCTGCTGATGTTCGCGACGCCGCTGTTCGCGGGCTTCGCCAACGTCATCATGCCGTTGCAGATCGGCGCGCCCGACGTGGCGTTCCCGCGGATGAACATGCTGGCCTACTGGCTGTTCCTGTTCGGCAGCATCATCGTGATCGCCGGGTTCCTGACGCCGGGCGGCGCGGCCAGCTTCGGCTGGTTCGCCTACTCCCCGCTGTCGGACGCGGTCCGGTCGCCGGGCATCGGCGGCGACATGTGGGTGATGGGCCTGGCGATGTCGGGCTTCGGCACCATCATGGGCGCGGTCAACTTCATCACCACGATCCTGTGCATGCGGGCCCCGGGCATGACGATGTTCCGCATGCCGATCTTCGTGTGGAACATCCTGCTGACCTCCATCCTGGTCCTGCTGGCGTTCCCGGTCCTGGCCGCCGCGCTGCTGGCGCTGGAGGCCGACCGCAAGCTCGGCGCGCACGTCTTCGACGCCGCGCACGGGGGGGCGCTGCTCTGGCAGCACCTGTTCTGGTTCTTCGGGCATCCGGAGGTCTACATCATCGCGCTGCCGTTCTTCGGCATCGTGACCGAGATCCTCCCGGTGTTCAGCCGCAAGCCGGTGTTCGGCTACATCGGCCTGGTCTTCGCGACCATCAGCATCGCCGGCCTGTCCATCACCGTGTGGGCGCACCACATGTTCGTGACCGGCCAGGTGCTGCTGCCGTTCTTCTCGTTCATGACGTTCCTCATCGCCGTGCCCACGGGGGTGAAGTTCTTCAACTGGGTGGGAACCATCTGGCGAGGACAGCTGACGTTCGAGTCGCCCATGCTGTGGTCGCTCGGCTTCCTGGTGACGTTCCTGTTCGGCGGGCTGACCGGTGTCATCCTGGCTTCGCCGCCGATGGACTTCCAGCTCTCGGACTCCTACTTCGTGGTGGCGCACTTCCACTACGTGGTGTTCGGCACCGTGGTCTTCGCGATGTTCGCCGGGTTCTACTTCTGGTGGCCCAAGTGGACCGGGAAGATGCTGAACGACCGGCTCGGCAAGGTGCACTTCTGGCTGCTGTTCTTCGGCTTCCACGGCACCTTCCTGGTGCAGCACTGGCTGGGCGCGGCGGGCATGCCGCGCCGCTACGCCGACTACGCCAACGAGTTCACCGGGCTGAACCAGTTCTCCACGATCTTCTCGTTCCTGCTCGGCGTGTCGATGCTGCCGTTCTTCTACAACGTCTACATCACCGCCAAGAAGGGCAAGCGGGTCGAGGTCGACGACCCGTGGGGGTACGGCGCGTCGCTGGAATGGGCGACCTCGTGCCCGCCGCCGCGGCACAACTTCAACTCGATTCCGAAGATCCGTTCCGAGCGGCCCGCGTTCGACCTGCACCATCCGCACGTGGGCGCGCAGAACGAGCTCGCCGGGACGAAGGGAGAGTAGCCGATGCGCGTTCAGGCGTTCATGTTCTACGGGTGCGCGGTCTTCTTCCTCGCCACCGACGTCGTCTACTGGCTGTGGTCCAAGGACTGGACCGGCACGACGGCGCTCGGGCTGGCCATCGGCCTGTCCGGTCTGATCGGGTTCTACATCCACTTCACCGTCCGGCGGCTGGAGTCGGCCAACGGCGGCCCGCTGTACGAGGACGACCCTGAGGGGAACATCTCCGACGCCGCGGGCGAGCTGGGCTTCTTCAGCCCGCACAGCTGGTGGCCGCTGTTCGTCGGAATGTCGGCCGCGTGCATCGCGCTCGGCGTGGTGTTCGGCTGGTGGCTGGTGCTGGTGGGCGTCGCGGCCATCATGATGTCGACCATCGGTCTGGTTTTCGAGTACTACCGGGGTCATTTCGCCCACTGATCGGTAAAGGATCCCCAAGGGGGCTGGTTTCCGCATTGGCGCGGAGACCGGCCCCCTTCATAATGGGCGAAGTTGCGGCGATAACGCTGCGAAGTTCTGTACTCGCTCAAAGTGACCGGGGGGTTGACGGTGCTGGTCGGCGGTTCGAGACCGAGGGACCGGGGGCGGCGGGCCACCGCGGTGCTCATCGGATTGACGGTGGCGGCGGCCGGGGCCGCCGCCTGCTCCACAGACAGCGAGAGCGTGGACGCCGGCGCGAACGGCGTCGCGCTCGCGGTGACGCCGGGCGAGGGCGGCGGGCGGCTCAGTCCCGACAGCCCGATCGCCATCCAGGCGCAGCGCGGCACGATCCAGGACGTCACGGTCTCCACGAAGGGGACTCCGGTCGAGGGCGACCTCAACGCGGACCGGACGCAGTGGCGGTCCCGCTGGACGCTCGATCCGGGCGCCGACTACGACGTGACCGCGACCGCGCTCGGCAAGGACGGCCGGACGCGGACGGTCAGCAGCAAGTTCGGCACCGCCAAGGCGAAGCGGACGGTCGCGACCACGGTCGAGGCGCCCTTCAACAAGGAGAAGGTCGGCGTCGGCATCCCGATCATCGTCAACTTCGACCGTCCGGTCACCGACCGGGCCGCGGTCGAGCGGGGGCTGGAGGTGCGCTCCAGCCGGCCGGTCGAGGGCGGCTGGCACTGGTTCGGCGACCAGAGCGTGGTGTACCGCACCAAGAAGTACTGGCCCCGGCACACCAACGTGAGCTTCCGCGCGCACCTGAGCGGCGTGAGCGCGGCCAAGGGCGTGTACGGCGGCAAGAACTACCGGGTCGACTTCCGGATCGGCGACGAGCACATCAGCAAGGCGAGCGAGGACTCGCACGAGATGACCGTCCGCAAGAACGGAAAGAAGGTCCGCACCATCCCGATCAGCATGGGCATGGGCGGCGCGACCCAGTACACCACCACCAACGGGAACCACCTGACCATGGAGAAGGACGACCCGGTCGTCATGGACTCCTCCACGGTCGGCTGCGGGCCGGGTTGCGCGGGCTACTACCGGCAGGTGGTGAACTCGGCGGTGCGCATCTCCGACAGCGGCGAGTACGTGCACAGCGCCCCGTGGTCGGTGGGCTCGCAGGGCAACAGCAACGTCAGCCACGGGTGCATCAACGCGAGCGAGTCGGCGGCCCGCTGGTTCTACAACTTCTCCTACCGGGGCGACCCGTTCAAGGTGACGGGCACCAGCCGGAAGCTGGAGCCCGAGAACGGCTGGGGCTACTGGCAGCTCTCGTGGTCCGACTGGACGAAGGGCAGCGCGCTGAAGCGGTCGATGACGACCGGTCCGCAGGTCACCGCGCAGACCGCGCCGGCCTGAGCGCCTCCGCCGGCCCCGGGAGGGGCCGGCGGCCGGGACCCCGTCCCGGACGGCCGTGACCCCGTCCGGGGCCGGTCGCCCCGGGCGGGGTCCTCTCGCGTCCGCTCAGGGGCTTCGCAGCGGAGGCGGGACGGGGACGTCGTGCATCCGGGCCCAGTCGCGGGCCATCGCGATCCGCGCGGGCCCCGCCGGGTGGGTGAGCCACAGCAGGTACTCCACCGGGTTCGGGGCGAGGTCGGAGATGTTGCGCACTGAGAGCTCGTGCTGCATCGACACGAAGACGCCGGGGTCGCGGGTCAGGTCGAGCGCGTGGGCGTCGGCGCGGGCCTCGATGTGCCGGCTGACCAGGTTCTGCACCGGCGTGCCGACCTGGGTGGCGACGGTGACCAGCGCCAGCAGCAGCGCCGCCGACCGCGGATCGGCGGCCCCGCCGTCCTTGCCCGGCCCCGCCCGGACGCCGGCGCGGCGCAGCAGCCACGGCGAGGTCATCAGGAGCTGGAGCAGGCAGAGGGCGCCGGCGACGCCGAGCGCGCCGACCAGGGTGCCCCACAGGACGTCGTCGCGCTTGGCGTGGCCCAGCTCGTGCGCGACGATCGACTCGACCCGCGCCGGGGGCGACTTCAGCAGCGTGTCGTAGACGACGATGCGTCGGGTCGAGCCGAAGCCGGACACGTAGGCGTTCAGGGAGGTCGTCCGCCGGGACGCGTCGGCGACCAGCACGTCCTTCACCGGCACCCCGTCCCGCTCGGCCATCGTGAGCAGGTCGGACCGCAGCCGGCCCTGCGGCAGCGGGTGGAACTTGTTGAACACCGGCTCGACCGCGATCGGGTAGAGGAACGACACCGCGATGACGAGCACGAGGCCGCCCGCCGCCGCCCCGGCCCACCAGTAGCGCGGGAAGCGCCTGATCACCGCGTAGAGCAGCAGCAGCGCGATCGTGTAGATGACCCAGGTCACGCCGAGCGACTTGAGCTGGTCGGCCAGCCAGGACGGCCAGGACTGCGTGGACAGCCCGTAGCGGCGCAGCACCGACTCTCTCCACACGTCGAACGGTAGCCCGGCCAGCCGGAACACTGTGGTCAGCGTGACCGCCGCCAGCGCCACGCGCAGCGGGCGGCGCCGCACCCGGGCGGCGGCCCGGCCGATCAGGCGGGCGCCGAGCGGGCTCAGGCCGAGCGCGAGCACGACGGCCAGGCCCACCAGCAGGCCGCTGTAGGCGGGCGGGTTGAGGGCCGAGTCGAACGCCTTCGACCGGGCGATCTCGGCCGGGGTGAAGTCGAGGGCCCGGTCCGCGGCGGTGTGGCCGCCGGGCACGTGGCCGGGCAGCGGGTTCCACGGGGTGGTCAGCCCGAGGAGTGCGCCGACCGCGGCGAAGAGCACGGCGGCCGTGCCGGCGGCGGCGACCCTGGCCCGCCGCATCCCGCGGTCGGGGGGCGGCTCGCTCATCGCAACTCCTTCTTCAGGTAGTCGCGCCACATGGCGGTGAGGCGGTCCCGGGTGAGGCCGAGCACGTCGCGCAGCGCGGTGGCCTCCGGGGCGTGCCCGGCGGCCCGGTACAGGCGTACGAGGGTCGCCTCACCGTATCGGTCGGAGATCATCCGGCAGGCGAGCCATGCCTCCTGGTACGCCTGGGAGAGCCGCGGCGAGGTCCCGGCGAACGCCTCGCGGCCCGGCAGCGCGGCGGGGAGCCGTCCGGCCACCAGGTCGCGGCGCAGCTCGCCGGCCGCCGCCCGGACGTCCACCTCGGCCCTGCGGTAGCCGACGTAGTCGGCGAAGCCCTCGATCAGCCAGAGCGGGGTGCGGGTATCGCCGGCGCCGCCGGTGGCGACGTGGGTCAGCTCGTGGGTGAGGACCACGTCGCGGCCGAGGGAGTTCAGCCGCCCGAAGGTGCCGGGGGAGATGATGATGCGGTCCTCGCCGCGCCCGCCGGCGGCGCCGGGCGCGCGGGTGGCCAGCGCGGCGATCTCGCGCAGGTTCTGCCGGGGCCCGGCGAGCGCCGCGGCCTGGGCGGCGCCCGCGGGGACCAGGGCCACCGCGCGGCGGGCCCAGCCCTTCCCGACGACTCCGGTGACCGCGGGCACGGCGGCGTCCAGCCGGCGGGAGATCTCGGCCAGCTCCGGGGCGTCGCCGATCACCAGGCTGGACCTGCCGCGGACGGCGCGCAGCGGCGCGCCGTCCCAGAAGTCGGCGTCGTCGCCGCCCGCGCCGGCGCCGACGATCACCCAGGCGCCGGAGCGGGGCGCGAGGGTCAGCCGGCGGGTGCGCTGCACCTGCCCGCGGTCGAAGCCGCGCAGCCGGTACCGCAGCTCGACCCGGACGACCGCGGCGTCGGCGGAGTCCGACTCGACGGCGGAGAGCCGCTCCTCCCAGGAGTCGAGGGGGAGCCGGCGGAGGTTGTCGTACAGCCGGGCCTGCGCGTCCTGGACGGCCGCCGGCGCCGAGCCGACGGTGGCCAGGAAGGCGGTGCGGTCGCCGTCACGGACGGCGCGCGCCCGGTTGGCCAGGATGTCGCGGGCCGGGCCCGGGGCGAACGGCCCGGCGGGCGCGCCGGAACCGGGGCCGGTTCCGGCCGCGGGCGGACGCGGGCCGCCGGAGCGGGCCGCGACGAGGCCGGCCCCCGCCGTGAGGCAGGTGGCCAGTCCGGCGGTGCCGAGAGCGAGGGCGCCGCGCCGCGAGAGCCGCCGCGCGCCGCCTTCCACCTCCGCGAGCCGGGGGTCGTCCTCCATGGCCGCGATCCTATTCAGCCGCGGCCGGGCGCCGGGTCCCGTGCCCGGGACCCGGCGCTTCCGGCCGGTCGGCGCTTCCGGTTACTTGGCGTACTCGGGGTAGCCGTACCCGACGATGCTGCCGGTGTCGCGCTGCCTCACCTTGACCGCGTTGCTGGTGTTGCCCTCGACGGTCTCGACGGTGCCGTCCTTGTTGTCCTTGATCACCATGCCGACATGGACGATCGCGTCGGTGCTCTTGTCACCGCTCCAGGAGAAGAAGACGATGGCGCCGGGCTTGGGCTCGGTGCCCCAGCGGCCCTGCTTCTTGAACCATTCGGCGTGCGCGACGGTCCAGGCGTCGGTGCCCACCTGGTCGCTGAAGCCGACCTGCTCGCCGACCCAGGAGACGAACATGTCGCACCACTGGGCTTCGCTGTATCCGGAGACCGAGCCGCCGTCGCGCTTGACGGTCTCCTTGGCCCGGTCGGTGGACATGTACCAGTCCTGGAACTTGGTCTTGCCGGAGCCGTTCTCCTCGACCCCGAGCTGGGACTTGGCCACCTTGATGGCCTCCCCGGCGGTCGGCTTCTTCTTGGCCGGCCTGCCCTTGGCGGCCTTGGCCTTCTTGGGCGCGGGCGACGCGGAGCGGGGCCGCTCGCCCGGCATCTGCACGGCCGCCGCTGCTGCGGAGACCTCGGCCTTCCCCGGCGAGAACACCGCGGCCTGGGCGGCGACGGCGGCGGTGCTGAGGACGGCCGCACCGGCGACGACGCCGACGGTGGTGCGGAGGCTGATGACCAGGGGGGTGGACTTGCGTTGGTGCGTGCCTGTCACGGCGGTATCTCCTTGGCTTCCATACCGCCTACCGGGTTAGCTGACGGGTTCGGGCGTGGAAGCTGCCCTACGGCCTGTGAAGAGGCCGATTCACCCCAGGGAACGATGGGTCCCCGGCTGTGCCGCGGTGCCGTACTGGCACCGGGCGCACTCGGCGGTGGGGCGCCCTGTGAGGGCGCTCCGGATGTGAACTGTCGGATTCCCCAGGGGGGAAGGGACGTGGCCGCCCCCCGCGCACGGCGTCCGCGGTGGAGCGGGACGGGGCGCGGGACTCCTCAGGGGATGGGGAGTCCCCAGGATGGAGGAGCAGGGGACTGGGCGACCACGTCCGTGGTCGGGCTCAGCCGCCCGTCAGTAGGGACGGACGGCGCCGGCGAAGGTCTTCTTGCGGTAGTCGTTGAGCTTGACCACCTTGACCTGGCTCCCGCTGTTGGGAGCGTGGATCATGTAGACCTTCTTGCCGACGTGCTTGGTGACCATGCCGACATGGCCCTTGCCGTTGAAGAACACCAGGTCGCCGGGGGCGAGCTTGTTCCAGGAGACCTTGTTCTTCACGGCCTTGTACTGGGCGGTGGTGACGCGGGGCAGAGTGACCCCGGCCTTCTTGTACGACCACTGGACCAGGCCCGAGCAGTCGAAGGCGTTCGGGCCCGCCGCGCCGTAGCGGTAGGGCTTGCCCTTCTTCTTCTGGGCGTAGGCGAGGGCGCGCTTGGCGAGCTTCTGCCGTTCGGCCCAGGACTTGTGCTTGGCCTGCTTGACGACCTTGGCGACCGGTACGGGCTTGGCGGCGGCCTCGGCCGGCGCCGCCTGGACGGCCGCGATGAGGGGAGTGGTCACCACCGTTGCGGCCACGAGGCCGCCCGATATCCGGGCACGGCGGGACATGCTGCTGACAGCGTTGCTGGACAGGGGTTCTCCTTCTTCCAGACGCCTACCGGGTTAGCTGACGGGTTCGGGCGTGGAAGCCGCCCTACGGCGTGCCGTCGCCCACCGGGGGTTCCGGAGGGAGGGGCGCGCCGATTCACCCCGGGGAGCCGGTTCAGGGGGCTGAACGCGGCGATGTGGGTCCCCGGCTCCGCGCGATGGCGGACTCGGCGTTGCCGCTATGGTCCTTGGGCGCGATGGGGCCCGGCACAGGACGGGTGTCCCGTGTGCGAAGGAGCGGCTTGGTTCTGTTCGGGGTTGACGGCTCCGCTGATGTGGAGCCGTCGGGCCGGTGCCCTGGGGGCCGTCGTGGCGCGCTCTCAGCGCCATGCACGCTGGGGGAGTGCGCACGATGCGGCCGGGCCGGCCGGTCTCCGGAGAGACGGAGGCGGCACCTGGACGGTGCCGTCCGGGGAGCGGTACGTGGTGCGCACCGCGGGGGTGTGGCCCCGTGGGGACGGCGCCTGGGAGGCGCCGACGGGGCGGTGGGCGCCTGGCGGGCGTCCCGAGTAGGTGCCAAAGTACCAAAAGGTATTCAGAAGGCAAATCCCGGCAAAACCGACAAGTGCCAGCTCAGGGGCTCGCGCGAGCCCCCGGAAGCGGTCCGGGCCCGTCCGGGAAACGACTCGGGCCCGCCCTCCGGCCCCCGAGGGGACTGGCGGGCGGGCCCGGACGGCGCCGCTAAAAAAGCAGTGTCAGGGGCGTCCCGAACCGTAGTAGTTGGACGCGTAGTACCCCGAGCCGATGTCGACGATCTCGACGTTCTTGCCCGTGCGCGGGGCGTGGATCATCTTGCCGCCGCCGACGTACATCCCGACGTGCCCGAGGCTGCTGAAGAACACCAGGTCGCCGGGCTGGAGGGCGCTCTTGTCGACGCGCTTGGTGGCGGCGAACTGCGAGTTGGTGGTGCGGGTGATGCCGACCCCCGCCGCCTCCCAGGCCCGCATGGTGAGGCCGGAGCAGTCGAACGAGCTCGGACCGGTCGCCCCGTAGGAGTAGGGCTTGCCGAGCTGCGCGTAGGCGAAGTTGAGCGCCGTGCGCGCCGAGCCGCTGGCCGGGCCGGTGTAAGAGCCGCCGGTGCCACCGCCGCCGCCGCCACCGGTCGAGCCGGTCGACTGGCCCAGCTTGGCCAGCATCTTCTTCTGTGCGTTGACCGACTTGTCGACCTTGGCCTTCTGGGCCTTGAGTTCCTTGGCCTTGCCCGCGACCTCGTTGTAGGTCGCCTGCGCCTGCGCCTCTTCACGGCGCAGCCGCTGGGTGGCGGCCAGGAACTGGGTCAGCTCGGAGCTGCGGTTCTGTGAGAGCTGGGTGAGGACCGCGGTCTGGTCCAGCACCGCCTGCGGGTTCTCGCTGCCGATGAAGCCGGGCAGGTCGCCCGAGTCGCCGGCCTTGTAGGCGGTGGCCGCCATCGCGGCGATCTTGCGGCGCTGCTCGTCGAAGCTCTTCCGCTCGGCCGCGCCCGCCTTCTTGGCCGCCTTGAGCTTCTTCTTGGCGACCTTGAACTGCTCGTCGACCTGGTTGTACTTTTCCACCAGCTGGTCGACCTGCTCGTTGAGCTTGGTGAGCTTCTTGCGGACCTCACTCGCGCTCGGCTTCGGCGCCGCGTGCGCCGTCACCGCGGGGGCGGTGATGGAGACCGCCACGGTCAGGCAGGCGGTCGCCGCCAGCCGCCGGGAGGTGCCGCGTCCCACGAGAACGCCCCGTCGGCCTCGCGAGCGCGCAGAGGCCACGGGGTAATCATTGGCCACGGTGTACATCGCCCCTCTCATCCAAGACGTCAGCGGTGACATTAGCGAGGGGCCACACCGGTCACAACTGGTTCGTCACTCTTGCACTGGTTCTCGGCTGAATACCCACTTTGCGTGAGGACAAGATCACGAAGTGCGGCGATCCGGCCCCCGGAGCCGGCGGCGGACGGGGGCGGCGCCGGGCCCGCGGACGGGTGGAAGCCCAGGACAAGCCCGCTAAAGGTCCTAGGAACGTCCCAGCCGGCGCAGCAGCAGCGTGGAGGGCGCGGGCCTGGCCCCGGCCCGCCGGGCCGCGTCGGCGACCTCACGGTCGGCGGAGACCACCACCACGGCCCGGCCGGGCGGCTCGGCCCGCACCAGCTCCCCGATCAGCTCGTCGGCGGTCTGCCCGGGATGGCTGAACAGCACCCGCACGCCGCGCGGCGCCGCGATCGCGACCGGGGTGTCCAGCTCGGCGCCGTCGAACACGCAGGTGACCTCGGCCCTGGTCTGCGCGGCCAGCCCGCCGAGGCCCGACAGCAGCCGGGTGCGCTGGTCGGCCAGCGGCAGCTCGCCGTAGCCGGTCTTGGTGACGTTGTAGCCGTCGATCACCAGATGCACCTGCGGCAGCGTCAGCAGCCGCTCCAGGAGCTGCGGGTCGTTGTCGGACAGTGCCCGGCCCGGCAGCGCGCGGTGCGCCTGCTTGCCGGGCTCGACCGCGCCGACCGCGTCGGCCGGCCGGGCGATCGTGGACGGCAGGGCCAGCTCGCGCCGGACGCCCTGCGCGGCGTCCACCAGGGTGTCGAGCAGCATCCGCAGCCGGACGTCGTCGACGTTGCGGCCCTCCCGGGAGGCTCGCCGGGCGGCCTCGGCCGCCGCCTCGGCCTGCCCGAGCCGGCCCCGCAGCCGGCGCATCTCCTTGTCGGCCGCGGCGGTCGAGTCGCGGGCCGCGGCCAGGTCCCGCGCGGTGTCGACGGCCAGCGACTCGGCCCGGTCCTGGGCGGACTTGGCCTTCGTCCGGGCCTCGTGCAGCTTGCGGCGCAGCTCGGACACCTCGGCCTTGCTGTCGCGCAGCTCGCCGCGCAGCTTCTCCAGCTCGCCCGCGCGCGCGGCGCGGGCGGCGGCCACCTCGTCGCGCAGCTCGGCGATGCGGCGTTCGGCGGCCTCCTCCTCGGAGGCGCTCGCGGACCGCTCCAGCTCCTCGCGGGCCGCCTCGACCAGCCCCGTCCAGCCCCGCGGCCGAAGCAGGTAGGCGATGACCGCGACCGTGACCGGATCGGCCGCCGGCGGGACGTCGCGGGACTCGACCGCCTCCACCAGCTCGGGCTGCGCCTCGCGCAGCGGCCCGGCGGCCCGCAGCCGGAACGCGTCGTCCTTCTCCAGCAGCGCCGCGATCGGATGCCCGGCGAGCTTGGCGCGCTTGCGCCGCTCGAACCGGGCGAACGGGCGCAGTGGCGCCGGGACCTCGTCGTGCGGAAGCGCGCCGATCAGCTCGGCGGCGGCCTCCACCACACCCTGGCGGACCGCCTCGGGCAGGGGGCGGGACGGTCGCTCCGCCTCTTCCGGGCCGCTGTCGATGATCCGCTCCTCCCAAGGCCGCTGCCGGTGCGTCGTCTCTTCCCGAGTGGCACGCACCTTAACCAGTGTGAACGCGCGATGACCGGCGGGGCGGTGCCGGGCATGACGCGCGATCGGCCGGGAGAGCGCCGCGCTCCCGACGGGACGTCCCCGGCGGCCCGGCCCGATGGGACGCCCCGGCGCCGCGACCACCCTAGCGGGGCGGCACTCTGTCGGTGGGGTGCTCTACGGTCACGGCATGACCGCTGCACACGGCGTCCAGGGGACCCTCGACGATCTCGGCACGCCGCTCGCCGGCGTCACCTTCGTGGTCGTCGACCTGGAGACCACCGGCGGCTCCCCGGCCGAGTCGGCCATCACCGAGATCGGCGCGGTCAAGGTGCGCGGCGGCGCCGAGCTCGGCCACTTCGGCACGCTCGTCGACCCGGGCGGCCCGATCCCGCCGTTCATCACCGCGCTCACCGGCATCACCCAGACCATGGTGACGGCCGCGCCCCGGATGGAAGCGGTGCTGCCGGCGTTCCTGGAGTTCGCCCGCGGCAGCGTGCTCGTCGCGCACAACGCCCCGTTCGACATCGGCTTCCTCAAGGCCGCCTGCGCGGCGAGCGGCTACGCCTGGCCCGCCTTCCCCATCGTCGACACCGTCGACCTGGCACGCCGGGTGCTGGGCAGGGACGAGGTCCCCAACTGCAAACTGGGCACGCTGGCCCGGTTCTTCCGCGCCGCCACCGAGCCGACGCACCGGGCGCTCGCCGACGCCCGCGCCACCGTCGACGTGCTGCACGGCCTGATCGAGCGCATCGGCTCGTTCGGCGTCACCACGCTCGAGGAGCTGCGCGGGTTCGCCAAGGCGCCCACGCCCGAGCAGCGCCGCAAGCGGCACCTCGCCGACGACGTGCCGAGCGCCCCCGGCGTCTACCTGTTCGAGGATCCCGGCGGCGAGGCGCTCTACGTCGGCAAGAGCGGCGACCTGCGGTCCCGGGTGCGCGCCTACTTCACCGGCTCGGAGACCCGCCGGCGGGTCCGTGAGATGGTCGGCCTGGCCGAGCGCGTCCGCACCATCGTGTGCGCCACCGGGCTCGAGGCCGAGGTCCGCGAGCTGCGCCTGATCGCCGCGTACAAGCCGCGCTACAACCGGCGCTCGAAGTTCCCCGAGCGGGCCATCTGGATGAAGCTCACCGTCGAGCCGTTCCCGCGGCTGTCCATCGTGCGCGAGTGCCGCGACGACGGCGCGGTGTACCTCGGGCCGATGTCGTCCCGGCAGCAGGCCGAGGACGCCCGCGCGGCGCTGCACGAGGCCGTCCCGCTGCGGCAGTGCACCCAGCGGCTCACGCTCCGGCTGATCGAGCGCGGCCGGGCCCGTGCCTGCGCGCTCGCCGATCTCGGCCGGTGCGGCGCGCCCTGCGACGGCCGCGAGCCCGAAGAGGCGTACGCGCTGCACACGGCCGCCGCCCGGTCGGTCATGCGCGGCGACGTGCGGCCGGTCGTGGCGGCGGCGCAGGCCCGCATCGACCGGCTCGTGTCCGAGCTGCGCTACGAGGAGGCCGCCGCCGAACGCGACCGGCTGGCCGCGTTCGTCCGCGCCGCGGCGCGCGGGCAGCGGCTCGCCGCGCTGGCCGGCTGCTCCCAGCTCGTCGCGGCCAGGCCCGCGTTCGACGGCGGCTGGGAGCTGTCGGTGGTGCGGTTCGGCAGGCTCGCCGCGGCCGGGACGATCCCGCCGCACGCGCACCCCCGTCCCTACGTCGACGCGCTCATCGCCACCGCCGAGACCGTCTTCGCGCCCGCCGGGGGAGCACCGGGCGGCGTGCCGCCCGGTCCCGGCCCGGCCGGGGGCGCCACCGCCGAGGAGATGGAGTGCGTGCTCCGCTGGCTCGACGCGCCGGGCGTGCGGCTGGTCGAGGTCGACGGCGTCTGGAGCTGCCCCGCCCACGGCGCCGAGGGGCTGCGCCGCCGCATCGACAACGCCTACGTGGCACCCGATCCGGGAGATCAGGGAGCGGCTCGGCCACTAAGGTGATCGGGATAAATCCGGCGAATCGGTGAGGACCCCTCCTTCATGGCCCTGCCCCTCTATGACAGCCAGCCCACGCGGCGGGTGCCATGGATCACCTACCTGCTGGTGGCGGCCAACGTCGTGGTCTTCCTGCTCACCCCGATGTCCAGCTTCGCGACCTGGTACGGCGGCAGCGGGGCCCGCGAGTGCAGGACGGCCCACTTCACCTACCAGTACGGCGCGGTGCCGAAGGAGCTCACCAGCGCCGAGCAGCAGCCGCTGCCCGCCGAGATCGCCGGCGAGTGCGGCCCCGCGGCCTTCCACAAGGCACCCTGGACGTCGGCGTTCACCTCGATGTTCCTGCACTCGGGCGCCCTGCACCTGCTGGGCAACCTGGTGGCGCTGTTCGTGGTCGGCATGGGGGTCGAGGACCGGCTCGGACGCTGGCGCTTCCTGCTCAGCTACCTGCTGTTCGGGCTGGTCGCGGTGTACGGGTTCGCCTACACCTCGCCCGGCTCGGAGGTGCCGCTGCTCGGCGCGTCCGGGGCGATCGCCGGCGTGATGGGCGCCTGCCTGGTGCTCAACCCCCGCGGCCGGATCGTCAGCTTCGTCCCGCCGGTGATCGTGGTCCGGCTGCCGGTCTGGGTGGTGCTGGGCTACTGGTTCGTCCTCCAGTGGCTCTCCCTGGGCGACGACGAGAGCAACGTCGCCTACACCGCCCACATCTACGGCTTCGCCGCCGGCATGCTGTTCGCGCTGCTGGCGCGGCGGGCGGGTCCGGTGCGCGGGGCCGTGGCCCTCAGCCGCGGCTGAGGGCGCGGGCGGCCCTGGGTAGAGTCTGAGGTGATCTATCTTCGGGAGGACGCTGTGGTCACCGCGATCGTGTTCGTCAAGGCGGATGTCGCGAGCATCCACGAGGTGGCCGAGACGATCGCCGCCCTCGACGGGGTCAGCGAGGTCTACTCCATCACCGGCGCGCACGACCTGATGGCGATGATCCGGGTCCGCCGGCACGAGGAGCTCAACGACGTGATCCCGGGCCGCATCAACAAGATCCCCGGCATCGTCGACACCGAGACCCACATCGCCTTCCGCACCTACTCCCAGCACGATCTGGAGGTCGCGTTCTCGCTCGGCCTCCCCGACGCCGGCTGAGCCGTTCCGAGCCCGAGGCCCGAGGCCCGAGGCCACCGGCCGTCGCCCCGCTGGGCCGGGAGGGCTCAGAGGCCGCCGGAGGAGTCGTCGGTGTCCGAGGCCATGTACTGACCGCCGGTCTCTGCAGGGCGGGGCCCAGCAGGAGACCGGTGTGCGGGATCGCCCCGAGGGCCGCCCGCTCCACGGGGTCGCCGGGCTTGCGCCGGACGGCGTCCACGCGGTGCCGTTCCGAAGAGATCGTGATCCGGCCGTCCCGGCTCAGCGCGACCAGCGCGACCAGCGCCACCCGGCCCGGCCCTCCGCACAGCCAGGCGGATTCATAGAGATCGTCCACGATCCGAGCATCGCCCGGCCGGACGTCCGGTACCAGGTCCAATGACGCATTCGTCCGAAATGTCGCAGGCTGGGCCGGTGGAGCGGCGCCGGGACGGGCGGGACGAGCGCTCGGTGCTGCGGCGCGTTACCGAGCGGCTCGACTCCCTCACGGCCTGAGCGCCTGCGACACCTCGATCCAGCGGGCGAGCAGCGCCTCCGCGGCGCCGGAGTCGACCGCCTCGGCCGCCCGCGCGTACGCGGCGCCCAGCGCGGCGGTCAGCTCGCCGACGGGCGGCGTGCCGTCGTAGGCGGTGATGAGCGCGGCGGCGTTCAGCAGCACCATGTCGCGCACGGGGCCGGGCCGCCCGGCGAAGACCTCGCGTGCCACCCGGCCGTTGAAGGCGGCGTCGGCGCCGCGCAGGTCCTCCGGCTTGGCCGGCGGGATGCCCAGATCGGACGGGTCGAACGCGGTCTCGGTCGAGGTGCCGTCGCGGACCACCCACACGGTGGACGTGCCGGTGGTGGTCAGCTCGTCCAGGCCGTCGTCGCCGCGGAACACCAGGGACGAGCAGCCCCGCTCGGCGAACACGCCCGCGATGATCCCGGCCATCCTCGGGTGGAACACCCCCACCGCCTGGGCGGCGGGCCGGGCCGGGTTGGTCAGCGGGCCGAGGAAGTTGAACACCGTGGGGGTGCCGAGCTCGCTGCGCGTCGTGGCCGCGTACCGCAGCGCCGGGTGGAACAGCGGCGCGAAGCAGAAGGTGATGCCGGTCTCCTCGGCGACCCGCGCGGTGCGCTCGGGCGGCAGGTCGATCGCGACGCCGAGGCCCTCCAGCAGGTCGGCGGCGCCGCACGAGGACGACGCGGCGCGGTTGCCGTGCTTGACCACCTTGACGCCGGCGGCGGCGCCGACCACCGCGGCCATCGTGGAGATGTTGACGGTGTGCGCCTGGTCGCCGCCGGTGCCGACCAGGTCGGCGATCCGGCCGGTGACCTCGATCGGGGTGGCGTTGTCCATCATCCCGCCGGCGAGCCCGGCCATCTCGGCGACGGTCTCGCCCTTGGCGCGCATGGCCACGGCGAAGCCCGCGATCTGCACGTCGGTGGCCTCGCCCGTCATGATCCGGTTCATCGCCCAGGCGGTGTCGGTGCTGGACAGCGACTCGCCGCCGAGCAGGGCGTTGAGCAGGGCGGGCCAGGTCGTTCGGGCATCCATGTGTCCCCCAGGGTGAGGTGGGTCCTCGGGGACGGCGGGGCCGGTTCGGCCGGGGCCCTCGGACGGGGGCCCACCCCGCGCCCCCGGCGAGCAGGTCTAGAGGGCCGGAAGGCGGTTCTCCGTGCGCCAGCGCATCAGCCCGGCGACCGCGGTGGCCACGGCCATCGGGTCGAGCGGCAGGCTCACCACGGCGTCGGCGCGGGACCAGGTGGCCAGCCAGCCGTCGTCGCGGCGGGCGATGATCGCCAGCATCGGCGGGCAGTCGAAGACTTCGTCCTTGGCCTGGCGGCAGACGCCGAGCCCGCCGGCGGGCTGGGCCTCGCCGTCGACGACGGCGACCTCGATGCCGCCCGCGTCGAGCCGCTCCACCACCGCGGCCTGGGTGGCGACCTCGACGTACTCGACCGGGGGGAGGTCGGCGGCGGGCCGGCGCCCGATCGCGAGCCGGATCTGGGCGCGAGTGTTCGCGTCGTCGCTGTAGACGAGAACCTTCATCGGGCTGTCCGGGGTGGTGCTGCTCATGGCAGAGAAGGCTACCCGGTCGGGACCCCGCGCACGAGACGCGGTAAGGACCGGGTGCGAGCGGCTCGCGCGGGCGTGTCCGGACCGTGTCCGAACCGTGCCCCGGGGGTGTCGCGCGGCGGGCCGATCCGGAAAATGCCCGCCGAACGTGCTGGAACCCCTGGTCCGCAGGCGATCCAGTGTTACCTGGAGTGCCTCCAGAGGCGTTCCCGGGACACGCTCGGGAACTCCAGAAGGGGGGTCATGCGTCGGTGAGTGAACCAGTGACGTAATAATGCTGCCCGTGGCAACAGCATCCGCGATAGAGACAACACCTCCACCTCACGTTCGGGCGAACCGTCCCAATCTCGTCAGTGTGGGGACGATCGTCTGGCTGTCGTCCGAGCTGATGTTCTTCGCGGCCCTGTTCGCGATGTACTTCACGATCCGCTCGGTGACGATCGGCCAGCACGGGCACGACTCCTGGCCGGGCGCCGCCCTCAACGTCCCGCTCTCCGCCGTGAACACCACCGTCCTGGTCCTGTCCTCGGTGACCTGCCAGCTGGGCGTGTTCAAGGCCGAGGCCGGCAAGGTCGGCCGGGACGGCGGGCTGCTCGACTTCCGGCGGTGGGGACTGCGCGAGTGGTACGTGCTGTCGTTCCTCATGGGCCTCTACTTCGTCCTCGGCCAGGGCTACGAGTACTTCTCGCTGGTCCAGGAGGAGGGCCTCACGCTCTCCTCGGCCGCGTACGGCTCGGTCTTCTACCTGACCACCGGCTTCCACGGCCTGCACGTCATCGGCGGGCTGATCGCCTTCCTGTTCGTGCTGGGCCGCACCTACGCCGCGAAACGCTGGACCCATGAGCAGGCGACGAGCGCGATCGTCGTGTCGTACTACTGGCATTTCGTGGACGTGGTCTGGATCGGCCTGTTCGCGACCATCTACCTGCTCGACCTGTGATCCGCCCGCCGGGCCCGGCCCGGAGGCTGGAGGCTCGCCTCCAGAGGATTTCTCACCCGCTTACCTGACGACATGACCCGAACGGGGATTTCCGTGAAAAGGATCACCGCATGGCGACGGCGCCCCTGGGCGGGCTACGCCGTCGTGCTGGCGGCCCTGGCGGCGATCGGCGTCATCTACGCCGGCTTCTCGCCGCAGACTGACCGCGCCGAAGCGGAGAACACGGCCCAGGCCGCGCAGGATCTGAAGAACGGCCAGGAGCTGTTCAACAAGAACTGCGCGAGCTGCCACGGGCTGAACGCCGAGGGCACCAAGGACGCCAAGGGCAAGCCGATCGCACCGAGTCTGCTCGGGGTGGGCGCCGCATCGGTCGACTTCCAGGTCAGCACGGGCCGCATGCCCGCGATGAACCCGGGCGCGCAGATGCCGCGCAAGAAGCCGATCCCGGCCTTCGACACCGAGCTCAAGACCGACTACGCCGAGCCGGAGAAGCGGGAGGCGGCCGAGAAGCAGAAGGCCCAGGCGGAGAAGAACCTGGCCGACCTGCGCGCCTTCGTCACCTCGCTGGGCGGCGGGCCGGAGGTGCCGTCCGCGGCGGCCACCGACCCGTCCAAGGGCGACGTGGCCGTCGGCGGCAAGCTGTTCCGCACCAACTGCGCGCAGTGCCACAGCTTCGTCGGCTCGGGCGGCGCGCTGACCGGCGGCAAGTACGCCCCGCCGCTCGACAAGAGCGACGTCACGCCCACCCAGATCTACGAGGCCATGCTGACCGGCCCGCAGGCGATGCCGGTGTTCAACGACACCACCCTCACCCAGCAGGACAAGCAGGCGATCATCGCCTACGTGGTCCAGACGCGTGAGGAGCCCAACCCGGGCGGCAACGGCCTGGGCCGCATCGGCCCGGTGTCGGAGGGCCTGGTCGGATGGCTGATCGGCATCGGCCTGCTGGTGCTGGCGGCGACCTGGATCACTGCGAAGAAGCCGAAGAAGCTGAAGAAGTCATGAGCGACGACAACAAGGACACGGGCTCGCACGAGCCCCGCGAGGACGGCGGCACGCCGGAACGCGTGATCGGCACGCCCTCGCCGGCGGCGGAGAAGTCGCTGCTGCCGGGCGGGGCCGCGCCGGCCGAGGGCGCCGCGGCCGAGGAGCTGGACGAGGCGTCGGCCAAGCGGGCCGAACGGGTCGTCGCGGTGTTCTTCCTCATCGCCTTCGCCGCCAGCGTGGCGTTCATCGCCTACTACATCGGCTGGAGCGGCCGGGACGGCGGGATGCACGGCATCCACCGGACCCGCGAGTCCAACCTGTGGCTCGGCGGCATGATGACGCTGGCGTTCCTGGCCATGGCGGTCGGCGTCACCATCTGGGTGCGGCGGCTGATGACCAGCAAGCCGATCATCCAGGAGCGGCACGCCCCGCGGGCCACCGAGGAGACCCGGGCGTCCTTCGCCGCGGACTTCATGGAGGGCGCCGCCGACAGCGGGATCACCAAGCGCCCGCTGCTGCGCCGCACGCTGTTGCTGGCCGCCGCGCCGCTCGGCCTGGCCCCGCTGGTGCTGCTGCGCGACCTCGGCCCGAAGCCGGGGACGCGGCTGCGCCACACGTTCTGGGGCGATGCGGTCAAGAAGGCCCAGTCTCAGGGCAAGAAGGGCGTCCGCCTGGTGGTGGACGGCACCGACAGGCCGCTGAGGGTCAGCGACTTCTCCTCGCCGGGTGGGATGATCACTGTGCTGCCCGAGGGCATCGAGCACGATCTGCCCGAGGAGAAGGTGCTCACCCAGGTCGCCAAGGCGGTGACCATCCTGATCAACGTTCCGGCGGACCAGTTCAAGCCCGCCAAGGGGCGGGAGAACTGGCACGTCGGCGGGATCGTGGCGTACTCCAAGATCTGCACGCACGTGGGCTGCCCGGCGGCCCTGTACGAGCAGACCACGCACCACATCCTGTGCCCGTGCCACCAGTCGACGTTCGACGCCACCGACGCGGCCAAGGTCGTGTTCGGGCCGGCGGCCCGTCCGCTGCCGCAGTTGCCACTGGCCGTGGAGGACGGTTACCTCGTCGCGACGAGTGACTACCACGAGCCGATCGGCCCGAGCTTCTGGGAGCGGGGATGAGCGAGGCGGCAACCGCCCCGAAGGCGGTCGAGGGACCACTGACGTTCCTGGACGACCGGCTGGGCTCCACCACCTTCTTCAAGCGGAACATGAAGAAGGTCTTTCCGGACCACTGGTCGTTCATGCTGGGCGAGATCGCCCTGTACTCCTTCATCATCCTGCTGCTGACCGGGACGTTCCTGACGCTCTGGTTCAAGCCCAGCATGATCGAGGTGGTGTACGACGGGTCGTACACCAAGCTGAACGGCGTCAAGATGTCGGAGGCCTACGCCTCCACGCTGAACATCAGCTTCGATGTGCGCGGCGGCCTGCTGATGCGGCAGATCCACCACTGGGCCGCGATCCTGTTCATGGCCTCGATCATGGCGCACATGCTGCGGGTGTTCTTCACCGGCGCCTACCGCAAGCCGCGTGAGCTGAACTGGCTCATCGGCGTCGGCATGTTCACCATGGGCATGCTGGAGGGGCTGTTCGGGTACTCGCTGCCCGACGACCTGCTGTCCGGCACCGGGCTGCGGATCACCCAGGGTGTGGCCGAGTCGATCCCGCTGGTGGGCTCCTACATCTACATGTTCCTGTTCGGCGGGGAGTTCCCCGGCCAGGACATCGTGCCGCGCCTGTTCACGCTGCACATCCTGCTGATCCCGGGCGTGCTGCTGGGCATGATCACCGCGCACATGATGATCATGTGGCACCAGAAGCACACCGCGATGCCGGTGAAGAAGCAGACCGAGACGCAGGTCCAGGGCTACCCCTTCTACCCGGTCTTCATGGCCAAGACGGGCGCCTACTTCCTGTTCACCTTCGGCGTGCTGGCGCTGCTCGGCACGTTCGCGCAGATCAACCCGATCTGGCTGTTCGGGCCCTACGACCCGGGCGCGATCTCGTCGGCGTCCCAGCCCGACTTCTACATGGGCGTCCTGGAGGGCTCCCTCCGGATCATGCCCAACTGGGAGATCTCGGCCTGGGGCCACACGCTCAGCCTGAACGTGCTGATCCCGGCGCTCGGCCCGCTCGGCATCATCTTCACCGGTGCCGCGGTGTGGCCGTTCATCGAGCAGTGGGTGACCGGCGACAAGCGGCTGCACCACGTCAACGACCGTCCGCGCAACGCCCCGGTCCGCACCAGCGTCGGCATGGCCGCCGTGGCGTTCTACGGGATCCTGTGGGTGGCCGGCGCCAACGACGTGCTGGCCGAGCGGTTCCACGTGTCGCTGTTCGCCACGACGTGGTTCTTCCGCGTCGCGGTGTTCGTCGGCCCGGTGCTCGCCTACATCATCACCAAGCGGATCTGCCTGGGGCTCCAGCGCAAGGACGCCGGCATCATCGGGCACGGCGTGGAGAGCGGCGTGATCGTGATGTCGCCGGACGGCGAGTACAGCGAGCGGCACGAGCCCGCCCGCGAGCAGGAGCGGACCGTCATCCTCAGCAAGGAGAACAGCCGGCCCGAGCCGCCCGCGGTGGACGCCAACGGCGTGCCCGCGCCGGGCAGCAAGGGACCGCTCGGGCACGTCCGGTCCCGGCTCAACCGGGCCTGGACCTTCGACGACATCCCGATCGAGGAGCACGGCCACGACGAGGAGCACGGCGAGGTCGAGAACGGCCGGGAGCCGAAGCAGCTCAACCACTGAGCACGGCGCGCGGCGCGCGCCACAGCGGATCGCCACACGGCGGGGCCCGTCACCGGAGGATCGGTGGCGGGCCCCGCCGCGTCCGGCGCCGGGGCCGTCCGTATGCTGCGTGGACATGACCAGGACGCTCGTGGTGACCAACGACTTCCCGCCGCGCCCCGGCGGGATCCAGGCGTTCGTGCACGGGCTGGCGGCGCGCCGCCCGCCGGGCTCGGTGGTGGTGTACGCGCCGGCGTGGCGGGGCGCGGCGGCGTTCGACGCCGCGCAGCCGTTCCCGGTCGTGCGGCATCCGGGGTCGCTGATGCTGCCCGAGCCGTCGGTGCTGCGCCGGGCGGGCGAGGTGCTCCGGGCGGAGGGCTGCGACTCGGTGCTGTTCGGCGCGGCGGCGCCGCTCGGCCTGCTGGCCCCGGCACTGCGCCGGCGCGGGGCGGAGCGGCTGGTCGGGATCACCCACGGGCACGAGGCGGCGTGGGCGTCGCTCCCGGCGGCGCGCGGCCTGCTGCGCCGCATCGGCGACGGCGTGGACGTGCTGACCTACCTGGGGGAGTACACCCGGTCCCGGATGGCGCGGGTCCTGTCGCCGGGCGCGGCGGCGCGGCTGGCCCGGCTGGCCCCGGGCGTGGACGAGAACGCGTTCTTCCGCGGCGCCGGGGGGCCGGAGATCAGAAAGCGGCACGGGCTGGACGGGCGTCCCGTCGTGGTGTGCGTGTCGCGGCTCGTCCCGCGCAAGGGGCAGGACGCGCTGATCCACGCCTGGCCGCACGTGCTGCGCGCGGTGCCGGACGCCGCGCTGCTGCTGGTCGGCGGCGGGCCGTACCGGGCCGAGCTGGAGCGGCTGGCGGCGGCGCGGGGGGTGTCCGGCTCGGTCGTCCTGACCGGCGCCGTGCCCTGGGAGGAGCTGCCCGCGCACTACGACGCGGGCGACGTCTTCGCGATGCCGTGCCGGACCCGGCGGCGCGGCCTGGACGTCGAGGGGCTCGGCATCGTCTACCTCGAGGCGTCGGCGACCGGGCTGCCGGTGGTGGCGGGCGACTCGGGCGGCGCGCCCGACGCGGTGCTGGACGGCGAGACTGGTGTGGTCGTGCCGGGCCGTTCGGTCGCGGCCGTCGCCGCGGCCCTGACCGGCCTGCTGAGCGATCCCGGGCGGGCCCGCGCGATGGGCGGGCGCGGACGGGCGTGGATCGAGCGGGAGTGGCGCTGGGAGCTCCAGGCCGCCCGGCTGGGCACGCTGCTCGACGGCTGACGGCGATGATGGAGGTGAGCCCGCGCGTCCGCTAGCGGGCGGCCAGGCCGCGCATGGCGGTGTCGAGCTGCTCGGAGGTGAGGGCCGGCTCGGCGATCGGGTGGGCGGCCTCGGCGCGCAGGCCGTCGAGGACGAAGGCGAGGCTGCGGCGCCATGCGCCCGGCGCGATCGCGCCGGTGGCCTCGACCAGGCGGCCGGTGCTCCAGATGATGGAGACCAGGTCCGCCGCGGTGAAGTCGGGGCGCAGGCCGCCGCCGTCGCGGGCGCGCGCGACGATCCGGGCGACCTGGTCGGTCCCCTGTGCGCAGGCGGCGGCGAGCCGCTCGGTGTCGGAGAACCGCATCGAGAGCGCGTCGGTGAGGCCCCGGTCGGCCGCCTGCGAGGCGCACAGCCGGGTCACGTACCAGACGAAGCCCTCCCAGGGGTCGGGACGGGCCAGCGCCTCCTCGCCGAGGGCGAGCTGGGCGTCGATCAGCTCCGGGACGATCTCGTCGATCAGCGTCTCGCGGGTGGCGAAGTGGTTGTAGAGCGTGCCGACGCTGACCCCGGCCCGGCGGGCGATCTCCTCCAGCGGGGCGTCCAGGCCGCGCGCGGCGAAGACCTCGCGGGCGGCGGCCGTCAGCCGCTCGCGGTTGCGCCGCGCGTCGCGGCGCTGTGCTCTCGGGGGGCCGCAGCTGCTCATGCGCCGAGTCTACTTAGTTGAGGGCACCCTCAAGTTTTTCTGTTACGGTGAAAGAACTTGAGGCCACCTTCAACTTAAGGGAGTGCGCATGTCCAAGACCATCGCCGTGTTCGGGGCCGGCTCCGCGCTCGGCCTGTCGATCGCCCGCCGCTTCGGGCGGGAGGGCTTCGGGGTGGCGCTCGTCGCCCGTGACCGCGCGCGGCTGGACGGGCTGGCCGCGACGCTGGCGGCCGAGGGAGTGCAGGCCGCGGCGTTCGCCGCCGACCTCACCGACGCGGCGGCGACCGCCGCCGCGGTGGACGCCATCGAGGCCCGGTTCGGGCGGATCGACGTGCTGGAGTACGGTCCGGGCGGTCTCAACCTCGGGTTCGCGCCCGGCCCGGTCACCGAGATCGGCCCGGAGGAGCTGCGGACGCCGCTCGAACTGTTCCTGCTCGCCCCGGTGGGGCTGGTCAGGCGCGTCCTGCCCGGGATGATCGAGCGCGGGGACGGGGCGCTGCTGTTCACGCAGGGGGCGTCCGCGAAGTACCCGATCCCCTTCATGGGCGACATCGGGACGGCCATGGCGGCGATGCGCCACTACATCCTGACGCTCTCGGCCGGGCTGGAGGGCACCGGCGTCCACGCCGGGACGCTGACCATCGGCGCGGGCATCAAGGGCAGCGACGTGCACCGGCTGCTCGAGAGCGACTCCTACGACGGGCCGCGCCCCGAGGGCCTCGATCTCGTCGATCCCGCCGTCCTGGCCGACGTGTACTGGGACATGTACGTGAAGCGGGACCGGGTGGAGGAGGTCGCCGGGAACTTCGGCGGGTGAGATGGCGCCGGGCGAAAAAGGGTGAAGCGGTCAGGTGGGAATGATCTCCACCGGGCCCGGCCCGGAAGCCCGGCCGGACCGCCCCGCCGTCGGCGCGCACAGGTGATGCTGCGTGTGGCACCGGCTTCGAAGGGTGGCAGGATGCGGACATGGCCGATTTGGAGAACGCGGGTGTCGAGGACGCGTGGACCCCTGTGCCGGGTGCGGCCGTCGGCTGGCTGAACGACCTGGATCCCGACCACTGCTACTCGGGGTTCGAGCCGCCGCGCCGCCCGGACGGGGTGTGGGTGCTGCACTCCATGTACGCGTGGAAGGAGGGCCTGGTCACCACCACGCACGACGACGTCCACCAGTCGGTGCGGGCGGCCGGGCTCACCGAGCCGGACGTGATGGGCGACGCCGACCTCGGCGATCTGCTGGAGGGCGCCGTCGTCACCGGGACCGGGCTCGGCCGCAGCGGCGACCCCGGCGCGGGCTGGCGGCGGCTGCGCTGGGCCGAACTGGCGCGCGGGTTCGGCGAGGAGCCGGTGCCCGACGGCGAGCTGCCCGGCAACCGCTGCCTGCGGCAGGCGCACCCGACGGGGAGCTGGTCGGCGGCGATCCGGCCGCCGGCCGAGGGCTGCCTCGACCGGGAGAGCTGGCGCCGGCTGGTGGACGTGCTGGCGCGGCACAGCCCGGCCGGCGCCGAGACCGCGTGCCTGGCGTACTACTGCCCGCTGGTCACCGCCGACTGGGACGACGAGACGGTGCTGGCCGGCCGCCTCGGCGACGCGGCGGGCCTCTACGACCATCCGGAGATGTCGAGCTGCCCGTCCAACCTGTGGGCCGAGGACCGCTCGTGGGTCGTCTACTGCGACTGGGACCTGTGGGGCACCAAGGTCGTCGGACCGGTCCCGCTCGTCGAGGCCCTGCTGGAGGACTCCGGGCTGGAGGCCCTCCGCCTTCCCTGGACGGGCTGACGGCCTGATCCGCCTCTCCTCCGTCCGGCGGACGGAGGAGAGGCGGACCAGGGGCCCGGTGCGGCCGGAGTCAGCGGCGGGTGCCGCGTCCGGTGCCGGCGGCGGACGCGAGCACCAGCAGGGCGGCGACGGCGAGCAGCCCCGCGAGGACGAGCGCCAGGGCGGCCAGGCCCGAGCCGGTGAGCGCGCCGGCGAGCTGCGGGCCGAGGCTGGCGCCGACGAACAGCAGCGCGGTGAACAGCGAGATCGCGGGGCCGCGGGCCGCGCCGGCCCGGGAGCCGATGGTGTCGATCAGGCCCGGTGCGGCGACGGCGGTGCCGGCCGTCACGGCGATGAGCAGCGCGCCGAGCAGCAGGGTCCCCGGGTGCAGCAGGCCGATCAGCGCGACGCCGGCGGCCGACAGGGCGAGCGCCAGGCCGACCCGGGCCGGGCCGGGGACGCGGGCGAGGACCGGGGTCAGGAACGGGATCGCGACGATCACCGGGAGCGCGCTCGCCCGCAGCCCGAGCAGCCCGGTCGTGCCGGTGAGCTGGAGCCCGGTGTAGATCGCGACGAACGAGCCGAGCACGGTGGGCACCGCCAGGTAGAGGAGCCGCAGTCCGGGCGTCCGGAGCAGCGGGAGCATGGCCCGGTAGGCGGCGGCCGGGGAGGCGCCGGTGGACGGGCCGTCCGGGAGCAGCGCCCAGCGCAGCAGCAGCGCGGCGGCGCCGAACGCGACCGCGCCGACCAGGAAGAACGCGCGCCAGCCGAGCGTCGCGGCCAGGCCCTGCGCGGCGAGCTGGCCGAGGACGGCGGCCGACAGGAACCCGGTGGTCATCGCGGTCACGGTGACCAGGCGGCGGCGCGGCTCGACGCGTTCGGCGACGTAGGCCATCGCGACGGGCGGGAACGCCCCGATGGTCAGGCCCTGGAGCGCGCGCAGGATCAGCGCCGCGTCCGGGCCGGGGGAGGCGGCGACCAGCGCGGTGGTCACGGCGGTCGCGGCGACCCCGGCGACCATCACGCGGCGGCGGCCGAACCGGTCGGAGAGCGGGCCGAAGAGCAGGAAGCCCGCCGCGTAGCCGAACCCGAACGCGCTCACCAGCCAGGTGAGCGAGGTGGGTCGGGCGTGCCAGCCCGCGGCGGCGGAGCCGAGCAGGGCGATCATCCCGTAGAGCTGCGCGGTGGCGAGCAGGGCGGTGCCGGAGAGCACGGCGACCGTCCGGGCGAACGGCGCGAACGCGGTCGTCGCGGTCGGAGCCGGGGGCCGTGCCGGAGCGGTGGTGGTGGCCGGGAGGACGGGGGAGGAGCGCATGGCCGGAACCGTAGCCAACCAACCGGTTGGATGTCAACCAACCGGTTGGACGGCGATCCCGCTATGCTCGGGACCATGGCCACCAGCGCATCCACCACCGCCTCGACCAAAGAGGCCCTGCTCGCCGCCGCCCGCGAGGAGTTCGCCGAGCACGGCATCGCCGGCGCCCGGGTCGACCGGATCGCCCGGCTGGCCGGCGTCAACAAGGAGCGGATCTACGGATACTTCGGCAACAAGGAGAAGCTCTTCGACGCGGTCATGAAGGACGCGATGGACGAGCTCACCGAGGTGAACGCGCTGCTCGGCGACGACCCGGTCCAGTACGTGGCGGGGCTCTTCGACCACTATCAGGAGCACCCCGACCTGCTCCGGCTGCTCATGTGGGAGGCGCTGCACGACCGGTCCGGCCACCTGCCCGACCAGCAGTGGCGCGTCGACCGCTGCCACGACAAGGTCGCCTCCCTCGCCGCCCACCTCGGCCAGGAGCCCTCGGCCGAGGCCGGGAGGACGATGCTGAGCCTGATGGGGCTGGTCCTGATGCCGATGGCCCTGCCCCAGCTCGCCGAGCTGATGGGCGCCCAGATGGACGGCCCGGAATCGACCGCGCGGATGCGCGAACACGCCACGGCGTTCGCACGCGCCCTCCTGGAGTGCGGAAAGACGGCCGGACCCTCCTGACCGCTCTCCGGCCCCGCGTCCCCCAGACGGGCCGCCGGGTTCGTAGGATCACCCCATGAACGTTGTGATCGCGGGAGGGCACGGGCAGATCGCGCTGCGCCTGGCCCGGCTGCTGGCCGCGCGGGGGGACACCGTGCTGAGCCTGATCCGGAATCCGGACCATGCCGGCGACGTGCGGGCGGCGGGCGCCGGCCCGGTCGTGTGCGACCTGGAGCAGGCGGGCTTGGACGAGGTGGCGGCCGAGGTGACCGGCGCGGAGGCGATCGTCTTCGCGGCCGGGGCCGGCCCCGGGAGCGGCGCGGGCCGCAAGGACTCGGTCGACCGGGCGGCGTCGGTGCTGGTGGCGGACGCGGCCGAGCGCGCCGGGGTCCGGCGGCTGCTCCAGGTGTCGGCGATGGGCGCGGGGGAGCCGCCGCGGGCCGGCACCGACGAGGTCTGGGCCGCCTACGTCCGGGCCAAGGGGGCGGCGGAGGAGGACCTGCGCGCCCGGGACCTCGACTGGCTGATTCTGCGGCCGGGC